>NZ_JAFIBW010000001.1:4637500-4950000 GCF_017833295.1 Methylobacterium sp. PvR107
GGGCGGCGCGGCTCGCTCACCGGCAAGCTCACCGTGCTCGGTCGCCAGGGCCATGTCGCCTATCCGCACAAGGCCGAGAACCCGATTCCGGGTCTGCTGCGCCTCGCCTCGGCGCTGGTCGCCGCGCCGCTCGATACCGGGACCGCACATTTTGACGCCTCGAATCTCGAATTCACCACCATCGACGTCGGCAACGCGGCCACCAACGTGATCCCGGCGACCGCACGGGCGACCTTCAACGTGCGCTTCAACGACGACTGGACGGCCGAGAGCCTGGGCGCCGAGATCCGTCGGCGGCTGGAGCACGCGGCCGGGAACGCGGTGCGCTTCAACCTCGACCTTCAGCCATCGAACGCGCCAGCTTTCCTGACGCGGCCGGACGGCTTCGTGACGCTCGTCTCCGAGGCGATCCGGGCCGAGACCGGCCTGACGCCGACGCTCTCGACCACGGGGGGCACGTCGGACGCGCGCTTCATCAAGGATGCCTGCCCGGTGATCGAGTTCGGCCTCGTCGGCGAGACCATGCATCAGGTCGACGAGTGCGTGGCGGTCGCCGATCTGGAGCGGCTGACGGCGATCTACGAGCGGGTACTCGAGGCCTACTTCCCCGGATCGTAGTCGACGCCCACGAACGTCAGGCCCGCGGCCGGGGCCAGCGGCCCGCAGCGGCGCTTATCACCCGAGGCCAGGATCGCGGCGACGTCGTCCGCCGAGAGGCGGCCGCAACCCGCGAGCATCAGCGTGCCGACCATCGCCCGCACCTGATGGTGCAGGAACGAGCGCGCCGCGGTCGCCACCACGATCTCGTCGTGGAGTGCCATCGGCACGCCGGTGACGTCGAGCTGCTCCAGCGTACGCATCGGGCTTTTGGCTTGGCATTCGGCGGCGCGGAAAGCCGAGAAGTCGTGGTGGCCGACGAGGCGTTGGGCGGCGTCGTGCATGCGATCCACGTCGAGCGGCCACGGCACGTGCCAGACATGGTCCCGAGTCAGCGCCGCCGGGCTGCGCCGGTTGAGGATGCGGTAGCGGTAGTGCCGGCGGATCGCCGAGTGGCGGGCGTCGAAGCTCTCCGGCACGATCTCGGCGGACAGGATCGCCACCGGCTGCGGCCGCAGATGGGCGTTCAAGGCATCTCGCACCGTGTCGGTTCGCCAGTCCTTGGCGAGGTCGAGATGGGCGACCTGATGGATCGCGTGCACGCCGGCATCGGTCCGGCCGGCGCAGGTGAGCCGGACTTCCTCGCCGGAGAAGCGCGTGACGGCCGCCTCGATCGCGCCCTGGACCGTCGGATCTTCGACCTGCCGCTGCCAGCCGCAGAACGGGCCGCCGTCGTACTCGATGACGAGCTTGTAGCGGGGCATCAGCCGAGGCGGGCGCCGGGCGTCAGGCGGGCGCCGCGCACGAACTCGGCGCCACTCGCACGGACGCCCTTCCCGGCGCGGCGCAGCTCCATGAGTCGCACGGCGCCTTCGCCGCACGCAACCGTTCCCTCGGAATCGCGCAGCGTACCCGGTGCGCCATCGCCGTCGGCGGGAGCGGCGCGCAGCACCTTCACGCGCTCGGGCCCTTTGCCAAGATCCACTTCGAAGAAGGCGCCGGGAAACGGCGACAGCCCGTTGATCCGGTTGGCGACCTCAGCCGCCGGCCGGGACCAGTCGATCCGCGCCTCGTCGTTGGTGATCTTGTGGGCGTAGACGACGCCGTCTTCCGCTTGTGGCGTGAAGGTCAGCGTGCCCGCGTCGAGCCGGGCGAGCGCTTGCGCCATAAGGTCGGCGCCGAGGGGCATCAGGGCGTCATGCAGCGCGCCCGCCGTCATGCCCGGGGCGATCGGGAGTCGGGCCTCCAGGGCCACGGGGCCGGTATCGAGGCCCGCCTCCATCCGCATCACCCCGACGCCGCTCGCGGCATCGCCGGCCATGACGGCGCGCTGGATCGGCGCCGCGCCGCGCCAGCGCGGCAGCAATGAGCCGTGCAGGTTGAGGCAGCCGTGCTTCGGCGCGTCGAGAATCGCCTGCGGCAGGAGCATCCCGTAGGCCACGACGACGGCGACGTCGGCCCGGTGCACCGCGAAGGTCTCGGCGGCTTCGGGCGTGCGCAGCGTCGCGGGCGTCAGAACCGGCACGTTGAGCGTGTCGGCGAGCGCATGAACCGGCGAAGGGCGAAGGCTCATGCCGCGGCCGGCCTTCGCGGGTGCGCGTGTATAGACCGCGACGATGTCGTGCCCGTCCTGAGCGAGCCGGGCGAGTGTCGGCACCGCGAAGTCCGGTGTGCCCATGAAGACGACGCGCATGGCCGGGTCAGGCCGCGTCGCGCTTGGCCGCCTTGGCGAACTTCTTGATCACCCGGTCGCGCTTCAGCTTCGACAGGTGGTCGATGAACAGCACGCCGTTGAGGTGGTCAATCTCGTGCTGGATGCAGGTCGAGAGCAGACCGTCGGCCTCGATCTCCTGCTCCGTGCCATCGACGTCGCGGAACTTCACGCGCACCCAATCCGGCCGCTCGACCTCGGCGTAATAGTCGGGGATCGACAGGCAGCCCTCGTCGTAGACCCGCTTCTCTTCCGAGGACCAGACGATTTCGGGGTTGATGAACACCCGCGCGTCGCGGACGCCTTCCTCCTTCGACGTGTCGATCGTGACGACGCGCTTCGCCACGCCGATCTGGATTGCCGCGAGCCCGACGCCGGGGGCGTCGTACATCGTGTCGAACATGTCGGCGACGAGGGTGCGGATCTCGGCGGTGATTTGACCGACCGGTTCGGAATTCTGGCGCAGGACGGAATCGGGGAGGATGACGAGCGGACGGATGGTCATGGCGGAAACCGGCAGGGAAGGCGCCAGGACGGGTCCGGGCTCAGCGTCGAATAGGGTGCGGCCGTGGACCGGTCAAATACCGGTTCGCCGCCCGTCGCAGACCGTCAGAACGCCGTCCGGCTGCGGATCGCCGCCGACAGGGTGCCCTCGTCGAGATAGTCCAGCTCGCCGCCGACCGGCACGCCGTGGGCGAGCCGCGTGACCTTCGCGCCGCAATGCCGGATCGACTCGGTGACGTAATGGGCGGTGGTCTGGCCGTCGACGGTGGCGTTCAGCGCCAGGATCACCTCCGTCACCTCTGGCCGGGCCACGCGCTCCACGAGGCTCGCGAGGTTCAGATGCTCCGGCCGCACGCCGTCGAGCGCCGACAGGACGCCGCCGAGCACGTGATAGCGCGCCTTCACGGCCCCGGAGCGCTCAAGGGCCCACAGGTCGGACACGTCCTCGACCACCACGAGCGTCGTCGGGTCCCGCTCCGCGTCGCGGCAGATCGTGCACGGGTCCGAGGTGTCGACGTTCCCGCAGCTCGTGCACACGATGATGCGGTCGGCCGCCACCCGCATGGCGTCGGCGAGGGGCCCGAGCAGCGTGTCGCGCTTCTTGATGAGCTGGAGAGCGGCCCGCCGCGCCGAGCGGGGTCCGAGGCCCGGCATGCGGGCGAGAAGCTGGATCAGGCGCTCAATCTCGGGGCCGGCGACGGCTTGGGGCATCGTGCCTCTTGGGCGAGGAAGGGCTGAGGATTCGGACGGGCATAGACGCACCCTGGCCGCGCGCAAGGGTGCGAGCACGCAGGAGTGGTATATGGGTATTCCAGCGCCGCTGCGCCTGTGCCGATCTGCTGCACGACGCATGAAACGGCTTACAGACTTGGGTTCCTGAGTCCACGACTGTGGTCTAACCTGTTTGTCCACATTGCGGGCCTCTGATGGAGCCCATAATGACAGCGAAGCTTCGCCGCCTACTCGTTGCAGGGACGGCAGGCGGCCGGGAAACGGAGATCCTGCGCGCGGCGGACCTGTACGACCGCGCGGACGTCTCCCGGTCAGGTTCGGACGGCGGTGCCGTCCGGCTCAGTCGCGTCGACGGTCGAACAGGGGCCCGGGAGATACGCTCTTGACCAACATCGGTGATCACAACGCGGCCCATGGTGCTGAGGCGTCCGGCTTCCGCAACCTCAAGGCCGTCCACTGGAATTTCGAGGCTCCGCGCCTCTACGAGGAGGCGCTGTCCCGCAGGGAGGCGCAGCTCGCCCGCGGCGGCGCGCTTGTTGCCACCACCGGCAGTCATACCGGCCGCTCGCCCAAGGACAAGTTCGTAGTCCGCGACGCCACCACCGAGAGCGAGGTGTGGTGGGACAACAACGGCGCGATCACGCCGGAGCAGTTCGAGACCCTGCGGCAGGACTTCCTGAAGCACGCCGAAGGCAAGGAGCTGTTCGCCCAGGACCTCTACGGCGGTGCCGATCCGGCCTATCGGGTCAAGGCGCGGGTCTTCACCGAGTTCGCGTGGCACTCGCTGTTCATCCGCAACCTGCTGATCCGGCCGGACCGCTCGGAGATCGCGTCCTATGTGCCGGACATGACGATCATCGACCTGCCGAGCTTCCAGGCGGATCCCGCCCGGCACGGCTGCCGCTCGAAGACCGTCATCGCCATCGATTTCTCGAAGAAGCTCGTGCTGATCGGCGGCTCGGCCTACGCGGGCGAGATGAAGAAGTCGGTCTTCACCTACCTGAACTACATCCTGCCGGGTCAGGGCGTGATGCCGATGCACTGCTCGGCCAATGCGGCGCTCGATGCCGAGGGCGGCTCGGCGATCTTCTTCGGCCTGTCGGGCACCGGCAAGACGACGCTGTCGAACGACTCGTCCCGCCAGCTTCTGGGCGATGACGAGCACGGCTGGTCGAATGCGGGCATCTTCAACTTCGAGGGCGGCTGCTACGCCAAGACCATCCGGCTGTCGCGCAACGCCGAGCCGGAGATCTATGCCACCACCGAGCGCTTCGGCACGGTGATGGAGAACGTGGTGATCGACCCCATCACCCGCGCTCCGGATTTCGACGATTCCGCACTCACCGAGAACACCCGCTGCGCTTACCCGTTGGACTTCATCGCCAATGCCAGCGCCACCGGCCGGGCCGGCCATCCGAAGAACATCGTGATGCTGACCTGCGACGCCTTCGGGGTGATGCCGCCGATCGCCAAGCTCACCGGCGCCGAGGCGATGTACCACTTCCTCTCGGGCTACACCGCCAAGGTGGCCGGCACCGAGCGCGGCCTGACCGGGCCGGAGGCGACCTTCTCGACCTGCTTCGGCGCGCCGTTCATGCCGCGGCACCCGAGCACCTACGGCAACCTGCTGCGCGACCTCATCGCCAAGCACAGCGTCGATTGCTGGCTGGTCAATACCGGCTGGACCGGCGGTGGCGTCGGCACCGGCCGTCGCATGCCGATCCGCGTGACCCGGCGCCTGCTCGGCGCGGCGCTCGACGGCTCGCTGGCTCAGGCCGAGTTCCGCCGCGACCCGTATTTCGGCTTCGCGGTGCCGGTCTCGGTGCCGGGCGTCGAGCCGCACATTCTGACCCCAGTGAAGACCTGGGCCAACAAGGGTGCCTTCGTGGAGACGGCGGCGCGGCTGGTGAAGATGTTCGACGACAACTTCAAGCGGTTCGAGGCTCATGTCGACGCCGACGTGCGCGCCGCCGGACCGAGCGCACAGGCGATCGCCGCCTGAATACAAGATCGGGCGGCCGTCTAGGCCGCCCGTAATCGCCTGATCCGAGCGATCGTGTTCGACGGGTTCGCGTGGCATCGATCGAGAAGGGGCCGGACAGCCCGTCATTCCGGGGCGCCGTAGGCGAGCCCGGAATCCAGACCCACAGATGGTGCAAGTGTTTAACAGGTCGGCGGGTCTGGATCCCGGGCCCCGCTGCACGGCCCCGAGATGACGGAACGCGTCGATGACCGCCCGGCAGTGCGGAAGCCAGGCTGCCTCAGCAATCCCTAGAACGGCAGCTTCATGCCCGGCGGTAGCGGCAGGCCCTTGGTCAGTTCGGCCATGCGCTCCTGCATGGTCGCCTCGGCCTTGCCGCGGGCATCATTGCAGGCGGCCACGATCAGGTCCTCGAGGATCTCGCGCTCATCCTCCAGCATCAGGGATGGGTCGATGCTGACGCCCTTCATCTGACCCTTGGCCGTCATCGTAACCCGGACTGAGCCGCCGCCCGAGGCGCCGGTCACCTCGATGTCGTCCATCTCGGTTTGCAGGTTGGCCATCTTTTCCTGCATGGCCTGGGCCTGCTTCATGATGCCCATAAGGTCGCGCATGCGGCTGCCTTCCATTCGCTCGTCGTGATCTGATCTGGGGACTGGGTCGCCGCTTCGCTACGTTGCCGCGTGGCCGCTGTCCCTAGAAGTCGTCGTCCGCGGCCTCGTCAACCCGCGCTGCCTCGCCTTCGCCCAGGATCTCCGCCTCGCCGATAGGCAACGCCTCCGGCGCCGTCTCACGCACGTCAACGATTTCCGCGCCGGGGAAACGCGTCAACACTTCGCGCACGAACGGGTCGGCAGCGGCGTTCTCCAGGCGGGTTTCGGTCGCCGCCCTGGCCGCGGCATCGCGCGTCAGCGCGCCTTCTTCCTTCGAGAGGGCAACGACCCAGCGCCGTCCGGTCCAGCGCTCGATGGCCGCTGCGAGGTCGGTGGCAAGGCTTGGACGCCCGCCGGACGCGAGCCGGAATTCGATGCGGCCCTCCTCGAACCGCACAAGATGGATGTCCCGCTCCAGCGCCGTGCGGAGCAGGATGTCCCGGTTGGCATCCGCCAGAGCGATCAGATCCTCGAATCGGCCGAGCCGCGGCGTCGGCGGCGCCGCTGGTGCCGGCCGCGGAGCCGGGGCCGCCATCGCCGTCGGCATGACCGAGGGATTCGGCTGTGCCATGTCCGTTCGAGGTGACGCCGCGAGAGCCGCAGAGCCGCCGCCCCGCAGATCAGGGATCGGTGGGAGAGGCGGGCGCACCGACGGCGCGGGCGGATCGTCCTGGAGCGCGGCGGCCGCCTCGGACTTCAGCTGGCGCAGAGCCTCATCCGGCGTGGGCAGGTCGGCCGCGTAGGCGAGGCGCACGATCGCCATCTCGGCCGCCGCAAGCGGCCGGGGCGCAGCCTGGACCTCGGGGATCGCCTTCAGCAGGATCTGCCACGCCCGCGACAGCGCGCGGACCGAGAGCTTCTCGGCGAACTCAGCGCCGCGAACGCGTTCCGTCTCGCTCAGCGTCGGATCCGACGCGGTTTCCGGCACCACCTTCAGACGGGTCACGAGATGCGTGAAGGCCGCGAGATCCGAGAGCACCACCGACGGGTCCGCGCCGGAATCGTACTGCGCCCGCAATTCCGCAAAGGCCGCCGGCACGGATCCGCGCATCACCGCCTCGAACAGGTCGAGGATGCGGGCGCGATCGGCCAATCCGAGCATGTCGCGCACGCTTTGCGCGGTGACGGTCCCGGCGCCGTGGGCGATCGCCTGATCGAGCAGCGAGAGGGCATCGCGCACCGAGCCTTCCGCAGCGCGCACGATTGCGCCCAGCGCTTCGTCCTCGGCCTCGACGCGTTCGGCCGCGCAGACCTTGGCGAGATGGGCGTGCAGCGTCGGGGCCTCGACCCGGCGGAGATCGAACCGCTGGCAGCGCGACAGGATCGTCACCGGGACCTTGCGGATCTCAGTGGTGGCGAAGACGAACTTGGCGTGCGGGGGCGGTTCCTCGAGCGTCTTCAGGAAGGCGTTGAACGCCTTCTCAGACAGCATGTGGACCTCGTCGACGATGTAGACCTTGTAGCGCGCCGAGACCGGTCCATAGCAGATGCCGTCGATGATCGCCCGGACGTCGTCGATGCCGGTATGCGAGGCGGCATCCATCTCCAGCACGTCCATGTGCCGCGATTCCATGATCGCCGCGCAGTGGACGCCGAGTTCCGGCATCGACACGGTCGGCCCGGTATCGGGAATGCCGGCCCGGGCGTAGTTGAGGCCGCGGGCGAGGATGCGGGCTGTGGTGGTCTTGCCGACGCCGCGCACACCGGTGAGCATCCAAGCCTGGGGGATGCGGTTGGCCGCGAACCCGTTGGCCAGGGTCCGCACCATCGCATCCTGGCCGATCAGGTCGCCGAAATTCGTGGGGCGGTATTTTCGCGCGAGCACCCGGTAGGGCGTCACCGCGGCGGGGGGCGCTGCAAATCCGGGCAGGCCCGGCTCGTCGTCAGGCGTGCCGGTCGAAGCGTCCATGCCGTGTCAGAATCAAGCTGCCGCGCGCAGGGAATGAGGTGGGAGGCTGGACGAAGACCCGCTCGGTCTCGTTAGGGCTGCTTCCTTCCGGACCTGACCCGGTTGGCGAGTGAAACGTCCCTCGCCAACCCCCCGCCGGCTATATGGCCGGGCCTCGGCCTGAACGCAAGCGCTGCCGCTCGGTGGCGCCTACTCGGCCTTGCGCTTCACGATGGCCAAGGTCTTCGGGTCGAGCTTCAGGTCAAACTTCTTGCCGCTGGCATCGATCGCGTCATCGACCTCGATCATGCCATCGTCGAGCTCGATCTCGTCCCACTTGGTGAATCCTTCCTGCTTGAGCATCGCTTCCACCTTGGCCTGCTGGTCGGGTGGAAGCTTCTGGTCGGCTTCGGCAGCGGTCGCGAGGCCGATAGCGAAAGTCAGCGCGAGAAGTGGCGTGGCGAGGCGCAAGGCGGTCTCCAATCCATCACGAGTTGTCGGCTGTGAACAGGAATGCAGCAGAGGGGTTCCCGCGCGCCGCGGATCCTCTTGAGTCCCCTACAATTCTCCCGCAGATCTGGAGCGCCCGAGCCTGAGGCGTCGAGGATTCTTCACCTATGGTCATGCGCGTCGCCACCGTCGCCTTCGAGGGTATCGAGGCGCGGGCGGTCGACGTGCAGGTCCAGATCATCCCGGGCTCGGTGGTGTTCACGGTGGTAGGCCTGCCCGACAAGGCGGTGGCCGAATCCCGCGAGCGGGTGCGCGGTGCCTTGATCGCTTCGGGGCTGGCGCTTCCGGCCAAGCGCATAACCGTCAATCTCGCCCCTGCGGATCTGCCCAAGGAAGGCTCACATTACGACCTGCCGATCGCGCTGGGCGTCATGGCGGCCATCGGCGCGATCCCGGCGGATGCCCTCTCCGGCTACTGCGTCCTGGGCGAGCTCGCGCTCGACGGCAGCATCACCGCGGTCAACGGCGTGCTGCCGGCCGCCATCGCGGCGGGCGCGCGCGGCCTCGGACTGATCTGCCCGGCATCGACCGGACCGGAGGTGGCCTGGGCCGGCGGCGACCTCGACGTGCTCGCCCCCCGATCGTTGATCCAGCTCGCCAACCACTTCAAGGGCAGCCAGGTCATGGCGCGCCCGGAGCCCGCAATGGCCGGTCTGGCGGGACCCTTGCCGGACCTGATCGACATCAAGGGTCAGGAGGGGGCCAAGCGCGCCCTCGAAGTCGCCGCCGCGGGCGGGCACAATCTGCTGATGAACGGACCGCCCGGCTCGGGTAAGTCGATGCTCGCCGCCCGGCTGCCCTCGATCCTGCCGCCCCTCGGCCCCCGCGAGCTGCTCGACATCTCCATGGTCCAGTCGGTCGCGGGCGAACTGAAGGACGGCGCGCTCTCGAACCGTCGCCCGTTCCGCCAGCCGCACCATTCCGCCTCGATGGCCGCGCTGGTCGGCGGCGGCCTCGGCGCGCGCCCGGGCGAGGTCTCCCTGGCCCATGGCGGCGTGCTCTTCCTGGACGAGCTTCCCGAATTCGCCCCGCAGGTCCTCGACAGTCTGCGTCAGCCCATGGAGACCGGCGAGGTGATGATCGCCCGCGCCAATCACCGGGTCACCTATCCGGCCCGGTTCCAGCTCGTGGCCGCGATGAACCCGTGCCGCTGCGGCCAGGGTCTGGAGCCGGGCTACGCCTGCCGGCGAGGCCCGAATGACCGCTGCATGGCGCAGTATCAGGCGCGGATCTCGGGCCCGCTGCTCGACCGGATCGACCTGCGCATCGAGGTCCCGGCGGTGACGGCAGCCGACTTGATCCTCCCGCCGCCCGCGGAAGGTTCGGCCGAGGCCGCCGCCCGGGTCGCTGCGGCTCGCGCCCTTCAGAGCGCCCGCTATGCCGGCCGGGGCCTGTCGTCCGCCACCACCAACGCCACCTGCCCGGCGAACCTGATCGAGCAGGTCGCCAGCCCCGATGCCGACGGGACGGCGCTGATCCGGCAGGCGGCCGAGAGCATGCGGCTCTCCGCCCGTGGCTTCCACCGCACCCTCCGTCTCGCCCGGACGCTCGCCGATCTCGACGGCGAGACGCAGGTCCGCCGGCTGCATCTGGCGGAAGCCCTCTCGTATCGCGGTCGCGGCGACGGCACGGCGGTCGCGGCTTGAGTGCGGCCATCAGCAATCCGGGTTCGGATCTGACCGTCTCGATCGGGCAGCACAGCACGGCCGGCCGCAAGGACGCCAACCAGGATTTTCACGGCGCCCTCGTGCCGCAGCAACCGGCGCTCGGCCTGAAAGGCATCGCCGTGGCGCTTGCCGACGGGATCAGCAGCAGCGCGGCGGGGGCTGCGGCGAGCGAGACCGCAATCAAGAGCTTCCTCAGCGACTACTACGCCACCCCTGACACGTGGTCGGTGAAGAATTCCGCCCAGAAGGTGATCGCGGCCGCGAACTCCTGGCTCCACGCCCAGACCCGGCGCGGCCTGGATCCGAACGATGCCGACCGCGGCTACGTCACGACCTTCGATGTCCTGATCCTGAAGTCGCGCACCGCGCATCTCTTCCACGCCGGCGACGCCCGGATCTGGCGTGTGGCGGGACGATCCCTCGAGCAGCTCACCGAGGACCACCGCGTCATCGTCTCCGCGGCGGAATCCTATCTCGGTCGCGCTCTGGGCGTGAACGGCCGGGTCGAGATCGATTACCATACGCTCAGCATCGACGCGGGCGACACTTTCGTGCTCACCACGGACGGCGTCCACGAGCATGTCACGCCGCGCGATATGGTCTCGGCGATCACGTCTTCGGAGAACCTCGATGTCGCCGCCCAAGCCATCGTCGAGGCGGCTCTCTCTGCCGGCAGTACGGACAACCTGACGATCCAGATCGTTCGGGTCGACTCGGTGCCGGCGGGTGAAGCCGTCGATCTGCTCGAGGATGTTCAGGGACTCGATCCCGCCCCCCTGCTCGACCCGCCTTCCGAGTTCGATGGTTACCGCCTCCTGCGCACGCTCCATTCCGGTCCTCGGAGCCGCGTCTACCTCGCGGCGGATCTGGAGACCGGGGCGCACGTCGCCTTGAAGGTCCTGTCGCTGGACCTGCGCGACGATCCCGCTCAGCGCAAACGGTTCGTCATGGAGGAGTGGATCGCCCGCCGGATCGACAATCCGCATGTCCTCCAGGCCCATCCGCAGAACCGGCGCCGCAGTCACCTCTACACGGTGATGCGCTACGTCGAGGGTCAGACCCTGACGCAGTGGATGCGCGATCACGCCGTGCCCGAGCTCGAGGCCGTCCGGGGCCTCATCGAGCAGCTCGCGAAGGGGGTCCAGGCGTTCCACCGGCGGGAGATGGTCCATCAGGACCTGCGGCCCGACAACGTCCTGATCGACGCATCGGGGACCGTTCAGGTCATCGACTTCGGTGCTACGAAGGTTGCCGGCGTCGTCGAGGGCGATCCGCGGATCGACCCGGCCGAGATCCTCGGCACGGTGCAGTACACGGCGCCGGAATGCTTCCTGGGCGTGCCGTCGACGGCCGGCTCCGACGTGTTCGCGGTTGGGGTCATGGCCTACCAGATGCTTACCGGCCGGCTTCCCTACGGCGATGCGGTGCCGCGCGCACGTACGCCGGCGGCGCAGCGCCGGCTGCGCTACGTCTCAGCCTTGGCGACGCGCCCGCTGCTGCCGGTCTGGGTCGATGGCGCTCTGCGGAAGGCGGTTCATCCGAATCCGGTCCGGCGCTATCAGGCCCTCTCGGAGTTCATCCAGGATCTCCGGTATCCCAACCCGGCCTTCGCGGACGGGAGGCGGACATCGTTGCTGGAGCGGGATCCGCTGCTGTTCTGGCGTCTTCTGTCGCTGACGCTGGGGATCGTGGCGCTGACGCTCGCCGGCATCCTCGTCGCCCATCCGCCCCGGTGAGGGCGCCGCCCTGTCAGGCGTCCAGTTCGGGATAATGGCGGAAGACACCGTCCTCGCTGAACGGGATCCGCCTCTCGCTCGCCAGATAGGCCGCGATCCGCGGTCGCTGCGCCACGGCGTCGTGGAGGCGCACGACCCGAGGTGTGTCGCGCAAGGCCGCGCCCGCCGCTTTCGGGAAGGCGTAGCGCAATCCCTCGACAAGCTGGAACAGCGACAGATCCGCGTAGGACAGATCGGAGCCGACCAGCCGGCCGCCATTGGCCGTCAGCACGCGCTCGAAGTAGCGGAGGAATTTCGGGATGCGCTCTTCGCGGAAGCCCTTGGCCCGGCGCAGGGCTTCGGGCTTCTGCTCGGCATAATACAGGCCGACACCGACCGGATGGTGGGAGTCGTGCGCCTCGTCTACGGCGTCCGCGATGGTGAGCTGAAGCTGGTGCGTCCAGATGCGGTCGCGCTCCGATGCGCCGACGAGGCCGAGACGCGGACCGAGATAGAGCAGGATCGCGGACGTCTGAGCGACGAACACGTCCCCGTCGCGCAGGAACGGCGGTGCGAATGGCGGGCGGGGGTTCTCCGGATCGGAGAGGCGGCCCTGCATCGGCTCGATGCCGCCGGCCTCGTCGTCCTGCCGGGCGACGTCAACGTAATCGGCCCCGGCGTCTTCCAGGGAGAGGCGGACGAACTCGCCGCGGCCCTGGATCATCGGCCAATAATGAAGCTCGTAAGCCATGGCCGCCTCATCGTTGGTGAAGACGGGACCCGACGATGCCGCTTCCGCGTCAGTTGCCGGCTGCGGCGTCTTCGGCGGTCGCCTTCTCGGCGGGGGGCTCGGCACTGGCGACGGCCTTGTGGGCCAGCATCGGCTGAAGCCGCTCGGCGAGTTGCTGATCGAGATGCGTGGCGTAGGCACCCTTGAAGTACCGCTCCCCGGTCTTGGCACCGTAGAGCCGATCATGCGCCTTGATCATCGCGGCGACTTCCGGGCGGCAGAGGAAGCCGGTGATGCCGACGGCCTCGTACCAGCGGCCCGCCCGTGCCTCGGCGGTCGCCTTCGGGTTCGACAGCACCGTATCGGCGAAGCACTCGGTGGCGGCCTGCCGCAGCGGCGCCAGCACCTTCTCGGCCTCGGCCGCGTTCACTGCCGGGGCCGCGGGCTGCCGGTGCGGGCGCGCCTGCGCCGTCGAGACGAGAGCGAGGACGGTGAGAGTGGCGAGGATCGAAGACTTCATGCGGGCGGCCTCGTCGGGTGTCCGAACCACGTTCAGCATTCCCTCATGATTGCGTCGGGAACGGGGCTGATCCGTCAGTCGGCGTGCCCGATTCCGGGCAAGATCCAGACCGTTTTGCGACGGCTTCCGACCGAGGCTCAGCCTCGGCGTTCGGCGTTCCAGCGTCCCCGGCATGCGAGGGATCCGGAGGCGACCCAGCTCCCGGCGCCGAACCCGTTCGCGCCGAGGCGTCCGCTGACAACGGCCGTGGCCATCCCGTTCGAGATCGAGCCCCGGACGGCGCCGTTTCCGGCGACTCTCCCCTGAACCGTGAAGGCTGCGCCGATGAAGCGAGCCCGGCCGTCCTCGATCCGGACTGGGTAGCGGTAGGCCCTGTCGCACGTGCCCGCCTCGGTGATGATCTCGACGCTCCACGTGCCGTCGAACCGGTTCGGGATCGGCGCCCTGTGCGGTGCGGCCGTGGCGGGAAGCGCGCAGGCGACGATCAGGGCGGCGGCGATCAGGCGCGTCATGCGACTTCGGTCCGGGGAAAGATCACGAGATCCGGTGACGGGTCAGGTCGCCGGCTGCTCGGCCGGCGCGCGCATCGCTGTGCGCAGCGCCGCATCGAGCAGGGCGAGGAGGTCGCAGCCGGCATGCAGGAAGGCCTGCACACCCGCCTGTTTCAGCGGCTCGCTGAGGTCGGCGGGCTTGCCGGCGAGGTACACCGTTCCGGCACCGGCCCGCGTCAGCGCCTCCGCGGTCGCGACGGCGCGCTCCGCGTAGATCGCGTCGGTCGAGCAGATGCAGACGAGCGCGGCCCCCGAATCGCGGAAGGCCGCCGCGAGCGCGTCCGTGTCGGCAAAGCCGTCGTTCGACAGGGCCTCGATGCCGCCCGCCGCGAAGGCGTTGGACGCGAAGGTCGCCCGCGCGTTGAAGGCGGCCACCGGACCGAGATTGGCGAGGAAGATTGCCGGCCGGCGCCCCGTCTTGGCGCGATAGGCATCGGAGGCGTCGCGCAGCGCTTCGTAGGGTTCTGCGAGGCGCTGGGAGGGCAGGGCGTCGCACGCAACCGCAGAGCCCGAGCCGAAATTCGACCCTTGCGGTGCGCTGACCGGCGCCACGTCGAGCACGGCAACAGGCTTCTCGGCGAGGTTCGGAAACTCGCTGGCTCCGGTCAGAGCCTCACGCCGCGTCGCGACCGCCTTGGCCCGCGCGTCCCGGGTGAGCTCAATCCGCCGTTGCAGCTTGCCGACGCTGAGCGAGGCGACGATCCCGCCCTCGGCCTCAATGGCCTGGAACGCCGCCCAGCCGGCCTCGGCGAGCTGGCCGGTGAGCGCCTCGAAGCCGCCGGCGCCCGCAGCCGGATCGCCGACCCGGGCGAGATGTGATTCCTCGATCAGGACGATCTGGCAGTTGCGGCCGACGCGCCGGGCGAAGGCATCGGGCATGCCCAGCGCCTGCGTATAGGGCAGGACCGCAACGCTGTCGGCACCGCCCATCCCGGCGGCCGCCGCCGCCATGCCGGTGCGCAGGATATTCACGAAGGGATCGCGCTTCGTCATCATCCGCCACGCGGTCTCCGCGTGAACCCGGAGCGGCTTCGGCTCGAGGCCGCAGGCCTGCTCGACCCGCGCCCAGAGGCGCCGCACGGCGCGGAACTTCGCGACCGTCACGAACTCGTCGGCGTCGGCCGTCAGGAGCACCGCGATACGGTCGCGGGCGCTGTCGAGGTCGTGGCCGGCGGCTTCCTGCGCGCGCAGGTAGGTTACGGCGGTCGCCAGGACGGCGCCGAGCTCGGCGGCTTCTCCGGCTCCGGCCTCGTGGTAGGGCCGTCCGTCGGCCAGGAAGGCCCGCCCGCGGAAACCCGCGGCGCTCAGTTCCGCGACGGTCTCGGCCAGGCGCGGCGCGATCTCGCTCCAGACTGCGCCGAGGCTGCCTGTGGCGGCCAGGACGCCGACGGGATCGATGCCCAGATCGAGATCGTAGGTCGAAAGATCCTCGCCCCGGCGCTCCGCCAGGGCCTTCACGAGATGGGCGATCTCGAGCCCCCGGCCGCCGGCATCGACGCGCAGGGCGATCAGCGGCAGCATCACGCCCTTGAGGACCGCATCGAGATCCTCGACGGTCGCCGCGGTCAGGCCGTAACCCCGGGCGCCGGGCGCGCCCGCGAAGGTCAGGACGAGGGCGTCAGCTCCGCCCTCAAGGTCAGTCATCGCCTGCGCGTTGGCGGCGGCGATGTCCGGATGATCGACGCGCTGCACGATCCGCCACGGGCCGGGCCCGCGGACCGGCTGGGCTGCCGGCTCGGCCGGCCCGTAGAGCGGCTCGATCCGCAGGCCGTCTGCCGTCCGGGATACGAGACGCTTCTCGAAATCGGCGCCTTTCAGCACACCCTCGACGAGGCCGAGCCAGCGCGCCCGGTCGGCGGGCTCGAAGAGGTCGGCGAGCGGTGTGTCTTCCATCGGAGCGTCCCAAGGCGCGGCGTCTGCCGCGCCGCTCTCATGGGATTGCCTCGCATGCCGTTCCGCCGGAGGCAATCGCCCGAAGGTTTAGGAAACCTCAAGCCGCGGGTGACCGAATTTTGACCGCTCGAGACGCGTCCCGTCCGAAGCCGCCGCGACCGCCTACGGGTCAGCCGAAGATGATCAGCCCCGCGAAGCCGAGCGCACCGACGATGATCCGCCACCACGCGAACAGCCAGAAGCCGTGCCGGGACACGTAGTCGAGCAACACCCGCACGACGAACAGCGCCGAGATGAACGACACGATGAAGCCGATCACGATCAGGCCGACATCGTTGCTCGACAGGTATTTGTAGTTGTCGAGCAGGTCCTTGGCGAAGGCACCCGCCATCGTCGGCATCGCCAGGTAGAAGGAGAATTCGGTGGCCGAGCGCTTGTCGGCGCCCATCAGCATCGCGCCCACGATCGTGGCGCCCGAACGCGACACGCCGGGGATCATCGCAAGGCACTGGAAGATGCCGATCTTCAGGTCCATCGGCAGCGAGAAATCATAGACGTCGGTCTTCTTCACGCGCAGGTCGGTGTCGTCGATGACGAGCAGCACGAGGCCGCCGGCCACCAGGGTCGCGCACACGATCCACGGGTTGAACAGGTACGCCTTGATCATCTTCGAGAAGAGGCCGCCGATGATCGCCGCCGGCAGGAAGGCCACGAGGATTCCGAGCACGAAGCGGCGCGCCTTCGGATCGTTGGGAAGGGCGGTGGCGATGCCCAGCAGCCGCCGGAAATAGACTGCCAGGATGGCCAGGATAGCGCCAAGCTGGATCAAGACCTCGAAGGTGTTGTTGGGCGAGTGGAAGCCGATGAAGTGGCCGACGAGCAGCTGATGACCGGTGGAGGAGACCGGAATGAACTCCGTCGCGCCCTCAACCAGGGCGAGCAGGACTGCCTTGCCGATGCTTGCCGGATCCATCGCGAAGCCTTGTGCCGCGGGCGCGCGTCGACCCGTGCCGGGAACGCCGCGAACCACCTGAATAGTTGTGCCGGAGGCTTCGCCGATCAGGGTTGACGGGCGGTTACCGGAGCCGGCTGCGCGTGTTAAGGGCTCCGCAACGGTCGGGCAATAACGCTCGGTCCGAAGTCCTGCGCGCCGAAGATCCGCGCTGCAGGACCCTCGACGAGCGCGGGACCGGCCGCGCTGGCAGACCGAACGTCCCGCACGGCCTCGATGGCAACCCTCTACCACTTCCCCTTCTGCGCGAATTCCCGGTTCATCCGTCTCGTGCTCGCCGAGATGGGCATGGAGCCGACGCTGTTCGAAGAACGGCCTTGGGAGCGGCGCGACGATTTCCTGCTGATCAACCCGGCGGGCGTGACGCCCGTGCTGCTGGAGCAGACCGGTCTGGTGATCCCCGGCGCGGGCGTGATCGCGGAGTATCTCGACGAGACGCGCGGGCTCGGTCTCTCGGGGCGGCGGATGCTGCCGGAGGACACCGTCGAACGCGTCGAGGTGCGGCGCCTCCTCGACTGGTTCCTGGTCAAGTTCGAATCCGAGGTCACGGCCTATCTGGTGAACGAGAAAATCTCGAAGCGCTTCATGTCGGCCCACGAGGGCGGCGGCCCGCCCGACATGAATGCGATTCGGGCCGCGCGCAGCAACGTGCGCTATCACCTCAAGTACATCGGCTACCTGATTGCGCGCCGCCGATGGATCGCTGGCGACAACCTGACCTATGCCGATCTGGCGGCGGCCGCGCATCTCTCGTGCGTCGACTATCTGGGCGACGTGCCCTGGGACGAAGACGAGATGGCGCGAAACTGGTATGCGCGGATCAAGTCGCGGCCCTCGTTCCGCGGCCTGCTCGCCGACCGGGTGCCCGGCATGGCGCCGGCCGCCCATTACGCGGATCTGGATTTCTGAGCCACCGACGAACCTATCTCGGCGCCGATCTGCGCCGCCTCGTCGAGACCCGGGCCCGGGCGCTCGGCTTCTGCGGCCTGCGCGTCACCCGCCCCGACCGTCTCCCGGATCTGCCGGGCCGCCTCTCGGCTTGGCTCGCCGAGGGTGCGCACGGCACGATGGAGTGGATGGAGGAGCGGTCGAACCAGCGCGCCCGTCCGACAGACCTCTGGCCCGGCCTGCGCAGCATCCTGGTCCTGGCCATGAGCTACCGGCCCGACGAAGATCCGCTGGCGCTGTTGGCGTTGACGGATCATGGCGCGATCGCGGCCTACGCCCAGCGCCGGGATTACCACGAGGTTTTGAAGGGGAGATTGAAGGAACTCGGCGGCTACCTGTCGGCCAAGGGTGACGTGCGGGTGAAGGTATTCTGCGACACCGCCCCGGTCATGGAGAAAACCCTGGCCGAGGCGGCGGGTCTGGGCTGGCAGGGCAAGCACACGGTGCTGATCTCCCGTGAGCACGGCAACTGGCTGCTTCTCGGAGCGATCTACACCAGCGCGGAATTCGAGCCCGACCCGCCTGGGCGTGATCATTGCGGCTCCTGCCGGGCCTGCCTCGACATCTGCCCGACCGACGCGTTCCCGGCGCCCTACCGCCTCGATGCCCGGCGCTGCATCTCCTACCTGACCATCGAACATCCCGGCCCGATCCCCGAGGCATTCCGGCCGGCGATCGGCAACCGCGTCTTCGGCTGCGACGACTGCCTCGCGGTCTGCCCCTGGAACAAGTTCGCCCGCACCGCCGCGGAGAACCGGCTTGCCGCGCGCGCGGATCTGGCGGCACCCGCGCTGAAGGACCTCGCGGAGCTGGACGATGCCGCTTTCCGCACGTTCTTCGCGGGCACGCCCGTGAAGCGCACGGGCCGCGACCGTTTCCTGCGCAACGTGATGATCGCGATCGGCAATTCCGGCGACCCGGATCTCGCTGAGACGGCCGTCGCCCGGCTCGCCGATGCGTCGCCGCTGGTGCGCGGCATGGCGGTCTGGGCGTGCGGCCGGCTTCTCGGGTCGGGCAGGCTCGAGATTCTCTATCGCCGGTTCGGCGTCGGTGAAACCGATGCGCATGTCCGCGACGAGTGGCAGGGCACCGGCTTGACGGGAGCTGGGGTAGGCGAGACATCCGCCGCATGAATCTCTTCGTCTTCGGGCTCGGCTTCACCGGCCGCCGTTTCGCCGAGCGCGCGCGTGACCGGTTCGCGATTGTGCGCGCCACGGTCACCGAGGCGGTGTCCGCCGACCGCATCGCGGCCGAGACCGGCTTCATCATGCGCGCCTTCGGGCCGGACGCCGACGATCCCCGGATTGCCGACGACCTCGCCGACACGGACGCGCTCCTGGTGTCGGCACCGCCGGGCGCGGAGGGTGACCCGGTCCTCGCCCGCTACGCGGCTGCGATCCGGGCCGGGCGGATCGGCTGGATCGGCTATCTCTCGACCATCGGGGTCTACGGCGACCAGGGCGGGGCCTGGATCGACGAGGCCACGCCGGCTGCGCCGCGCAGTGCCCGCTCCCGGATCCGCCTGGACGCCGAGGCGGCGTGGCTCAAGCTCGGCGCCGAGACCGGCAAGGCCGTGCAGGTCTTTCGACTGTCGGGCATCTACGGGCCGGGCCGCAATCCGATCGTCAAGCTTCGCGAAGGCCGCTCCCAGCGCATCGTCAAGGCCGGTCAGGTCTTCAACCGGATCCACGTGGACGACATCGCCACGACACTGCGCGCCTCCATCGATCGGCCGCGCGCCGGGGCCGTCTACAACGTCACCGACAACGAGCCGGCTGCGCCGCAGACGGTGACCGAGCACGCCGCCGCACTCGCCGGATTGCCGCTGCCGCCCGAGATCGATTTCGAGACCGCCGACCTGTCGCCGATGGCGCGCAGCTTCTACGGCGAGAATAAGCGCGTGCGGAACGCGCTGATCCGCGATGAACTCGGTGTCGCGCTCGCCTACCCGACCTATCGTGAGGGTCTGGCCGCCCTGAAGGACCAGCCCTGATCAGGCTTCGAGGTGGCGCGTCCGGACGAGGCGACGGAGCAGGCCACCGCAGGGCCCAACCATCAATGAAGCGACATACAGGGCGCCGGCCGCCAGCACGATGGCCGGACCGCTCGGCAGATCGAAGTGGTAGGACAGGCTGAGCCCCGAGACGCTCGCCGTCGCGGCGATCAGCATCGAAACCGGGATGAGACCGCCGAGGTCGCGGGTCCAGAATCGAGCGGCGACCGCCGGGAGCAGCATCAGCCCGACTGCCAGTAGGGTGCCGAGCGCCTGGAAGCCGCCGACGAGATTCACGACCACCAGCGCCAGGAAGGCGAGATGCACCGGGCCGCCGCTGCGGCTCACCGTGCGCAGGAACAGCGGGTCGACGCATTCCATGACCAACGGCCGGTAGATCAGCGCGAGCGCCATGAGCGTCAGCGTGCTGATGCCGCCCAGGAGCCACAAGGCAGCATCGTCCAGCGCCAGAACCGAGCCGAAGAGAAAGTGCATCAGGTCGATCTGCGAGCCCCGCAGGGAGACGAGGAGCACGCCGCCCGCCAGCGAGATGAGGTAGAAGGCCGCCAAATTGGCGTCCTCCCGCACCACCGTGGCGCGGGTCGCCGCGCCGGCGAGCAACGCCACCGCGAGGCCGGCGACGAGGCCGCCCAGGGTCATTGCCGGCAGGGACAGGCCCGCGACCAGAAAGCCGGCCGCCGCGCCCGGCAGGATGGCGTGGCTCATCGCGTCGCTCATCAGGCTCATCCGGCGCAGTGTCAGGAACACCCCGACCGGTGGCGCCGACACCGACAGCGCCAGGCATCCGGCCAGCGCCCGGCGCATGAAGCCGAACTCGACGAAGGGCGCGAGGAACGTCGCGAACGGTTCGATCACGCGGCGTCCTCGTGATGATCGTGGGCGCCCGGCCCGTGCGCGGCGTGGTCGTGCGCGTGCGCGCCCGCGGCCTGCGGGCCGGCGCAGATCGGCGCGCCCTCGTCCCAGGCCTCGGAGAGATTGCGCGCGCGCGCCAAGTTGTCCTGCGTCAGTACCCGTGCGGTCGGCCCCCAGGCCACGGGCTCCCGCGCGAGGAGCAACGTGGACGGGAAATGCGCCCGCACCTGTGCCAGGTCATGAAGGGCGGCAATTACCGTGCGGCCCTCGGCGTGCCAGGCCGCGATCAGCGCGAGCAGATCGTCGACCGTCCGGGCATCGATGCCGGTGAACGGCTCGTCGAGGAGCACGACGGGACAATCCTGCAGGATGAGCCGTGCGAACAGGGCGCGGCGGAATTGGCCGCCGGACAAGGTGCCGATCGGCCGCGCCTCGAACCCTTCGAGACCGACCGCCGAGAGCGCTGTCTCGATCGCTTGGCTGTTCCGGCGGAGGCTCCGCCAGGCGCCGGACCGCCGCCAGAGACCCATGCCGGCGAGATCCATGACACTGAGCGGGAAGCTCCGGTCGATCTCGTCGGCCTGCGGCATGTAGGCAAGGGCGCCCGCGCGTTCGATGTGCCCTTCCAGGCAGCGGATTTCCCCGGCCATACCCTTGAGCAGGGTCGATTTGCCGGCCCCGTTCGGCCCGACCAGCGCCAGCAGATCCCCGGACCGGACCGTCCCGTCGAGGTGGTGGACGGCCGGATGCCGGTCATAGCCGAGGGTCAGGCCGACGAGCCGGATCGGGGCTGGCTGCTGCGCAACACTCATGCCGTGAGTGCCCAGGCGATGGCCAGCCACACGAAGGCCGAGAGCGCTCCGGCGAGCGTCAGGCGCAGCCCGATCCCGTTCTGAAACAGGGACCGCCGGGCCGCGTGTCTCGGGCGGGGGGTGATCGGCAAGACGTCCTCGTCACGCGCTCGGGGCGGCGCGGGCACCGTGCAGGGCTACTGGTGCTGTCCAGGGTAGCGGTGATACACTGTAACATACCCGTGGGACAACCTGCGGATCATGCCACTGGAGCCATCATGCACCGTCACGAGGGTCACGACGCGTGCCACGCGGGCGCGGGTGACATGCTCGCGCGGGCGGAAGCCCACTGTCGCGAACGCGGGCTGCAATTCACGCCGCTGCGCCGTGAGGTGCTGGAGGCCGTGGTCCAAGCCGGAAAGGCGCAAGGCGCATACGACATCGCCGAGCGACTGAGCGTGCCGGGCAGGCGCGTGGCACCGGTCTCGGTCTATCGCGCCCTAGATTTCCTCATGGAACAGGGGTTGGTCCATCGGATCGCCAGCCGCAATGCGTTCATCCCCTGCGCGCATGGCCACGCGCCGGGGGAGGGCGTCATCTTCCTGATCTGCCGCACCTGCGGCGGCGTTGACGAGACGTCTTCGGAGGAGGTCGAGGGCGGCCTCGGGCGCACGCTGAAGCGTGCCGGGTTCACGCCCACGCACAGCATTCTTGAGGTCGAAGGCGATTGTGGTGCCTGCAGCCAGCAGAAGCACGCGTCCTGAGGTTGATGGATCCCTGCGCAATGGCCTCGACAATGCCGCGCGAGCTCGTGCAACGGCAGGCGTGAGGCCCTTGTTTCAGGAGCCCGTCAGAACGCGTTCCGGTAAGCGCGGCGGGACACGACGGTCTGGGCCATGATCTGGATGTCGAACCAGATCGACCAATTGTCGATGTAGTGGAGGTCGCAGGCGACACGCCGCTCCATGTCGAGGTCCGTGAGCGTCTCGCCGCGAAACCCGTTGACCTGCGCCCAGCCGGTGATCCCGGGCCGAACGTTGTGGCGACGGGCGTAGAGCGCGATCCGCCGCTCGAAGCTCCGATCGTGGGCGAGGGCGTGCGGCCGCGGGCCGACCAGCGACATCTCGCCCCGCAGCACGTTGATCAACTGGGGTAGCTCGTCGAGGTTGGTCCGCCGCAGGAAAGCGCCGACGCGGGTGATGCGGCTGTCGTTGCGCGTCGCCTGGCGGAAGGCCGCGCTCGGCTCAGCGCGCATCGACCGGAACTTGTACACGCCGAAGGGCTGCTGATTGAACCCGTACCGCTTCTGACGAAAGAAGACCGGCCCCCGGCTGTCGAGCTTGATCGCCACGGCGATCGCGCCGAGCAGCGGCGACAGCGAGACGAGGGCGATTGCCGATACCGTGAGATCGAAGGCTCGCTTCAGCAGCACCTCGCCCAGGTTGAGCGGGCGACGGCCGATGTTGATCCCGGAGATGCCGCCGACCCGCGCGACCTGCAGGTCCGGAAACCGGTCGAGCACGGTGCCGGGCCGCAGATGCAGGGCCGAGGGAACCCGAAGGAACGCATCGATGCAGCGCTCGACCTCCGCGGTGTCGGCCCAGGGCACCAGCACGAAGACGTCGTCCGGCCGCAGGAAACGGACGACCGATACGGCGAGGTCGAGATCTTCCTGCAACTGATCATGGCGCGTCGCCGTGTCGGCCCCCGGATCAACCCGGCGCAGGTAGCTGGTGCCGACGATCCGCAGACCGAGATTCCCGGATTCGTTGGCGGCATAGAACCGGGTGATGTCCTCCTCGTAGCCGACCAGATGGACGCGGCTGACGGAGGCCGATCCGGCCGTCAGACGCCTGCGTACGACGCGAGTCATCAGGTCTCGCGTCGTCATCAATGTGGGCAGCCCGAGTAGGAAGATCCCGATCGATACGATCCGCGAATAGTCGTTGGTCGTCTTGGTCATGAAGCTGACGACAAGCAGAGCCGCCCAGGCCACAAGCCACAGCGACGCCACGCGCTGGATATTCGCCTTCCGCGCGATCACGTTGTCGAGATTGTATTCGGAGCGCAACGCGGTTGTGGCGACGATGACCAAGCTCAGCAGCGCTGAAAGCCTCAGACCGCGGAGGCTGCCCAACCAAAGAGGGCCGTCCTCGTACGCGACGTGGTAGCCGAACTCGACGCAGAGTGTGACGGCCAGGATCGCCAGGACGTCGGTGAGAGCCAGCGCCGTTGACAAACCGATCCGCGCCAGGGCGCGACCGCGGCGGGGAAGTAGCGCCGACCATACGTTGCGGCGATGCTCCGCCGCTTCGGGAAGGGCCTGGAACGTTTCCGGAAGCCGTTCGTGAAACATAAGCCGCGCCACGTCCCGTCTTGATCGGACTTTGTACCAGTCTGAAACGCGGAAGGTTTCAGCGCCGGCCTGTATCCATGACGGAGCAAGCCGTGGGCCCGAGCGACTCACGATCCGAGGATTTTGGGCACGGCGCGACTTAGAGCGAAGCCTGGATCGCCGCAATACATGATTAATGCTGAACTAATGCTGAGCGCAGTTATCGCGCGCTCAGCGCTCCGGCCGCGGGGCGTGAGAGCGTTTATGGCTGAACCTGTTCAGTTCTGACGCGCTCGACCTGGTCGCGCTCGATCGTCCTGTACCGTACGGAGCCGTCCGTCTCGCGCACGCGTCACGGCCGTCGCGACCCTTCGTGTGGCCCAGCTTCGTCAGACGGGCTCGGCGCTTGCAGCATTTGCGTTCGGCACACCGACGGTCTGAATCGTCTCGAAGCCCTCGAATTGCGGATGGCCCAGATAGAGGGGCTTGGTCGACGGAACGCGGCCATGAGCCTTCCGGAACTGCTCGGACCGCGTCCAAGCCTCAAAATCCGTGCGCGAGCGCCAGATCGTATGGGATGCATACAGAACGTGGTCCTCGTGCTCCGGCCCGCGAAGAAGGTGGAACTCGACGAAACCCTCCATCTCGCCCAGATGGCTGTCGCGACCCAGCCAGACGGCCTCGAAATCGTCAGTCGCGTCCTTGACTACCTTGAAGCGATTCATCGCGATGAACATGCGTTTCTCCTTGTGGGCATTGATCGTACAAGCGTCGCTGTCTCTTGGGCGACCCATGGCGCGGCGACAAGGCGCACCACAGGAACTGCGCAGACTTTGGATGTCGACATTTCAGCAACAATGTTGCAAAGATGTGTACAGTTAAACTAGAAGCTGTAAGCTTAGACTTGCATAGCCTGACAACTTGGTGTCCTACTGCGGCGTCGCTCGATTGTGCCGCAGGCTTGGCGATTGCCGATTGCGATCACTTGAGCGGTCAGATCGACTCGTACGACATAGGACGCAGGGGCGGGCGGTGAAGCGGCGCGACAGCGAGGCGAAGACACCGCGTCCGCAACAGGACGCAAGCTCCTCCGCGGAGAAGGATGTGTCCGGTCAGACGATGCCGAAGCAGACGACGGACGTCGACCGTCTTGTTGGCATCCGCATCACAGCGTTGCGCAAGGCGCGTGGCATGAGCCAGACCGCGCTGGGCAACGCGGTCGGCGTGACGTTCCAGCAGGTGCAAAAATACGAGAAGGGTCAGAACCGGGTCGGCGCCGGGCGGCTGCGCGAGATTGCACGGCTACTTGAGGTGCCTGTCTCGGCTTTCTTCGAGGAGAACGAGCCTCGCGAAAATTCCCGCGAGGACGTGTTCGGTTTCCTGAGCGCACACGGTGCGATAGAATTGCTGCGGGCCTACGCGCAGATCGAGGACGAGCAGATGCGTCGGGACGTGCTGGCGCTGGTCCGCAGCGTTGCCCGCCTCGCTCAGGCGCGCAACGTCCCGCCTCCGGTCAACCCGACCTGACGCACCGGCGGGTCGGAGCCGTCATCTGGAAGTCCGTCGCCGGGTCGACATCGACCCTATGTCTGGTCTGCGGCAATGACGTGAAAGAAGCTTCCGGTGACCGTGCCGAGCCGGTGCCCTGCGAAGCCGAGCGCGATATCCTCCGCATCCGCGACTTGGGCAAGCGCCGCCGATCCATCCGGCACCGACGACACTTCACTGGCGTAGTGGAACTCGTGTCCGATCAGACGGACGCCGCGCCTGCCCAGAACCCCGTCGCCGCAGAGCCGCGCGACGCGGTAGCCGAGGTGGAGCTTGCGGCGGAGATAGGAGGTCCTGACCGGAAGCAGGCCCGCCATGGCGTGAGTCGCGCCTTCCGCATCTTCGAGACTCTGTCCCAGGACCATGTAGCCGCCGCACTCACCGTGGACGGGACGAGCCTGCGCGAATTTGCGCAGTCCATCCAGGAACCGGCTCGCGGCCGCCAGACGTCCCGCATGCAGCTCCGGATATCCACCGGGCAGCCAGCACACGTCGCAATCCGCGCGGGGCGACTCGTCGGCTAGAGGCGAGAACGGGACAAGTTCCGCCCCCGCCCCGCGCCATCCGGCTTCGATGTGCGGATAGAGGAAGCTGAACGCCGCATCCCGCGCGACGGCGATGCGCTGTCCGGGCGGGGTGAGCAACGCGCCCGTCGAAACCGGTACGGCGCCACCGGCGCAGGATGTCACGGCGTCGAGGTCGATCCCCGCCTCGGCGAGATCGGCCAGCCGGTCGAGGCGCATCTCGAGATCGGCGGTCTCGCCGGCCTGGACCAGGCCGAGATGGCGTTCGGGCAGGACGAGCTGCGCGTCGCGCATCAACACGCCGAGAACCGGCAATCCGACCCGCTCCATCCCGGCCTCGACCAAGCGGCGATGGCGCGCGCTCGCGACCTTGTTCAGGATCACGCCGGCAATGGTGATCCGCGGGTCGTAGAGCTTGCAGCCCAGCGCGACCGCGGCAGCCGATTGGGCCGCGCCGGACACGTCGACCACCAGCACGACCGGCCAGCCGAAGCGGGCGGCGATGTCGGCATTCGCCCCGGTCCGGCTTTCCGCGGCCCGCACACCGTCGAAGAGACCCATTGAGCCCTCCGCGATCACGAGGTCGGCATCGCTTGCTACTGCCGACGCGAGAGCGTCGAGCATGGGGGGCGCCATGGCGAAGCTGTCGAGGTTGAAGCTCGGCCAGCCTGTCGCGGCCCTGTGAAACGCCGGATCGATGTAGTCCGGCCCGCATTTCGCGGCGCGGATCCGCAGCCCCCGTCGGGTCAGCGCCCGCATCAGGGCGAGCGCGACGGTGGTCTTGCCGGAGCTGGACCGGGGCGCCGCGACGAGGAGTCCGGGGGCGCTCACGACGCGGTCCCGACGGTGCCGCCGGGCCGGTAGCGCCGATCATAATCGGGGGCGTAGAGCGCGCTTTCGCGGAAGGTCTCCGCGCCGAGCGCTGGCCCGACGAGGATCAGCGCGGTCCGCTCCAGCCCCGCCTCCGCGATCAGGCCCGGCAGGGAGGCGAGGTCGCCCACCAGCATCCGCTCATCCGGCCAGGACGCGCGGAACACCGCCGCCGCGGGGCAGGACGGCCCGTAGAACGGGATCAGCTCGCCCGCCACGCGCTCGGCCACGTGGATCGACAGGTGGATCGCCAGCGTCGCGCCGGTGGCCGCGAAGGCCGCGAGCGTCTCGCGCTCCGGCATGGCGCTCGCCCGGCCGGAGGTGCGGGTGAGCACGACGGATTGGGCCACGCCCGGCACGGTGAGCTCGCGTCGCAGCAGGGCCGCCGCGGCCGCGAAGGCCGGGACACCGGGCGTCACCGTGTAGGGGATCCCGAGCCCGTCGAGCCGCCGCATCTGCTCGGCCAGCGCGCTCCAGATCGACAGATCTCCCGAATGCAGACGCGCCACGTCCCGTCCGCTGGCATGCGCGGCTTCAATCTCCGCCATGATGGCATCCAGGTCGAGGGGGGCGGTATCGATGATCCGCGCGCCGGGCGGGCACCAGCCGAGAATCTCGGGCGCCACCAGGGATCCGGCGTAGAGGCAGACCGGGCAGGCCGCGATCCGGTCGCGGCCGCGCACGGTGATGAGATCCGCCGCGCCGGGGCCGGCGCCGATGAAGTGAACCGTCATGGGGCAGGATCGGTGTCGGGTTGCAGGGCCAGCGCGCAGGTGGCGCCGCCGCTCGCGATCCTGGGAAGGACGAGGCGGCTCTCCGGTCCCGCGACGGCCAGCGCGGCCGCCTCCGCCAGCGAGCCGATCCCGCGCAGGTTCTCGATGCGCGCGGAGCGCGTGACGACCCGCGCATCGGAGGCCTCCAGGGCCGCGGGTTCGACCGGGCAGGGCGACAGGCCGAACCCCGCCGCGGCCGCGGCGATGGCGGGCTCGCCGGCGCGGTCGGCCGCGGTCG
The DNA here is from genome assembly GCF_017833295.1 of Methylobacterium sp. PvR107. Taxonomy (NCBI): domain Bacteria; kingdom Pseudomonadati; phylum Pseudomonadota; class Alphaproteobacteria; order Hyphomicrobiales; family Methylobacteriaceae; genus Methylobacterium; species Methylobacterium sp. PvR107. The sequence continues at coordinate 4,665,058 of NZ_JAFIBW010000001.1, forward strand.
CGACGGCGGCGAGAGCCGTGCCGTCGAACCCGGCCTGGTCGAGCGCACGGGTGATCAACGCCGCGATCTCGTCCGGGCCGGTATGTCGGCGGAATCCGATCCCGGCGACCAGACGCTCGGTCATGGCTTCGTCCAGGCCCATTGGGTCACCGGCATCGCCGGCCGCCAGCCGTGCAGGCCGCCCACCGGGCTGGCCCGGTCGACCGAATAGCGTCGCAGGCTGCCGCCATGTTGCGCGAAGGCGGCCAGGAGGGCGGCTTCGCCCTGAAGCGTCACCGCGTTGGCGACGCAGCGCCCGCCCGGCCTGAGCGCAGCCAGCGCCGCCCGCAGGAGGCCCGGCTGAGAAACGCCGCCGCCGATGAAGACCGCATCCGGCGCCTGCAGGCCGGCGAACGCCTCGGGAGCCGTGCCGGTGACCACCGTCAGATCGGGGGTGCCCAGAGCCTCGGCGTTCCTCAGGATGCGCGCGGCCCGGTCGCGATGCGCCTCGATCGCGGTGGCGCGCAGGCTCGGATGGCGGAGCATCCACTCGATTGCGATCGAGCCCGCGCCGGCACCGATGTCCCACAGGTGCAGGCCTGGATGGGGGCGGAGGGCCGCGAGGGTCAGGGCGCGGATCTCCGCCTTGGTGAGCTGCCCGTCATTCTCGAACAGGCTGTCGTCGAGCCCCGGCGCGAGCGGGATGCTGCGGCCCTCGCCGGCGACGGCGATCGCCACGGTGTTGAGCGGATCGATGGTGCCGACATCGAACGCGTCGGCCCGAATCGCGCGGATGCGTTCGCGCGGACCGCCCATGGCCTCGAGGATGGTCAGAAGCGACGCGCCGAAGCCGCGCTCGCAGAGCAGGCCGGCGAGCGCCGCCGGGGTCGATCCGTCCCATGACAGCACGACGAGCCGGGCGGCCGGATGGATATGCGGATTGATCCGGGTGAGCGCCCGACCGTGGAGGGTGATCAGGCCGCACTCGGCCAGCGGCCAGCCCAGCCGTGCGCAGGCCAGACTAAACGCCGATGGCTGCGGAAACGCGCGGATCTCGGCCGCCGGCACGAGCCGCGCGATCTCGGCGCCGATGCCGTAGTGAAACGGGTCGCCGGTGGCCAGAATGCAGGTGGGCTCGCCTCTGCGATCAAGGATGCCCGGATAGGCCTCGTGGATCGGGCTCGGCCAAGGCCGTGTCTCCGCATCGAGCGGACTTGCGAGGGCGAGATGGCGCCGGCCACCGTAGACGACGCGAGCGGAGTCGAGCGCCGCAGCGGCGGCGGGCGCGAGCCCGGCCCGCCCGTCCTCGCCGATGCCCACGATCGATAGCCAGGGGGCGGGGCCAATCTGGCTCGACAGAGGCTCAGCGCTCATGGACAAGGTGCCCATGACGAGCGGCGGCATGCGGATCTTGATCCTCGGCGGGACCGGCGAGGCGAGCGCCCTCGCGCGGTCTCTCGCCGGCCGGCCTGACCTGTCCGTTGTGCTGTCGCTGGCAGGCCGGACCGCCGCGCCGAAGGCTGAGCCCGTGTCGACCCGCGTCGGCGGTTTCGGGGGATCCGATGGGTTGGCCCGATACCTTGGCGCCGAGGGCATCGATCGCTTGGTCGATGCGACCCATCCGTTCGCCGCAACTATCTCCGCCAACGCCGCGCGCGCGGCCGCGCTGACGGAGGTGCCGCTCCTCGCGATCCGCCGTCCGGCCTGGTGCCGGAGCACCGGCGACCTCTGGAACGAAGTCGACACCATGGAGCAGGCCGTTGCCGCCCTGGGGCCGAAATCCCGGCGCGTGTTCCTGACGATCGGCCGCCAGGAAGCGGGAGCCTTCGCGGCGGCGCCGCAGCACAGATATCTGGCCCGCACCGTCGAGCCGCTGGGCGACCTGCTGCCGGTACCGCATCTGACCGCGCTCGAGGCGCGCGGCCCCTTCGACGCGGACTCCGAAATCGCGCTGATGCGCGCCAACGGCATCGAGATCGTCGTCAGCAAGAATTCCGGTGGCGCCGCGACCTACGGCAAGATCGCGGCGGCGCGCGATCTGGCGATTCCCGTGGTCATGGTTCGTCGGCCCGAGAAGCCCGATGTGCCGAACGTCCCGGATGCCGAGGGCGCACGCCGATGGCTGGGATTGTGCGATCACGCCGCCCCCTCGACCTTGCGCGCGGTGTAGACGAAGGGGGGACGGCCGTCCCGGGGGATCAGGCGCGTGGTCGAGGCGCCGAGGATGACCATCGTTGCCATGTCGGCCGGCACGTCGCGGGCCTCGGCGAGCGTCGCGACCCGGATCGCCTCATCGGGCCGGCTGATGGCGCGGGCGAACATCACGGGCGTTTCGGGGGCACGGATCCCGGCCGCGATCTCGAGCGCGGCCCCGAGCTGCCAGGGCCGAGCGGACGAGATCGGGTTGTAGAGCGCGACGACGAGATCCGCCCGAAGCACGGCCTCCAGCCGGGCCGTCACCACAGGCCAGGGCTTCAGGTTGTCCGACAGCGACAGGGCGCAGAAATCGCCCCCCAATGGCGCTCCCAGCCGTGCCGCCGCCGCCAGCATGGCGGTAATCCCCGGCTCGACCGTGATCGCGAGGTCGCGCCAGCCGGGCTCGCCGTGCTCCACCGCCTCGAACAACGCCGCCGCCATCGCGAAGACTCCGGGGTCGCCCCCGGAGACGACCGCCACCCGTCGGCCCCCGGCCCCAAGCTGCAGCGCGTGGCGGGCACGGTCGACCTCGACCCGGTTGTCGCTGGCATGCCGGACGAGGCCCGGACGCTCGGGCACGCGCGCGACATAGGGAAAGTAGCCGACCAGATCCTCGGCGGCGTCCAGGGCACGACGTGCGGATTCAGTCAGCAGACTCGGATCGCCCGGGCCGAGGCCGACGACCGTGACGCTTCCGCTCAAGGCCGCCGCCCCTCACCGGGCAGCAGCACCATCGAGAAATACGGGGCGTCGTCGTCAGCCTTGTCGGCGAGCCGCACGACCCGCTCGCCCGCCATGGTGCCGCGCTCGACATAGACCGCCCGCTCGAGCAGCCCCGCGGCCGCCAGCGCCGCGCGCACCTTGGGCAGATGCCGCCCCAGCTTCATGACGACCGCGGCGTCGGTCCCGCTCAGGCGCTCGGTGAGCGCATCGAGCGACAGAGTCGCCGGCAGAACCGTGAGCACGTCGTCGCCCCAGGTGATCGGGGTCCCCGCCCGGGTCCAGCAGCCGGACATGCCGGTCACGCCTGGCACCACTTCCACAGGGAAGCGGTCCTTCAGGCGCCGCCAGAGGTGCATGAACGAACCGTAGAAGAACGGATCACCCTCCGACAGAATCGCCACGTCGCGTCCGGCGCCGAGATGGTCCGCAAGCTGCCCGGCCGCATCGTCGTAGAACGCCGCGAGCGCGGCGACGTAGTCGGGATGCTCCGGGTGAATCTCGGTGGTGTAGGGATAGGCCAGCGCCATCTCGCGATCGGGGTCGCGGAGAATCGCGTCCGCGATGGTGCGGGCATTGCCGCGCTTCCCGCGCTTGCAGAAATGCACCAGCACCGGCGCGCGCATCAGGATCCGCTGTGCCTTCACGGTCAGCAATTCCGGATCGCCAGGGCCCATGCCGACCCCGTAGAGCATGCCGGTCACCGCCACAGCCGGGATCTCTTCGGCAGGCGCGTCCAGACGTTCGAACCCGTCCATCACTCGACCTCGCTGGCGAGGGCGTTGACCGCGGCAGCCGTCATAGCGCTGCCGCCCCGCCGACCATGGACCACCACGAAGGGAACGCGGCCGTCCCGAGCGAGCGCGTCCTTGGACTCGGCGGCTCCGACGAAGCCGACGGGAATCCCGATGATTGCGGCCGGGGGCCTCACCCCCGCGTCAAGCAGCTCCAGCAGGCGGAACAGAGCGGTCGGCGCGTTGCCCACCGCCACCACGCTGCCCGGAAGGTGCTCGCGCCAAAGCTCCATGGCGGCGGCCGATCGGGTGGTGCCGAGCTGTTTCGCCAGATCCGGCACGCGCGGGTCGCCGAGCGTGCAGATGACCTTATTGCCGGCCGGCAGCCGCGCCCGCGTGACGCCGTCGGCCACCATGCGCACATCGCACAGGATCGGTGCGCCGGCCTGGAGCGCCGCGACGCCGACTTCGGCGAAATCCGGAGACATCTCCACGTCCGCAGGCAGGTCGGTCATGCCGCAGGCGTGGATCATGCGTACGACGACGCGCTCGGCCGCGCCTGACCAGCGCGCGAGGTCGGCCTCGGCCCGGATCATCGCGAAGGAACGGGCGTAGATCGCGCCGCCATCACGGACGTAATCGTAGCGGGACGGGGGCTCGTGGGCCGCGGCCGGCTCCGATCCTGTCTGGCGCAGGGCGTTCTGGCTCGCGCTCATGCCGGTCTCCTGGTCCTCCCGCACACCATCGAGTCTGTATCCGGCGCGAACGCGGCGGCGAGCCCGACAGTCTTGGCTCTTCCTAACCGCTCCAGCACCGCCTCGATAGGGAGATAGAGCGCCGGCTCATCGCCGGGGGCGCGCCCGATGATGGCGCCATACAGGCCCGCCCGGCCGACCAGGGTCAGGTCGGCCGGCGCCGGCCGGGCGCAGCCCTTGGCGCAGCCGGAGACGTGCACGGCGAGCGGCGGCATCTCCAACGATCGCAACGCGTCCGCCAGACGCGCCGCATCCACCAGCGTCGGCGTGGATCCGGAGGCGCAGCCCGGTGCGCCCGTGCAGGCATCGATCCCGCGCCGGGGATCGTCGGGCGTGACGATGAACGCGTCCGCGAGCGCAGCCAGGAGCGGTGCAGCGTCCGTGCCGGGTGCAGCGCGCAGGACGAAACCGCGCGTCGGCGAGAGGCGGATCGCGTCCGCGCCGATCACATCCGCCATCCGCACGACACGGTCGAGGGAGGCTGCGCTGCACCGGCCGAAAGGCGCATCGATGGCGATGACGTGATGACCCGCTATCGTTCGGAGACCGGCATTGGGTGCGAAAGGCTTGCCGTCCCGGGTGTTGCTGCCGCGCCGACGATCCGCCTTGAGAGGCGGATCCTTCGCCTGACGGAGCGCGTGCAGAGTTTCCACGAGCGCCTCGAGTTCCTCGTCCGACAGGTCGCGCATCCGGCGGTGACCGGTGCGTGCGAAGGCGGCCAGGAGCGCCGCCACCAGGGGAGGGGCCTCGTGCTCCCCGCAGGTGACGAAGTCGCGCCGGCCCTCAGTAGTCGCGGCCGCGATCACAACGGTATCCGCGACGGAAGCAGCGACGAAGCAATCCGCGTCCGGCAGCGTCACATCCGGGCGACCCTCGACGACCACGAGGGTCTTGGCCGGGAGACCCGGAATAGCTCGGCCCGCAGCCTCGATGGCGTGGGCCAGCACCGGCACATCGAGCCGTTCGGTCGAGTCGCAGCCGGCGAGCGGACTCGTGAGCGTCAGTCGCTGCGGACCGCCGTCGGTGCGCACGTCGCCGAGCCCAGCCGTTTCCAGCAGGCGGGCCAGGGGCCTGCGGGTCGTGTCGGACACGCCGCGGATCTGCAGATTGGCGCGGGCCGTGAAGTCCATATGGCCGTTGCCGAACCGGCGTGCGCCCTCCGCCACGGCGCGTGCCTGATCGCAGGTGAGCACACCGAGCGGCGGGTGCACGCGCGCGAGGAGACCGTCACCGGTGGGCATCGGGCGGGCGAGACCCGGGCACCAGCCACGTCGGGAAGAGGCCTCGGGCAGGGCCCGGCGGTGCTGGCGCGCGGGGGCGCTCATTCCGCCGCCTCCGGCATCAGAGCGTCGGCCGGGAGGGCGTTGCGGCGGCTGTGCCAGAGGCCGCGGTCTCGCGCCTCATCAAAGCGCTCCAGAATCGCCTTCGTCGCCGCGGGATTGGCGGCGCGTAAACGTTCGAAGACGTCCGCGTCGGCAATCCAGGCGGCGTAGAGCCGGTCGAAACCGGCATCGGTCACGGCGTCGCTCGTCGCGGCGAGGACGAAGACCGCGTCGAGACCCTGTGCCAGCTCCTGCGCCCCCCGGTAGCCGTGGCGCATCTGCGCGGCGATCCAGCGCGGATCGGCGAGCCGCCCGCCGATGAGACGCGTCGCGTCCTCCTGGGCGGTGCGCGTCTTCGGCCGCTCCGGCACAGAGACGTCGAGGCTGTAGAGTTTCGGGCTGCCGCCCCCGAGGGAGGCCGCCGCCGCGAATCCGCCCATTGCATCCACTGCGGCATCGCCGTCGAACAGATCGCGCTCGGCCACGTCGAAGGCGTGCAGGTAGGCGTCCGCTGCCGCAACTCGGGCGGCGAAATCCGCGTCCGGTCCTTCGCGGTCGCCGTAGGCGTGACCGCTGGCCGACAGGTAGGCACGTCCAAGAACGCTGCGCGCGTCCCAGGCGCCGTCAAGCGCGGTGGCCGCCGTTCCGGCCCCGTACCGACCCGGCGCCGCCCCGTAGACCCGGGCGGCCGTCTCGCCGCGACGCCGGGCGGCCGCCAATGGATTCTCGTCGTCCGTCTCGTCGCGGTCGGCCACCGCCCGTGCGGCCCGGTCGAGCAGCGCGAGAGTGTCGGGGAACGTATCGCGGAATGCCCCGGAGACTCGTACCGTCACGTCGATCCGGGGCCGGTCGAGCAGGGCGAGCGGCAGCACCTCGAACCCGGTGACCCGGGTGCTGGCATGGTCCCAGACCGGCCGCACGCCCATCAGCGCCAGGGCGTGCGCCACATCCTCCCCGCCGGTGCGCAGGGTCGGGGAGGCCCAGAGATCCATGACGATCCGCGCGGGATAGGCGCCCTCGTCCTGGAGGTAGCGGGTCACGACCGCCGCGGCCGCCCGCTCGCCGAGGCTCGCCGCAGCGCGGCTCGGGATCGCGCGGGGATCGAGGGTGGCGAGGTTCCGGCCGGTGGGCAGCACGTCTGCGCGCCCGCGCGACGGTGACCCGGCGGGACCGGGCGCGACGAACCGGCCGTCGAGGGCCGTCAGCAGCCCGGTGCGCTCGCCGGTCGCGCAGGACGAAGCCGCGTCCGAAGCCCCGCCGGCCGCGCGCCCGAAAATATGCAGGCCGTCGCGGAAGACGGTCTCGCCGAGGTCGCAGAGATGGGCGTCGAGCCGGGTCAGCGCCTCGTCCATTGCGGTTTCCGGGCCGATGCCGGCACCGTCGAGGAGCCCGGCGGCTTCGGCATCCTCCAAGATGGCGCGGGCGATGAGCGCGGCCCGGCGCGGATCGAGGACGCTTGCGGCGGAATATTCCTCCACCAACTCGCGCAGGCGCGCGGCCTCAGGCGGCAAGTCGTGCGCGGTGGTCGCCGGCGTCAGATGACCGAGCGCGATCCCGCCCAGGCGGCGCTTGAGCGGGGCAGCCTCACCCGGATCATCGACAATGAACGGGTAGACCACCGGAAGGCTACCCACGCAGAGAGCGGGGAAGCAGCTGGGCGCGAGCGCCACGGCCTTGCCCGGCAACCATTCGGTCGTCCCATGCGTGCCGAGCTGGACCAGCACGTCGAAATGCCGCCGCAGCCCGAGATGGAACGCCAGATAGGCGTGGGTCGGGACGCGCTCCGGATCGTGATAGCCGGCTTTCCGGTCGGGATCGCGCCCGCGATCCGGCTGGAGAAAGACGGCGAGGCGACCCTCGGCCGCCTCCGGCGCGCCCTCGACCACGCGGAACCGGAATGCTCCACCTACGCAGCCGGGGTCGGCGTCGGGTTGACCCCACGCGTCGGTGAGCGCGGCGCGCGTGTCCTCGGGGAGCCCGGCGAGCCAAGCCGCGTAGTCGGCGAGCGGCACGCAGAACGCCGCAGCGCCCCCCGTGAGTGCGATCATCAGGGCTCCGGAATCCGGAAGCCCGCTTGCCGCGTAGCCGGCTTCGGCCAGATCGGCGGCGATCATCCGCGCGCTCTCGGGCGTATCGAGGCCCACGGCAAAGCCGGCCCTTCCGCCGCGCGCCGGATAGTCGGACAGGACAAGGGCCACGCGTCGCTGCGAGCGGGGCAGGGCGGCAAGGCGCAGCCAACCGGCGGCCCGTTCGGCGAGCGCCGCGATCCCGGCGGCGTAGGGGACCGCCCGCCGCTCCGCAAAGCCCGCGATCTCAGGGGCCTCCTCCTTGAAGGAGATCGGGAAGCCCGAAAGCCGTCCGTCGAATTCCGGCAACGCCACCTGCATGGCGAGATCGGCCGCGCCCATGCCCCGGGCCGAGACTTCCCAGGCCGCCCGCGACGAGCCGACCGTAAACGCCTGAAGGACCGGACAATCGGCGCCGTCGAGCACGAAATCGAGGCCGTCCTCGCGGGCCGAGAAGGCCGTAGCGGCGATGACCAGATCGGGCCTGCGCGCCCGCACGGCCTCCGCGACCGCGGCTGCAGCGACCGGCTCTTTCAAGCTCGACACCGCCATCGGCAGCACGCCGATCCCGCGCGCGCGCAGGGCTTCAGTGAGCGCGAGGTACGGCGCGGTATCGCCGCCCAGCACGGCGGATCGATAGATCACGAGCAGGGCCACGGGTGTGTCCGGCATCGGTGAACCCGCGAGCGGCACGGCGCTCGCGGCGGCCGCGACGGCTCGGTCGAGGGGGAGCACGCCGCAGCCTGCACACCAGGGAAAACCGCGCGGCAACGGCTCGGGCGGCTCGATCGCCAGATCGGCGCCGGCCCGGGTGGCCAGCAACCGCAGCATCCGGCGCAAGTTGTCAGGACCGCCGGCGCGGAAATAGGCGTCGCACCGCGCGGCGAGATCGAGGTCGGTGGAGAAGGCGGCGAGCCGCGGATCGGGCCGGTCGTCGCCCGGCAGCACCGCCAGGACGACGCCGTGTGCCCGCGCCGCCTCGGCGCAGCGCTCGACGCCGTAGCGCCAGTAATCGAGCCCGCCGAGGCAGCGGATCACCACCACCTTGGCGTGCGCCACCACGCGCTCGACGTAGAGGTCGACCGAGAGCGGATGCCGCAGCCTGGAGAGCTTGGCGAGGCGCAGGCTCGGCAGACCGGGCTCGGCGGCATGTGCCTGCCCGATCCCCGCGAGGTCGCTGTCGGTGAAGGACAGCACGACGAGATCTCCGGGCTCCTGCCCGAGATCCACCGCCGCCTCGCCATCGTCGAGCGAGACGGTATCGATGCGCACGAGATGCATCGCGGCGGCCCCTAGACCGTGACCGCGCGTGACCGCGCGCCGCCGCGGATCGTGGAGGCGCGTGCGAGTGCCGTCATCCCGCCAACGCCGCGGCGACCGCGCCCTGATCGAAGCCCTTCAGGCCGATCACCACGAGCTTGCCATCCCGGGGCTCGCCCGCCCGCCAGGGCCGGTCGAAATGGTGGGCCACGCGCCGACCGACGCCCTGCACAACGAGGCGCATCGGCTTGCCTTCGACCTCGGCAAAGCCCTTGATCCGCAGGACCCCTCCGGCCTCGGCCGCCTTCTCGACACGGGCCGCAAGATCGGCTGCCGTCAAGGCCGGGCGGAGCGACAGCGCCACGGTCTCGAAATCATCGTGGTCGTGATCCTCGCCCTCGCCGTGGTGCGACGGCCGCGAGGCCAGATCGTCCTCGGCCGCGGCGCCGAGGCCCAGCAGCACGCGCGGGTCGATGGCGCCGTTCTCAGTCTCCACGACCTTCACGGCGCGGGGCAAATGCCCCTCGACCTCGCGGCGGACGCGGGCACGGGTCGCGGCATCGATCAGGTCGGCCTTGTTGAGCACCACGAGATCGGCGCAGAGAAGCTGATCCTCGAACACCTCCTCGAGTGGATTGTCGTGATCGACCGACTGGTCCGCCGCACGCTGGGCGGCCAGAGCCTCCGGATCCTCCGCGAAGGCGCCGGCCGCAACCGCCGGCCCATCGACCACCGCGACGACGCCGTCCACAGTGACCCGCGAGCGGATTGCCGGCCACTGGAAGGCCTGGACCAGGGGCTTCGGCAGGGCAAGACCCGAGGTCTCGATCAGGATGTGCTCCGGCGGCTCGGCGCGGGACAGCAGCGTTTCCAGTGCCGGAACGAAATCGTCCGCGACGGTGCAGCAGATGCAGCCGTTCGGGAGCTCGACGATGGACTCTTCGGTGCAACCCTCGACGCCGCAGGCGGCCAGGAACGACTTGTCGAAGCCGACATCGCCGAACTCGTTCACCAGGATGGCGAGGCGACGGCCCTTGGCATTCTCGACGACGTGGCGAACGAGCGTCGTCTTGCCGGCGCCGAGGAAGCCCGTGACGATAGTGCAGGGGATCTTGTTCACGAGGGTCATTCCGCGGCCTCCAGGGTGCCGGCGGTGCGCGGGCGGGGTTCGGGGAAAGGGGGGATGCGGGCGATCACGCCCTTGCGGAACTCGGCCGGACGCTCGCGCCAGGGCACGATGCCGTCCGGGGTCGCCGCGTAGGCGGCGAGCCCGGCGAGGATGGTCTCGGCGGAGGCCGCCGGATCCATGTCGCCGTACACGTAGGTCCAGCGATCGGCTGAGGCGACTGCCACCGTGCAGGGCCGCTTGCACACCGACAGGCATTCCACCGGCTCGACCCGCAGATGCGGGGCATCGCCGGCCCGGTCCCGCAGCGCATCGAGCAGGCGCGCACCGGACCGGGGGCCGTCCGGGTCGTCACCCTCCCGGCGGCAGGAGGTGCAGACATACAGGACGGTCTCAGACACGGGCCGCCCTCGCTGCCGGCTCACGCGAGAAGGCCTGCCAGGCCCAGCCGAGGCCGAGCCCGATCAGCATCCAGAATACGAAGCTGATGGCCAGCGAGCGGGCCGCGAATTGTGCGGCCAGCGCGGCCGGCAGCTCGGACGCTCCGGCCGGTGCCTCGGGTGCGCCGACGGTGTGCGGCGCGACGATCAGGACGAGGCCGCCCAGGATCGCGATCAGCGACCGCCGGACACCGATCAGGTAGAGGCCCATCCCGGTGGCGGCGGCGGTCATGACCCACCAGAGCTGCCGCGCGGCGAGCGGCGCGGCCTCGCTGCCGGGCAGTTCCGGCGGCAGGCCGAGGCACGGCGCAAGGGCAACGCTGGCGAAGCCTGCCACCGCGAAGGCGAGGCCGACCTGCGGGGTCGGATCGCGCCCGCAGGCGAGCATCACGGCGCCGAGCAGCAGGGCGTAGCCGACGCCACCGACTAGGGTCGCGAGTGCGGTGAACGCCATGCGCGGGAGCCCTTCGCCGGGCTGCCATTCCGGCGCCGCGTCGGGCGCGGCATGGTCGTGCCCGGCATGAGCCAGCACGATCGGGAGGCCGATCGCCGCCTGATGCGTCGGTTCCTTGTGCTCGTAACGCTCGGCCGCCACGATCAGCGGCGAGGTCAGCGTGAGCTCGAGCCCCGTCACGACGGCAGCCGCGAGGAAGCCGGCGGCCAGCGCCGCCGACAGAAGCCGGATGATCATCCCTGTGACGCAGGCGTCAGTGGCAGGGGAAGTTCTGGGTGTGCCGGAAGTCGTGCGCCGCATTGTGGAGCGCAATCGCCGGCGAGAAGCCCGCCATGAACAGGAGGCCGAGGCCCAGGAAAGCCGCGAGCGCGACGGCGACCGAGCGCTCGGACGAGCGGGTGCCGGCGGCGACTGGGGCGAGGGTCGAGGTGGTCATCAATGTGTCTCCAGCCGCCCCACCGGCGGCATTCCGGGATCCTGGCGTGACGGCAGGTCTCCTGGCTCGCAGCTCTGCGCGCCTGCCGCCTTCCCGGATCGCTCCGGTGGCGCTCTGGCAGGTGCTCGCCGCTCACAGTTGCGGGGGCAGCCGCGGAATCGAGGCTCGCGCCCCTCACCGCATTCCCTTTTCACCCCGTCGCCGGGGCACCGTCACGAAGCCGTTGTAGACGCATGGCGGCTTGCGCACAACGGAGTGGCAAGCGGTAAGATCGGGATTCTCGAGAGCGCGAGTTTCCCGACCGTCAGGGCGTATCCTTGAGGCGCTCGGCGGGTGCTCCGCCCGGTGCCGGTCCGGCGTCACGCGCCTTCACGGCATCCGCGTAGAGGCGCTCGACATCCGCCTTGAACGCGGCGCGGGAATCCGGTCGCGTGTAGAACATGTGGCCGCCGGGATAGACGGCGAGGCTGACGCGGCCGGCTCCATAGGCCGGCACCTGCGCGAGCAGGAGCTTCGAGGCGTAATAGGGCGTCACAAGATCCGTGAAGCCGTGCGCCACCAGCACCCGCAGGCGGCCATCGAGCGCCAGGGTGCTCTTGAGGTTCGACAACACCTCCGGCGCCTGCCGGCCCGACCCCCAGCTCCAGCCGCGGTTCACCGCATTGTTCAGGAGTTCGTAGCGCATGTTGGGCACGGGCCATTTCAGCGTGCGCGCGTAAAGGTCGAGCATCGCGCTGGTCAGCGGCGCCTGCAGCGCGGTCAGTTGCGGATCGTCGAAGCTCGACTGGGCCGCATCCGGGTTGGGATCCCAGCCGGTGATGCCGGTGTCGTAGGCGCTGGTCACGCGGCCGTCGGCACGGTCGATCTCGCGCTGAACGCTGCGGGTCGACAGGCGCGCCGCCTGCGCGCGCACGAGAGCCGCGTCGAGCCCGACGAGGGGCGCGACCCGCTCGGTCATCCGCGCCACGGCGGCCGCGTCGCCCGGGCCCTTGAGCAGATCCGCCAGGTAGGCGCCCGAGGCGTAGGATTCCGCATCCGACAGAAGCGCCGGCGTCGGAACGGTTCCAGCCCGTTCCAGGGCACCGGCCGCCAGGGATGGCAGCTTCAGGACGTAGCCCCAGGGATTGGCGCGCGATGTCTCCAGCCAGCCGAAATCGAGAACCGGCGAAAGCAGCACCATCCCGGACAGGCCGACACCGATATCGTCCTGAAGCTTCTCGGTGATGAGTGGCCCGCGGAACCCGCCGTAGCTCTCGCCGACGTAGAATTTCGGGCTGGCCATCCGGTCGTTGACGCGCAGGTAGCGCGCGATGATTGCGGCCAGGGTCGCGGCGTCGGAATCGATGTTCCAATAGGCCTTGCCGTTGCCGTCCGCCGCGCGGCTGTAGCCCGTGCCGACCGGGTCGATGAAGACCAGATCGGAGAAGCCGAGCCAAGTCCCGTCATTGGGCGTGAGCGCGACTGGCTGCGAAGGGCTGATGCTGTCGCCCCCCGTCGGCAAGCGCCAGGGGCCGATCGCCCCGATGTTGAGATAGGCGGAAGCCGCGCCGGGCCCCCCGTTCACCGCGAAGGTGACCGGGCGCTCGCGGCCGGCCTCCGGCGCCACCGTATAGGCCACGTAGGCGATCTCGGCCTGCAGTTTCCCGGACTCGTCGACCAGGGGCAGGCTGCCGGCCGTGGCGGTGAAATCGAGGCGCTTGCCGTTCGGCAGCGTAAGGCTGTGCCGCGTCATCGAGTCCGGAGGCAGGCGACGGCCCTCCGGCCCCCGCGGCGCCTGCCTGGCTTCCGACGGCCGCTGGTCGTGCGGCGCCTCATGTGCGCCCACCGACGGAGGCACCCCAAGGATCAGCGCGGCGGCGAAGGCGGCGCGCGCGAAACGTCTGGTGAGGAGCACGATTATGCCTTCTTGTTCCAGCGGCCCGAATCGTCCTGCTGCCAGTAGGCGACCGCGTGGCCCGCCTCCTTGGCCTGCTTCCACTGCTCGCGGGCGCGCAGGAGCGCATCCTGGTCGGTCCCGTCGAACAGGATGCAGATGCGTTCGTAGGCTTCGGCGTCCGGCGGCAGGTCGGCGCCTTCCACGAGGAAGCGGATCGACGCCGTGTTGGGATTGATGTCGCGCAGGGTCAGCACGACCGGCTGGCTTCCCGCGTCGGGCTCGCGGTCGGTGCCGTGCGGCAGGAAGCTGTCGTCCGAATAGGTCCAGAGGTGGTCGTCGAGCGCCTGCAGACGCTCCTCGGTGGCGACCTGGATTGCGGCCTGCCAGCCCCGGTCGAGCGAGCGCTCGACGAGAGTCGGCAGCACCTTCTCCAGGGGCTGACGTTGCATGTGGTAGAAGAGGATCTCGGTCACGGCCCGGTCAATATAGGGTCCGGGACCGCGGCGCGAGGAGCGGCGCAAGGTCGCTCGCCGAGCCGAATGCATGGCCGTGTCAGCCCACGCCTTCGACTTCAAGAGCGCAGCGAAGCAACCCAGGGCGGCGCGCCCTCATTGAGCGTGGCGCAATTGGGCTGCTTCGCTGCGCTCGCAAGGACGGCGAGGGCCGCGTGGCGCCCTGTCAGACCAGCCGGCTCTGCTCGATCGCCGCGCCGACGAAGCCCTTGAACAGCGGGTGCGGCTCGAACGGGCGCGACTTCAACTCCGGATGGAACTGAACGCCGATGAACCACGGATGCCCGACATGCTCGACCGTCTCGGGCAGGAGCCCGTCCGGCGAGACGCCCGAGAAGCGCAGGCCCTTGGCCTCCAGCCGCTCGCGATAGGCCATGTTGACCTCGTAGCGGTGGCGGTGCCGCTCGGAGATCTGCTCGGACCCATAGATCTGGGCGATCTTGGAGGTCGGATCGAGCTTCGCCTCGTAGGCGCCGAGCCGCATGGTCCCGCCGAGGTCGCCGGCCGCGGCACGCCGCTCCAGCTCGTTGCCGCGCAGCCACTCGGTCAGCAGGCCGACCACCGGCTCCGAGGTCTCGCCGAACTCGGTGGAGTTCGCCTCGGGCATCCCGGCCAGCGAGCGGGCCGCTTCGATCACCGCCATCTGCATGCCGAAGCAGATGCCGAGATAGGGAATGCGCTTCTCGCGGGCGTAGCGGGCCGCGCGGATCTTGCCCTCGGCGCCGCGCTGGCCGAACCCGCCCGGTACGAGGATGCCGTTGAGACCTTCCAGGAACGGCGCCGGGTCCTCGCGCTCGAACACCTCGGCCTCGATCCATTCGAGGTTGACCTTCACCCTGTGGCTGATGCCGCCATGGGTCAGCGCCTCGGTCAGCGACTTATAGGCGTCCTTCAGCCCGGTGTACTTGCCGACGATGGCGATCGAGACCTCGCCCTCGGGGTTGCGCACCCGCTCGGCGATGGTCCGCCAACGTCCGAGATCCGGCTCCTCGCCGTGCTCCAGGCCGAAATGGCCGAGCACTTCCCGGTCCAGACCGGCCGTCCGGTAGGAAAGCGGCACCTCGTAGATCGACGCCACGTCCCGCGCCTCGATCACCGCGGTCTCGCGGACGTTGCAGAACAGCGCCAGCTTGCGCCGCTCGTCGACCGGGATGTCCCGGTCGCAGCGGCAGAGCAGGATGTCGGGCTGGATGCCGATGGAGCGCAGCTCCTTCACGGAGTGCTGCGTCGGCTTGGTCTTCAGCTCGCCCGCGGACGGGATGTAGGGCAGCAGCGTCAGGTGCACGTAGCAGCAGGTGCCCCGGGGCAGCTCTTGGCCGAGCTGGCGGATCGCCTCGAAGAACGGCAGCCCCTCGATGTCGCCGACCGTGCCGCCGATCTCGACGAGGACGAAGTCGAAGCTGTCGTTCCCGTCGAGGACGAAATCCTTGATCGCGTTGGTGACGTGCGGGATCACCTGGATCGTGGCGCCGAGATAGTCGCCGCGCCGCTCCTTGGCGATGATGTCCTGGTAGATCCGGCCCGTGGTGATGTTGTCGGCCCGGCTCGCCGGAACGCCGGTGAAGCGCTCGTAATGGCCGAGGTCGAGGTCGGTCTCGGCGCCGTCGTCGGTGACGAACACCTCGCCGTGCTGCGTCGGGCTCATCGTGCCCGGATCGACGTTCAGATAGGGGTCGAGCTTGCGCATCCGGACCCGGTAGCCGCGGGCCTGAAGCACCGCCGCCAGGGCTGCCGAAGCGAGACCCTTGCCGAGGGATGAAACCACGCCGCCGGTGATGAAAACGTACCGCGTCATGGGCCTCGGTCCATAAAGAAGGTGCAGGCATTTGCCAAACGGCGAATGCCCCGGCCCGTATATGGACTGGGGATCGCGCCGCGCATGGCACGGACCGGCACTGCGCCGATCCAGCGGGATTGGGTGAGACGCTGCGCCGCCCCGGGCGCCTGGCGTCAGCGCGACTGAGGCGCGTCCGGAACCGTCGGCTGCGCCGGGGTGGCCGGCTGGGCCGGGGCCGTCGCTGGGACCCGGTCCTGCTGCTGGCGCAATGTGTCGAGCAGATTGTCGGCACCGGTCGGCTGCTTGGCGGGCTGCCCCGCATTCTGCTGCGCCCCGGTGTCGAGGATCGATTTCGGCGCCGCAGAGCGATGCGACAGGATCGCGAGCACCAGGCTGGTGGCGAAGAACAGGGCCGCCAGGATCGCGGTGGCGCGGGTCAGGGCATTGGCCTGGCCCCGTCCGGTCATGAAGCCCGCGACACCGCCGCCGCCGCCACCGCCGAGCCCGAGGCCGCCCTCCGAGCGCTGGAGCAGCACCACGCCGATCAGTGCGAGCACGATGATGAGGTGGACGACGATCAGGACGGTCTGCATCAGGGTTCCGAAAACGTCTTCAGGCTCGCGCGAGTCGGCCAGTCGCGGGGACCAGCGAGGGCGCGCGACGACCGCCGCTCCCGGCAACGGCCGCAAATCTGCGCCGGCCATACACCACTCACGGTCCGGCGCCAACTTTATGATCCGGTCGCGCCTGTCGCACGCGGGCCTCGCGCACCGCAGCCGGCTGTGCTCTGTCTCGGACCGTAGGACGGCGCACCCAATCCGCCGTCCCGTCCGGGAAGGAAGCCATGCCGATTTCACGCCGCGCAGCGCTGGGCGCTGCCCTCACCACGCCGATCCTGCTGCAGACACCTCCCGGGACGGCCGCCGGTTCGGACGTTGCCGCCGTGGAGGAGGCGGTGGACGCCCTGACCAAGGCCCTGCTCGCCGGCGACGGGCCGGCCCTCGAAGCCCTGACCCATGCCGGTCTGAGCTACGGCCATTCCAGCGGCCTGGTTCAGGACAAGGCGGCCTTCATCGAGCCGCTCGCGACCAAGCGTGCCTCCTTCCCCAGCATCACCCTGTCCGACCGGTCGGTCTCGATCGTGGGTGACGACGCGATCGCGCGCCACGTCTTCACCGGCGAATCCACCGCGAACGGTAAGACCTCCCCGGTGCATATCGGCGTATTGCAGGTCTGGCACCGGGACGGCGGGCGCTGGCAACTGCTGGCCCGCCAAGCGTTCAAGATCTGAACGCGGCTCATTCCGGTTGTCATCCCGAACGGAGCGAAGCGTTTGAGCTGCTCCCCGTCATCCCGGGGCCTTGCGGCGGAGCCCGGGATCTAGAGCCGCCGGCGCGTCAAGATCGTGCACCGACAGCGGGACTGGATTCCGGGCTCGCCTGCGGCCCCCCGGAATGACGGCGCGGATCATCGCTCGATCGGGAGACAGGTCTCAGACAGTGCCGCACTCCGCTTCCCGATCGCGGCGCGAAGGCGCGCTCACGCGTAGGCGGCGCAAATCCCCAGAAAGTCCTCGGCGACGAGGCTCGCGCCGCCGACCAGGGCGCCGTCGACGTTGTCGACCGACAGGAGCTCCTTCGCGTTCCCGGGCTTCACCGAGCCGCCGTAGAGGATGCGGATCTTCTGCGCCTCGTCGCCGACGAGCTTGTCGAGCATCTCCCGGAGCGACGCGTGGACCTCGGCGATGTCGCGCGGCGTCGGCGTGCGGCCGGAGCCGATCGCCCAGACCGGCTCGTAGGCGATAACCGTGTCGGCCGCGGTCGCGCCCTTGGGCAAGCCGATGGCGAGCTGGGCGCGGACGATGTCGAGGGCGCGGCCCTGCTCGCGCTCCTCGATGGTCTCGCCGACGCAGATGATGCCGCACAGGCCGGCGCGGCGGGCGCCCAGCGCCTTGGCGTGGACGCCGTCGTCGGTCTCGTGATGGTAGGCCCGCCGCTCGGAATGGCCGACGATCACGTATTGCGCGCCGAGATCGGCGAGCATCTCGGCCGAGATCGAGCCGGTGAAGGCGCCGCTTGGGCGGGCGTGTAGATTCTGGCCGCCGATGGCGATCGGGGAGCCGGCGGCGGCGGCCACGCAGGAGCCGATCAGGGTCGCGGGCGGGCAGATCAGCACGTCGATGCGAGAGGCGAGGTCCGGCGAGAGGCGTTCGCGAATCGCCTCAACCACCTGGATCGACGCCCGCGTGCCGTTCATCTTCCAATTGCCGGCGACCAGCGGCCTGCGCCCCGACTGCGTCATTCCCCGCCCTCTTTCCGCCGCGGCCTTTTTCCGAAGTTGCCGCGGCCTACCAGAGCGAGCTTGAGCGCGCAAACGGAGTGCGGACGCCGAGCCTTTGCCTGTGGGCGCGAATGGTCTATCGCGGTCGGCTCTCAGGAAGAGTGCCGGTCCGGAAACGGTCCGGCCGCTGAAGGTATTCGATCACAGACCATGCTTCAGGGCATCCGCAACGCGAGCCAGCATTGGCTCGGCAAGATCGTCTTGACGGTCGTCTTCACGCTGCTCATCGCCGGCGTCGGCATCTACGGCGTCGAGGAGTTCTTCCGTGGCGGCGCCAGCAACAACGTGGCGACCGTCGGCAGCACGCCGATCACGGCCGAGCAGGTGCGGTCGGCCTATCAGAACCAGATGCAGCGCTATCAGGCGCAGCTGAAGCGCGCGCTCACTCCGGACCAAGCGCGGATGCTCGGCCTCGACCGGCAGGTGATGTCCCAGCTGATCACCGAGGCCGCCCTCGACCAGAAGACCCATGATCTGGGCCTCGCGGTCCCGGATTCCTCGGTGATCAAAGCGATCCACGACGAGAAGAGCTTCCAGAATCAGCAGGGCCAGTTCGAGCCGCAGCTGTTTTACCAGACCCTGCAGCGCGCCGGGCTGAACGAGGGGATGTTCGTGCGCGAGCAGCGCGCGGTGATTGCCCGGCTCCAGCTCGCCGAGGCGGTGTCGTCCGGCCTGCACGTGCCGGTCGCCCTGCGCGAGGCGGTCCACCGCTACACGACCGAGCGCCGCGCGGCGTCCTACCTGATGCTGACGCCCTCGACGGCGGGCCAGATCCCGGATCCGACCGACGAGGAGCTGAAGACCTGGTACGAGGCCAACAAGTCCGGCTTCCGCGCACCGGAATTCCGGTCCGCCAATCTACTGGTGGTCGACCCGGAAGCGATGGCCAAGCCCGAGGCGATCACCGACGCCGATGCCCGCGCCGCCTACGGGCTGAACAAGGATCGCTACGGCAGCCCGGAGAAGCGCACGATCCAGCAGATCGTGTTCCCCGACAACGCCGCCGCCGAGGCGGCCCGCAAGGCGATCGAGGACGGCTCCAAGACCTTCGAGGCGGTCGCGACCGAGCGCGGTACCGACGAGAAGGATCTGACCCTCGGCACGCTCACCAAGAGCGAGCTGTTCGACAAGGCGGTGGCCGATGCCGCCTTCGCGCTTCCGGAAGGCGGCGTCAGCCAGCCGGTCCAGGGCCGCTTCGGCACGGTGCTCCTGCGGGTGACCAAGATCGAGGCCGGAACGGTGAAGCCGTTCGAGCAGGTCGAAGGTGAGATCCGCAAGGGCCTCGCCCTGGCCCGCGCCCGCGACGCCATGGAGACGACCCGCGACGCCATCGAGGACCAGCGGGCCGGCGCGAAGCCGCTGACCGACATCGCGGCCGAGCGCGGGCTCAAGCTCGTGGCCGTGAAGGCCGTCGATCCCAACGGCAAGGATCCGGAGGGCCGGAAGGTCGGCGACATTCCCGACCCCGACACGACCCTGCCGGCTCTGTTCCGCGCCGAAATCGGCGGCGACAACGAGCCCCTGCGCACCAAGGCCGGCGGCTATGTCTGGTACGACGTCACCAACATCGATCCCGCCCACGACAAGCCGCTCGATCAAGTCAAGGACGGCGTGAAGGCCGGCTGGACCGCCGCCGAAATCGCCAAACGCCTGCAGGCCAAGGGGCGCGAGCTGATGGAGAAGCTCAACAACGGCGCCTCTCTGGAGGACGTCGCCAAGGAGATCGGCGTCAATCCGCAGGAGGTGCAGGATCTGGCCCGCAACCAGGCCAAGGACATGCTGACGACCGACAACGTCAACCTGATCTTCGCCACGCCGGTCGGCAAGGCCGGGACCGCGGCGGCGAACGATTCCCGGGCAGTCTTCAAGGTCACGGCCGCGACGATGCCGGCCTTCGTCGCCGACAGCCCGAGCGACAGGACGATCACGCAGAACTTCCAGGCCGCGCTCGCCGACGACGTGCTGTCCGAGTACATCGCCGAGGTCCAGAAGAACGCGGGCGTGAAGATCGATGCGCCGGCCCTGCGCCGTGCGATCGGCGGCGAGTACTGAGGCATGGCCGAGGCTCCGGATTTCGCGGCCTTCGCGGATCGCTACGAGGCCGGCCAGCCCAGCTTCGTTGCGCTGAGTCTCGTGGCGGATCTCGAGACGCCGGTGGCGGCGTTCCTGAAGCTGCGCGCCCGGCACGCGGGATCGGCTTTCCTGCTCGAATCGGTCGAGGGGGGCGCCGTCCGCGGACGCTACTCGATGATCGGCCTCGATCCGGACCTCGTCTGGCGCTGCCGGGACGGCACTGCCGCCGTCGCGCGCGGTGCCGATCTCGAGCGCTTCGAGCCCGACGAACGGGCGCCGCTCGCGAGCCTGCGGGCCCTGATCGCCGAGAGCGCGATCGGCGCGCCGGAGGGCGAGGATCTGCCACCGATGGCTGCCGGCCTGTTCGGCTATCTCGGCTACGACATGGTCCGTGCCATGGAGCGGCTGCCGGAGCCCAATCCCGATCCCCTCGGGGTGCCGGACGCGATCCTGATCCGGCCGCGGGTTATGGTGGTCTTCGACTCGATCCGCGACCTCATCACCGTGGTCACTCCCGTTCGGCCGGCCGCGGGCATCGCGGCGCGCGCCGCCTACGAGGACGCTCTGCAGCGCCTCGACCGGGTGGCGGCGGCGCTCGAGGGCCCGCTGCCGATCGAGGCGCGGATCGATCTCACGGCTGTGGCCCACCCCGAGCCGGTCTCGAATACCTCGCCCGACGACTTTTTCGCCATGGTGGCGCGGGCCAAGGAGTACATCGTCGCCGGCGACGTCTTCCAGGTCGTGCTGTCCCAGCGCTTCTCGGCACCGTTCACGCTGCCGGCCTTCAGCCTGTACCGGTCGCTCCGGCGCACCAACCCGGCGCCGTTCCTCTGCTACCTCGACTTCGAGGCCTTCCAGATCGTCTGCTCCTCGCCGGAAATTCTCGTGCGGGTGCGTGAGGGCACCGTCACGGTCCGGCCGATCGCCGGAACGCGCCGCCGCGGCACCACGCCGGCCGAGGACGCGGCTCTGGCCGAGGAACTCCTCGCCGATCCGAAGGAGCGGGCCGAACACCTGATGCTGCTCGACCTCGGGCGCAACGATGCCGGCCGCGTCTCGCGGATCGGCAGTGTCCGCGTGACCGACTCGTTCTTCATCGAGCGCTACAGCCAGGTCATGCACATCGTGTCCAACGTCGAGGGCGACCTCGACCCGCGTCACGATCCGCTCGACGCCCTGGCGGCGGGATTCCCGGCCGGCACGGTCTCGGGCGCGCCGAAAGTGCGCGCCATGGAGATCATCGACGAGCTGGAGCGCGAGAAGCGCGGACCCTATGCCGGCTGCATCGGCTATTTCGGCGCGCGCGGCGAGATGGATACCTGCATCGTCCTGCGCACCGCATTGGTGAAGGACGGGCGGATGCACGTCCAGGCCGGCGCCGGGATCGTCTACGATTCCGATCCCGCGTCCGAGCAGCAGGAATGCGTCAACAAGGCCAAGGCCTTGTTCCGGGCCGCCGAGGAGGCGGTGCGGTTTGCCGCCCAGGCGAAGCGGGGTCAGTGAGGGGCCGCGCTCCTTGCTCCCCCGAGCACGCCCTCATCTCGACGCAGGCACCTTAGGATGAGGTCTCTGGGTTGAGCAGGGGGCTTGCAAGCCGTGCCCGGTTGACCGGCCTCCCTCGAGCGGTCACATCGCCTGCATGCCCGAGCGTGCCGCCGCGATGCCCAATGTCCTCGTCATCGACAACTACGATTCCTTCACGTGGAATCTGGTCCATCTGATCGGGCCGCTCTGCGGCGCGATCGATGTCGTGCGCAACGACGCGCTCACCGTCCCCGAAATCCGCGCCAGGGCGCCGGACGCGATCGTGCTCTCGCCCGGCCCGTGCACGCCGAACGAGGCGGGGATCTGCCTCGACGTGGTGCGGGACCTCTCCGAGGAAGTCCCGATCTTCGGCGTCTGCCTCGGGCTCCAGGCGATCGGTCAGGCCTTCGGGGGCGACGTGGTGCGGGCACCCCTGCCGTTGCACGGCAAGGTCTCGACCATCCGCCATGGGGCCAGCGGCCTGTTCCGCGGCCTGAACGACAGCTTCGAGGCGACACGCTACCACTCCCTGGTGGTCGACCGTGCGACTTGCCCGCAGACGCTTCGGGTCACCGCCGAGGCGGACGGCCTGATCATGGGGCTGGAGCATGCCGAGCGCCCGCTTCACGGAGTCCAGTTCCATCCGGAGAGCATCCGCTCGCAGCACGGCAGCGAGATCGTGAAGAACTTCCTCGATCTCGCTGCGGCGTGGAACGCGGCGCGTGACAGGACCCGCGCCGACGTGCATTGACGGCCGGGCGCCGGGGCGGCCCTCCGATAGAATCCATGGACAGTTTCAGACCCCATCTCGCGAAGGTCGCCGGGGGCCTCGCCCTTGACCGTGCCGAGGCGCGCGCGGCCTTCGACGACCTGCTGTCGGGCGAGGTGACGCCCGTTCAGGCCGGCGCGTTCCTGATTGCCCTCAAGGTGCGCGGCGAGACCGTCGACGAGATCGTCGGCGCGGCCGAGGCGATGCGCGCCCGCATGACCCGCGTCGCCGCGCCGGCGGATGCCATCGACGTGGTCGGCACGGGCGGCGACCATTCCGGGAGCGTGAACGTCTCGACGCTGGCGGCGATCCTGGTTGCGGCCTGCGGCGTGCCGGTGGCCAAGCACGGCAACCGTGCGGCGACATCGCGCTCCGGCGCGGCCGATGTGCTCGCGGCCCTCGGCGTCCGGCTCGGGCTCGATGCCGACAACCAGGCGCGCTGCCTCGCGGAGGCCGGTTTGTGCTTCCTGTTCGCGCAGGCCCACCACCCGGCCATGCGCCACGTGGCCGGAATCCGCTCGGAGCTGCCGGTCCGAACGATCTTCAACCTGCTGGGACCCTTGAGCAATCCGGCTGGTGTCGCCTACCAGCTCTTCGGCGTCGCCCAGGAGGCGCTGGCCGAGCCGCTCACGCGGGTTCTGGCCGAACTCGGAAGCCGTCGCGTCTGGACCGTCCACGGGTCCGACGGGCTCGACGAGATCACCGTCACCGGGCCGACGCGGGTCGTCGCTCTGGAAGGTGGGCGCGTTACCCGCTTCACCATTGATCCCCGCGACCTCGGGCTGCCCCTGCGTTCGCCCGAGGAGCTGCGCGGCGGCGATCCCGCCGACAATGCCAAGGCGCTTCAAGCCGTGTTGGCGGGGGCGCGCAACGCCTACCGGGACATCGCGGTTCTCAATGCGGCGGCGGCACTTGTCGTCGCGGGTCAGGTGCCGACCCTGGCGGACGGGCTCGCGCGGGCGCAGGATGCGGTCGATTCCGGGGCAGCCCGGGCGACCCTTGCCCGCCTCGTCCAGGCCTCGAACGACCGCTTCAATGGGCAGGAGGGCCGATGAGCTCGCTCACGCAAGAGGCGACCCACGAGACCGTCGCGGAGGCGCCGCCCGAGCGGCCGAACGTGCTGGCCCGGATCGAGGCCTATAAGCGCCGCGAGATCGCCGAAGCCAAGCTGCGCGTGCCCCTCGCCAAGCTCGAGCGCAAGGTGGCGCAGGCCGATCCGGTCCGCGGCTTCGCGGCGGCGATCCGCGCCCACCGCGCCGAGGGGCGCCCGGCGCTCATCGCCGAGGTGAAGAAGGCCTCGCCCTCGAAGGGCCTGATCCGTGCCGATTTTGACCCAGCGACCCTGGCCGCCGCCTACGAACAGGGCGGCGCTACCTGCCTGTCGGTCCTGACCGACGAGCCATCGTTCCAGGGGCGCCCGGAATACCTGACCCAGGCGCGGGCCGCCTGCAGGCTGCCGGTGCTGCGCAAGGACTTCCTGTTTGAGCCCTACCAGGTCTACGAGGCCCGGGCCTGGGGGGCCGACTGCATTTTGGCGATCATGGCTTGCCTCGACGACGATGAGGCGGTGGCGCTGGTAGAAACGGCCGATCTCCTCGGGATGGACGTTCTGGTCGAGGTGCACGACGAGGCCGAGCTCGCGCGGGCGGTCCCACTCGGCACGGCGCTGATCGGCATCAACAACCGCAACCTCAAGACCTTCGAGGTCTCGTTCGAGACGGCGATCCGCCTCGCACCCGGCATCCCGGCCGACCGGATCGCCGTGGCGGAGAGCGGCATCGGCGGCCATGCCGACGTCGCGCGTCTGCAGGAGAACGGCCTCGGCGTCGTGCTGGTGGGCGAGAGCCTGATGCGTCAGGCCGACGTCATGCAGGCCACCCGCGCGCTGCTCTTCGGGGACGGCGAGGCCAAAGGCTCCGACACCAAGGGCGGCAAGGCCCGGAAGAAGGGCTGAGCGATGCAGCCGGGCACGACGCTCACCCATCTCGACACCAGCGGCGCGGCCAACATGGTCGACGTCACCGACAAGCCGGCCACCGACCGCACCGCCAGGGCCGAGGGCAGCATCGTGATGAAGCCTGAGACCCTTGCGCTGATCCGCGAGGGCGACGCCAAGAAGGGCGACGTGATCGGCACCGCGCGGCTGGCCGGCATCATGGCGGCCAAGCGCACCCACGAGCTGATCCCCCTGTGCCACCCGCTGCTGCTCTCGAAGGTCCGGGTGGAGATCGAGCCCGACGACGCGCTGCCCGGCCTGCGCATCGCCGCCGAGGTCCGGGTCCAGGGCCCGACCGGCGTCGAGATGGAGGCGCTCACCGCCGTCTCGGTGGCATGTCTGACCGTCTACGACATGGTGAAGGCCGTGGATCGCGGCATGCGGATCGAGGGCATCCGGCTGACCGCCAAGGATGGCGGCCGGTCCGGCACCTACCGGGCCCCTGCCGTATGAGCGGCCTGATTCCGGTCGCCGAGGCGCTGGCGCGGGTCCTGGCCAGCGTCACGGGCCCGGTGGAAGCCGAGACCATGCCGTTGGCCCAGGCCGCCGGCCGCACGCTCGCTGCCGACATCGTCGCGTCGCGGACCCAGCCGCCGTTTCCCGCCTCGGCCATGGACGGCTACGCGGTGCGCAGCGCCGATGCGGACCATATCGACGCCCGTCTGCGGCTCATCGGCACTAGCGCGGCCGGTCACGGCTTCACCGGGCAGGTCGGAGAGGGCGAGGCGGTGCGGATCTTCACCGGCGCGCCGGTACCGAACGGCGCCGACGCGATCCTGATCCAGGAAGATGCGCGCGCCGAGGACGGTATTGTCCGTGTCCTCGAAGCGGTCGAGCCCGGCCGCTTCATCCGCCGGGCCGGCCTGGACTTCACCGCGGGTGACACCCTGTTGACGGCGGGCCTCGGCCTCGATGCCCGCCGCCTCGCCCTGGCGGCCGCAGCCGGCCACCCGTGCCTGTCGGTCCGGCGCAGGCCCCGGGTCGCGATCCTGGCGACGGGAGACGAATTGGTGGAGCCCGGCGCGACGCCGGCCTGGGATCAGATCGTCGCGTCGAACAGCCTCGCGCTCGCGGCCCTGGCGGCCGAGGCCGGTGCCGAGATCATCGATCTGGGCATCGCGGCGGACGATCACGGCGCCCTGGAGGACGCCTTCCGGCGCGCGCGCGGGGCGCGGGCCGACCTGCTGATCACGCTCGGCGGCGCCTCGGTCGGCGATCACGACCTCGTCCAGGCGGCGCTCGCCCGGGAAGGGCTGGAACTGGGTTTCTGGCGCGTCGCGCTCCGGCCCGGCAAGCCGCTGATGCACGGCCGCCTCGGCGACATGCTGGTGATCGGGCTTCCCGGCAACCCGGTCTCGTCCATCGTCTGCGGCCTACTGTTCGTCATTCCGGCGATCCGCGCGCTCCAGGGCGACCCGCAGGCCGGGGCCGATCGTAGCGAGCCGGCGACGCTCGGCCGCGATCTCCCGGCCAACGACGGTCGCGCCGATTACATGCGGGCGAGCCTCGCGTTCGATCCGGGCCAACTTCCCGTGGCGACGCCCGAACAGCGTCAGGATTCCTCGATGCTGGCGGTGCTCGGCCGCTCCGAGGCGCTGCTGATCCGCGCGCCCCACGAGCCGCCCGCCCAGGCCGGCGATCTGTGCCGGATCATCCGGCTCGACCGGCGGCTGCTCTGACGCTCAGCGTGTCACCCGCCAGACCTTGAGCGGACCGGGCAGCGCCACGGGTGCCAGCCGGGCGGATTCCGCCGCGCCGCGGGCCAGCCGGGTCGCGAAGGCGGGCTCGGCCTGGAGGTCGTCGGCCGGCCGGGCCGGGCAGGCGACGAGATAGCGGATCCGGAGCGCCGTCAGCACGCGATCGAGATCCGCCTCGGTGCCGCCCAGTCCCTCGATTGCCGCCTCCAGCCCCGATATGGCGCGATGGTACGGGGCGGCTACGACGCTGTGCGGGGTGCGCAGCAGGATCGACGGTCCCAGGAAGATCGGCGCCAGGATCGTACCCGGCGGTAGGGCAGCGAGGGGCCTCAGCGCCGTATCGCTCTGGCACGCCGCCGCGCCACCGGGATCGGGTGCCGTGCGCGAGGCTGGCAGAAGAACCTCGCCCAGGAGCGCCGGCGCCATCCACAGGGTGCTGACCATGCTGCCGCCGAGGAGTGCGAAGCCCCATCGGCGCGCGCCAGTTCCGGATTCTTCAGCCTGCGTCAGGGCGCGGTCGAGCACGGCACCCGCGACCAGCGGCACGAAGCCGGAGGCGATGTAGAGACCGCGGAACTGGAAGACGCCGAGGATCAGGCCGGGCCACAGGAAGAGCGCCGCGACCGTCCAGGCGCGCCGCTGCAAGCCGCGCCAGGCCAGCCAGGCGGCTGTCAGGCTGGCGAGCGCCACGACCGGGTGGAAGGCCAGCGCTTCCCATTGGCCTCCGGCAATCAGCTTCGGGACCGAGGCCATCTCGTTGACTGTCAGCAGCCAATGGTCACGCACCAGGGCCGGCATCCCCGGAAACGGGCCGCCCAGACAGGCCGGGAATGCCGCCGCGAAGGCCGCCAGCATGACTGCGCCGCACAGCCCCGCGAGGGCGGCGCGCGCGCGGATCGTGGCGAGGCGGTCGCCAGCCCATGTGGCGCCAAGGACGAAGATCAGGCCGGCCGAGGCGAGGAAGAGCCAGGGTGGCGAGAGCGCGTCGCAGCGCGGAACGGCCCACTGGTCTGGGGCGGTCTGGGCCGCGAACAGGACCGGCGCCGCGGCTCCGAGCCCGAAGCCGAACCCGGACAGCGTCGGCCGCGCAGGCCGGCCGCGCAGGCACCAGTCGCCGACCAGATACAGGGTCGCCACCGCGACGGAGGGCAGGCCTTCCAACCCGATCGCCAGGGACAGGGCTGCCGAACCGCCGCCGATCAGTCCGCTGCGGAAACCCCCGCGGATCATGCAGGCGGCCAAGCCGAGCAGCGCGATCATCTGGACGTTGTGGTGGTCGACCCGTCCGGGTTGAAACTGGGTCGTGACCCCGAATGTCTGGGTCGCAACAAGGACCGCCAGAAGCGCGGCCCGTTCGCCGAAGCTGTGGCGGACGCCGCGGTAGAGCACCCAGCCGTACAGCCCGAACAGCAGCAATGGCCACAGCGCGGCCGTCAGGCCCTCGGCCAGTGCCGGGCCGGCGATCGGACTCAGCGCGAGGATCATCCCGGCGATCGGCGCATCGACGAGGCGCGACCAATGGCTCAATACGCCGGCCGGCGGCAGGAAGCGGGATTGAACGTTGTCGTACCAGCCCTGCCCGGACAGAAGATCCCGGACCTCGACGAGACGCATGGCGTCGTCGGTATCGGGCACGCGCAGGTGTTGGATCGTGTCCCAGACGGCCTGGGGCGTGCTCATGGTCACGACGCACAACGCGATCACGACCCAGAGGACGATGCGGCTGTCGAGGCGTGGGAGCGCCCGGGTGATGGTCTGCGCTGGGGCGGTCACGATGGGTCACCCTGGGTCGGGCGGCGGGTGCCTTGGCGCGCATCGTCGCGCAGGCGTGCTTAACGCAGGGTCAAGGAAGGCCGGGCGTCTGCCGCGCTCCCGAGCGCGGGACACGGCCGGCGACCATGTCCGCCGGCGCAAGTCCGAGGGTCCTGCCAGCGATTCCTTAACCACGACGACCCATGCTCCCGGCAGGTCGGCGCTTCGCGCGTCGTGCGACCCACGAATTGCCGGAGCAGGGGATGAGCCACCACACCGAGACGCTGGTGATCGGCGCGGGGCCCGCGGGCCTCACCGCCGCCTACCTGCTGTCGAAGCAGGGTCGGTCCGTCACCGTCCTGGAGCGGGACCCCGGTCAGGTGGGCGGGATCTCGCGCACGGTCTCGTACAAAGGCTACCTGTTCGATATCGGTGGCCATCGGTTCTTCTCGAAGTCGCAGGCCGTGGTCGATCTCTGGGACGAGATGCTCCCCGACGATTTCATCGAACGGCCCCGCCTGTCGCGGATCTATTATCGCGGCCGGTACTACGCCTACCCGCTGAAGGCCTTCGAAGCACTCCGCAATCTCGGCCTGTTCACCAGTGCGGCCTGCGTCGCCTCGTACCTCTACGCACGCCTGCGGCCGACGCAGGACCCGAAGACCTTCCATGCCTGGGTCCGCAATCAGTTCGGCGAGCGCCTGTTCTCGATCTTCTTCAAGACCTACACCGAGAAGGTGTGGGGCATGTCGTGCGATGCGATCTCGGCCGATTGGGCGGCGCAGCGCATCAAGGGCCTCGATCTTGGCGCGGCGATCCGTGACGGGATCAAGCGTTCCCTCGGCCTGCGCAAGCCGGCCAAGACCGGAGGCCCCGTCATCAAGACGCTGATCGAATCGTTCCGCTATCCCCGCCGGGGACCCGGCATGATGTGGGAGGCGGCGGCCGCCAAGATCGAGGCCCAGGGCGGAAAGCTCCACCTCGACCGCAGCGTCGATTCCCTCAGCTACGATGCGGGCACCGGCATCTGGACGGTGGCGGCCCGTCGCGCCGACGGCAGCCGCGAGACCTTCACGGCCCGGCACGTAATCTCCTCTGCGCCGGTGCGCGAGCTGGTCGACGCGATCCGGCCGCGGCCTCTCAGCACCTTCAACGCCCGGGCACTGAAGTATCGCGACTTCGTCACCGTGGCGCTGATCGCCAAGTCGCAGAAGAACTTCCCCGACAACTGGATTTACATCCACGATCCGTCGGTGAAGGTCGGCCGCGTCCAGAATTTTCGCTCCTGGTCGCCCGAGATGGTGCCGGATGCGGACCATACCTGCCTGGGCCTGGAGTATTTCTGCTTCGAGGGCGACGGTCTCTGGAACGCGGACGATTCCGAGCTGGTGGCGCTCGCCAAGCGCGAGATCGGGCAGATCGGCCTGATCGATCCGGCCGACGTGGTCGATGCCTGCGTGGTCCGCCAGCCGAAGGCCTACCCAGTCTACGACGAGGATTATGCAGCCCACGTCGCCACCGTGCGGCGGGAACTGGAGCGCGACTTCCCGACCCTGCATCTCGTCGGCCGAAACGGTATGCACAAGTACAACAACCAGGACCACGCGATGATGACCGCGATGCTGACCGTGGAGAACATCCTCTGCGGCCGGCGCCGGCACGACGTCTGGCGGGTCAACGAGGACGCCGAGTACACCGAGGCCGGTATCTCGGGAGCCGATGCCGCCCTCGGCAGCGAGCGCCTCGTGCCGCGCAAGGTCGCCTGAGACCGTTTCCGATCGACCGGATCGGCCGCATCGTCCTTGCGCGCGGAGCGAAGCAATCCAGGGCAACGCCGAACTCTCCGAGGGCGAGCGGCCTTGGGTCACTGCGCGTTGATCCTGATGACGGAACGGCCAGCCTCCTCGAGGCGGCACCCGGAGTCCCGATACGAGGCGACAAGGTCCGGGCCGCGTCACCGGGGCCGCTTGCCGGTCTCTCGCGCGCCTCTATCGTTTCTGTCCGGCGATGCCCTGGTCCAAGGGCCGCCGGGAGGAAATTATCGATGCGATCTCTGCTTCTCGCTGCGCTCGTCGCGAGCGTGGCCGTGCCGGCGACGGTGCTGCCCGTCCTGGCGCAGGGCGCCGCCCCTGCCGAGACCAAGGCCAAGACCGACGATCTGGAGAAGCTCCAGGGCTTTCACAGCACCAACACCCAGGCCGCTGCCGAGGTCCCGCAGACGGGCCGGCGCGCGGATGCGATCCGCAAGAACCTGTCGAAGATCAAGATGCCCGACGGCTTCAAGATCGATCTCTACGCCGTCGTGCCGGATGCCCGCTCGATCGCGGTCGGTCCCAATGCCGGGGTGCTGTTCGTCGGCACGCGCAAGAGCAAGATCTACACGGTGACCGACCGCGACAAGGACCGGGTCGCCGACGAGGTGCGCCCCTTCGCTCCGGGCATCGAGTTCAAGATCCCGAACGGCGTCTGCTTCTCGAAGGACGGCGTCCTCACCGTGGTCGAGCAGAACCGCGTTCTCGCTTTCCCGGCCGCCGAGTTCTTCTACGAGAATCCGGATGTCGCCGCCGGCGTGCTGGTCAAGCAGGGTGAGCTGATCCCGGCGGCCGAGGAGAGCTTCAACCACACCGCCCGGGTCTGCCGGGTCGGTGCGGACGGCAAAACCTACATCGCCCTCGGTCAGCCCTACAACGTCCCGCCCGCCGAGAAGATGGACCTCTACAAGAAGACCGGGATCGGCGGCATCATCCGCATCGACGCCGACGGCAAGAACCGCGAGGTCTATGCCACCGGCATCCGCAATTCCGTGGGCATGGATTTCAATGCCGACAAGACGCTCTGGTTCACCGACAATCAGGT
The DNA here is from genome assembly GCF_017833295.1 of Methylobacterium sp. PvR107. Classification (NCBI taxonomy): domain Bacteria; kingdom Pseudomonadati; phylum Pseudomonadota; class Alphaproteobacteria; order Hyphomicrobiales; family Methylobacteriaceae; genus Methylobacterium; species Methylobacterium sp. PvR107. Next base: position 4,695,718 of record NZ_JAFIBW010000001.1, read on the forward strand.
CGACGGGATGGGCGACGACAAGCCCCCGGGCGAATTGAACCACGCCACCAAGGCGGGGGAGACGTTCGGCTTCCCTTGGTTCGGCGGCGGCGCGGTCCGGACGGTCGAGTACAAGGACCAAGCCCCGCCGGCCGACGCCGTCGCCCCGATGGCCGAGCTGCCGCCGCACGCGGCCGATCTCGGCATGACCTTCTACAACGGCAAGCAGTTCCCAGCCTCGTACAAGGGCGGGATCTTCATCGCCGAGCACGGCTCGTGGAACCGCACCGAGCCGGTGGGCGCCCGGGTGATGTTCGCCAAGCTCGGGGCCGACGGGAAGGTCGAGTCGGTCAAGCCGTTCGCGGAGGGCTGGCTCACCGGCGACGGCGAGTATCTCGGACGCCCGGTGGACGTCGCGGTGATGCTCGACGGCTCGCTGCTGGTCTCGGACGATTCCGCCGGGGCGATCTACCGGATCTCCTACGAGAAGTAGCTTCCTGCGATCTTTCCCCTCCCCCTTGCGGGGAGGGGCGGGGAAGGGGAGGTTGCGAACGGCACCGCGCCGCTCGATCCTACACCGCCTTTACATCCACGCCTCCCCAAAAGGGGGAGGTGAGCACCGTTGCGCGATCCGAGCCCAGCCGATGATCCGACCGCTTCTCGTCCTGATCGCCACTCTCATCCCGCTCTCGGCGCAGGCCGGCGATGCGACCGCGGGCCGGAAGCGCGCATCCGCCTGCCAGACCTGCCACGGCATGGACGGGCTGTCGAAGCTGCCGGAGGCGCCGAACCTCGCCGGTCAAGTGGAGCCCTACCTCGTCAAGGCGCTCAGCGAATACCGCGACGGCAAGCGGCAGAACGAGATCATGAACGTGGTCGCCAAGGAGCTGACCGACGCGGACATTGCCAATCTGGCAGCGTACTATTCCGGCATCCAGATCGACGTGCTGCCGCCGGGCTGACGGAGCTGCGCAAGGACGCCGTCCTTCCGCGGCTCGCCGAAGGCGAGAGCCGCCGCACCTGCCCAAACGATCGACCGTGCTCGATCTGAGCAGCGCGACGGTTCTAGATTCCGGGCTCCGCTTCGCGGCCCCGGAATGACGGACCGGACGTCCAAGCGCCGATCAATCGTCCATCTTCAGCGCCGCGATGAACGCCTCCTGCGGGATCTCGACGCGCCCGAACTGACGCATCTTCTTCTTGCCTTCCTTCTGCTTGTCCAACAGCTTGCGCTTGCGCGAGATGTCGCCGCCGTAGCACTTGGCGGTCACGTCCTTGGACAGGGCCTTGATCGTCTCGCGGGCGATGATCTTGCCGCCGATCGCCGCCTGGACGGGGATCTGGAACAGGTGGCGGGGGATCAGGTCCTTGAGCTTCTCGCACATGGCCCGGCCGCGCGACTCGGCGCGGGTGCGGTGGACCAGCATCGAGAGGGCGTCCACCGGCTCGGCGTTGACCAGGATCGACATCTTCACGAGGTCGCCCTCGCGGTAATCCGACACGTGGTAATCGAAGGAGGCGTAGCCCTTCGAGATCGATTTGAGCCGGTCGTAGAAGTCGAACACCACCTCGTTCAGCGGCAGGTCGTAGACCACCATGGCGCGCTTGCCGACGTAGTTGAGGTCGATCTGGACGCCGCGGCGGTCCTGGCAGAGCTTCAGCACGCCGCCCAGATACTCGTCGGGCGTCAGGATCGTGGCGCGGATCCAGGGCTCCTCGATCGTCTCGATCTTCATGATGTCCGGCATGTCGGCCGGGTTGTGCAGTTCCTTGACCTCGCCGTCGCGCATCTGGAGGCGATAGACCACCGAGGGCGCGGTCGAGATCAGGTCGAGGTTGAACTCGCGCTCCAACCGCTCCTGGATGATCTCCAGGTGCAGCAACCCGAGGAAGCCGCAGCGAAAGCCGAAGCCGAGAGCGGCCGAACTCTCCATCTCGTACGAGAACGAGGCGTCGTTGAGCCGGAGCCGGCCCATGGCCGAGCGCAGGTTCTCGAACTCGGCCGCGTCCACCGGGAACAGGCCGCAGAACACCACAGCCTGGACCTCCTTGAAGCCCGGCAGCATGTCGGTGGTCTGGCGCTTGTCCTCGGTGATGGTGTCGCCGACGCGGGTGTCGGCCACTTCCTTGATCGAGCCGGTGAGGAAGCCGACCTCGCCCGGTCCCAGCGCGTCGATATCGGCCATCTTCGGCCGGAACACGCCGATCCGGTCGACGCCGTAGACCGCGTCGGCGCCCATCATGCGGATGGTCATGCCCTTCTTGAGGGTGCCGTCGATGATCCGCACCAGCACCACGACGCCGAGATAGGCGTCGTACCAGCTGTCCACGAGCAGCGCCTTCAGAGGCGCATCGCGGTTGCCTTTCGGCGCCGGCAGGCGCGTAACGATCGCCTCCAGCACCGCCTCGATGTTGAGTCCGGTCTTGGCCGAGATCGGCACGGCCTGGGAGGCGTCGAGGCCGATCACCTCCTCGATCTGCTCCTTCACCCGGTCCGGTTCAGCCGCCGGCAGGTCGACCTTGTTGAGGACCGGGACGATCTCGTGATTGGCGTCGAGCGCCTGGTAGACGTTGGCGAGGGTCTGCGCCTCTACGCCCTGCGAGGCATCGACCACCAGCAGCGAGCCCTCACAGGCGGCCAGCGAGCGCGAGACCTCGTAGGCGAAATCCACGTGGCCGGGCGTGTCCATGAGGTTCAGGACATAATCCTTGCCGTCCTGTGCCTTGTATTCCAAGCGCACTGTCTGCGCCTTGATGGTGATGCCGCGCTCCTTCTCGATATCCATCGAGTCGAGCATCTGCTCGGACATGTCGCGCAACGCGACGGTGCCGGTGGCCTGGATCAGCCGGTCCGCCAGGGTCGATTTGCCGTGGTCGATATGCGCGACGATCGAGAAGTTGCGGATGGATTCGATCGGGGCTGTCATCGGCATTCCGTTCGGGCGCGCGCCGGCGCGCGCCGTCTGACATCGGGACGTGTTCGGATGGAGCGGCTCACGCGCGAGATAGCAGCGCAGCGGGAAGGCGCCAAGCGCGGCCTGAACGCCGGAGGACGCACCGGCCGGGTCGAAGCTCCAGCCCCGTCATTCGTGGACTACGCAGCAGGGCCGGTGGTCCAGACATACCGTCGATGAAAGGTTTGGCCCGCCGGCGGGTTTGGATCCTGGAGTCCGCTGCGCGGCCCTGGGATGACGCAGAGATCCGATCGGGTCGGCTCGGACGCGTAAACCCACGGGGGCCGGCATGGTCCGGCCCCCCGGGTGAAGGACGATTCAGGCCGTGAACAGCGATCGACCGCTCAGCGGCCGCGATCGCGGATCAGGCGCTCGATCTCGGCCTCGCCGTGCGAGCGCGCCTTGGCCTCGGTCGGATGCTTCCGGTCCGAGCGCTGGTGCAGCTTGCCGTGCTTGCGAATGCTCCATTGGAACAACGAGCCGCTCTCGCCGACCGGCTCGACATCGAGGCTGAAGGGGTAGGTATCAGTCTGGGTCTCACTCATGCTGCCGATATGGGGCATCCAGCAACTTTTCGCCATGCCCCTCGTGAAGTCGTTGCGCTCTCAGGCTTCAGTGCCGGTCGTGCGGGCCTGCGCGGCCATGGCAACCAAGCTCTTGCGCAGCGTACCCATGTCGCTGACGCGCTCCGGATAGAGGACCCGCGCAGTGCGGTCACCGGCCATCAGGTCCATGCCTTCCGGGTCAAGTCCGGTGAGTCGCCAAGGCAGGCCGGCGTCCGTGCCGGATCCGACGGCGTAGAGCGCCAGCGCGTCAGCGTGATCGGCGTTCATGTGCTCCACAGCGCCCCGCTCGCCCGCCACGATTGCGTCAGCCCCGGCGAGATCGAGAAGCAGCTGGTCGCGCGTCAGAGTCGCCGCCTTGGCGAAGCCGCCGTTGAGGTGGCCGGCCGACGGATCGAGGGCAAAGAAGCCGAAATCCGGGAAATCGGCGTAGAGCTTGGCCTTCGGGTGCCGGGCCAGGAACCGCGCCCGGGCACGGGCCTCGGTGCTCTGGGCGGCGCGCCCGACCACGGTCAGCCGGGGATGGGCCAGGGCGTCTCCCTTCCCACCCTGCGAGAACAGAAGCGAGCAGCGCGGATCGGCAAGCAGGTTGCGGGTATGGGCCGAGAGACGCGACAGCAGCATCAGCGGCGTGCCGTCCGAATCGGTGGCGATGGTGACGAGCGAGGCGAAGGGCGTTCCGTCCGGATCGAGCGTCGCGAGCGCACCCGAGCGGATGCTGCGCAGAAGCATGCGCGACAGGCCGATCGCGTCGAACGGCGCTGCCTCGGCCGGGAGCGGCCGCGCCGGACCGCTCGGTCCGGATCCGGCCTCGATCCTCTCGCTCATCCGCGCAGTCTCCCGTGTTGCGAGCGTCGCTGTTGTCCGCCAGCACTTTAGCGGCGCGGCCGGCAGCGCGCGAGGCATCGGGACCGCGTCAGATCGGCCGCGATCGATGGGCGTTACGGCCAAGCTATGACCGCCGCTCGCTTTTTCCGATTGGCCGTACTAAAGCACCTGTCCCTTTGCGCGAGCCGGGCTGCGCCGAAAACGGCCTTTCTCGCGTGTCCGCCTGCCCCTCGGGGGCCGGGACGTGGCGCGGCCTGTGCGTTGAGCCGGGACCGCGCTTGAGCCCGTTCAGTCAGGGACCGCGCATGCCGACCATCGCCCTCGTCGACGACGACCGGAATATCCTCACGTCGGTGTCGATCGCGCTTGAGACCGAAGGCTACCGCATCCAGACCTATACGGACGGCGCCTCGGCCCTCGACGGTCTGCGGCATTCGCCGCCCGATCTCGCGATCTTCGACATCAAGATGCCCCGCATGGACGGGATGGAGCTTCTCCGACGCCTGCGGCAGAAATCTGACCTTCCCGTGATCTTTTTGACCTCGAAGGACGAGGAGATCGACGAGCTGTTCGGCCTCAAGATGGGCGCCGACGACTTCATCCATAAGCCGTTCTCGCAGCGGCTGCTCGTGGAGCGGGTGAAGGCGGTCCTGCGCCGCTTCGCCAAGGAGGCGCCCGGCGCCACGCCGCGCGGTGCCGAGGAGATCGCCGCACGCTCGCTGGAGCGCGGCGCGCTGATGATGGACCCGGAGCGCCATACCTGCACTTGGAAGGGTGAGGCGGTCACCCTGACGGTGACGGAGTTCCTGATCCTCCAGGCCCTGGCGCAGCGTCCCGGCGTGGTGAAGAGCCGAAACGCCCTGATGGACGCGGCCTACGACGACCAGGTCTACGTCGACGACCGCACCATCGACAGCCACATCAAGCGGCTGCGGAAGAAGTTCAAGGTGACGGACCAGAGCTTCGACATGATCGAGACGCTCTACGGAGTCGGGTACCGGTTCAAGGAGGCGTGATCTTCAGGATCCGCCGCATGTCCACCCGTATGCCCGCCCAGGCCGAGGATGCCCCGGCCCGCGCCTCGCTGACCCAAGCCCTGTCGCGTCCGCTCGGTTGGCCGCGCGCCCTTTGGGACGCGGTCGGCCAGCGCGCCTCGTCGAGCCTGACGCGCCGCATCGTCGTCCTCAACCTCGTCGGGCTGATCGCGCTGCTCGTCGGGTTCCTCTACCTCAACCAGTTCCGCCAGGGCCTCATCCAAGCCCGGATCCAGAGCCTCGCCATACAGGGCGAGATCATCGCCGGGGCGATCGCGGCTTCCGCGTCGGTGGATACCGACACCATCCGCATTGATCCCGACAAGCTGCTCCAGCAGCAGGCCGGCGAGGCGGCGGAAGAGGAATCGCAGCCGCTCGCCTTCTCGCTCAACCCGGAGAAGGTGGCGCCGCTGCTCTCGCGTCTCGTCACCCCCACCGGCAATCGCGCCCGCGTCTACGATCAGGAGGGCGGCCTCCTGTTCGATACCCGCACCCTGTTCAAGCGCGGGGACGCCGGCCGGCCGGATCCGCTCGAGCCCAAGCCGCACAAGCCGGGTATGCTCGAATCCGCCTTCGAGACGGTCCAAACCAAGCTGGGTGGCCTGTTCCGCAGCCGCACCGAGCAGGCCGAGGAGACCGGTCCGGTGAACGGCCATTCGCTCCGCGAAGTCCAGGCCGCCCTCGGCGGCAATCGCGGCAGCCTCGTCCGGCGCAACAAACTCGGCGAGACCACCGTCTCGGTGGCCGTGCCGATCCACCGGGCCGGCTCGGTCCGCGGCGCCCTGCTCATCTCGACGCAGGGCGACGCCATCGACCGCGTCATCGCCTCGGAACGCTTCGGCCTTCTGCAGGTGTTCCTCGTCGCCTCGGCCGTGATGGTGGTGCTGTCGTTCCTGCTCGCGGGCGCCATTGCGGGCCCGGTGCGGCGCCTCGCGGAGGCTGCCGAGAAGGTGCGCATGGGCATCAAGACCCGCGAGGAGATTCCGGACTTCACCGAGCGCACCGACGAGATCGGCCACCTGTCCGGAGCGCTCCGCGACATGACTCAGGCGCTCTACCGGCGGATCGACGCGATCGAGAGCTTCGCAGCCGACGTCAGCCACGAGCTGAAGAACCCGCTCACCTCGCTGCGCAGCGCCGTGGAGACTCTGCCGCTCGCCAAGACAGATGATTCGCGCGGCCGGCTGATGGCGATCATCCAGCACGACGTGAAGCGCCTCGACCGGCTGATCAGCGACATCGCCGACGCTTCGCGCCTCGATGCCGAGCTCGCCCGCGCGGAGGCGCGCCGGGTCGACCTGCGGCGGCTTCTCACCACGGTCGTGTCGGTCGCCAACGAGCGACGCCGGCCCAAGGACTGCCTCATTCAGCTCGACGTCGAGGCGACGGCATCGGACCTCGATGCGCCGTTCACGATCATCGGCCATGACAGCCGGCTCGGACAGGTCGTGAACAACCTCCTCGACAATGCACGCTCGTTCTCGCCGTCGGACGCGAAGGTTCGCGTCGTGCTGCGTCGGGTTCGCGGCGAGGTCGAGCTGATCTGCGAGGACGAGGGACCGGGCATTCCGGAGCACGCGCTGGAGCGGATCTTCGAGCGATTCTACACCGACCGGCCCGAGCAGGGCTTTGGCCAGAATTCGGGCCTGGGCCTGTCGATCTCGCGCCAGATCGTCCAGGCGCATCGCGGGACGATTCGGGCCGAGAACCGTCCCGGCGCACCCGACGAGGATGGCGAGCCGACAATCCGCGGCGCGCGCTTCATCGTGCGCCTGCCGGCGGCGCCCCGCCAGCTTCACGCCTGATGATCACGCTCCATGCCGCCTGCTGCACGCTCGGCGGCGCCGGGATCCTGGTCCGCGGCGAGTCCGGGTCCGGGAAGACAAGTCTGGCACTGCTTCTCGCATCTGCCGAGGACGGGACGTTCGTGGCGGACGACCGGGTCATCTGCGCACGGGAGGGCACACGGCTCGTGGCCCGGCCGCATCCCGCGCTGGCCGGCCGGGTCGAGGTGCGGGGACAGGGCATCCTGTCGCTCACCGATCTCGGTCTTGTGCCCTGCGCCGAAACGGCTCTGCACCTCGCCGTCGATTTGGTTCCTGAGGTGCCGCGCCTGCCCGAACCGATCGATCCGGTGGACCTGCTCGGGGTCAAGCTCCCGCAGGTCACGCTCGACGTCGGCGTGCGTGCCGCGGGCCTCGCGCCGCTGATCATTCGTGCGGCGCTGCGAAAAGGGCAGCCGTGACTTCGCAGCCGCACAGGTGTGCCGAGTCGCGCAACGGTGGTATCCCCCCATGGCGCGCACGAGGCAGCCATGGCATGATTACAGCGATGTCCGGGCAAAAAAGTCGCGTTCGCCTTGTGGGGGGCTGTGCGATGCACAACATGGCAGCACACACAGGACGTTGGAACACGTGTCGATGATTGGCATGGTGCTCGTCACTCACGGGCTGCTGGCGACCGAGTTCAAGGCCGCTCTGGAGCACGTGGTCGGCCCGCAGGATCAGATCGAAACGATCACGATCGGGCCGGAGGACGATATGGAGCTGCGACGACGGGACATCATGTCCGCGGTCTGTCGCGTCAATACCGGAGAGGGTGTGGTGGTGCTGACCGACATGTTCGGCGGCACACCGTCGAATCTCGCGCTCTCCTGCATGAACGGCGGATCGGTCGAGGTCGTCGCGGGGATAAATCTGCCGATGCTGATCAAGCTTGCCAGCGTCCGCGACGAGGAGAATCTCGGCGACGCGGTGCTCCACGCCCAGGAAGCCGGTCGCAAGTATATCAACGTCGCCTCGCGCGTTCTCGCCGGCAAGTAACCGCCGCTCACGTCTCCAGGATCGCCACCGGCGGCGCCGATCGCCGCGAACCGACCGTGATCCCCACTGAGGCCGCGATGACGAGGCCGATCGCGAGCCATTGTACGGCGCTGATTCGTTCGCCCAGCAGCACGAGGCCGGCACAGGCCGCGACGGCCGGTTCCAGGCTCATGAGCACGCCGAAGCTCTTCCGGTCGAGGCGCCGAAGGGCCACCATCTCCAGCGAGTAGGGCAGGGCGCTCGACATGATCGCGACCGCCAGCCCGGAGAGCAGGATTTCAGGCGCGAGAAGGCTCGCACCCGCCTCGGCCACACCGAACGGTGCCGCCACGAGTGCGGCGGTGAACATGCCGAGCGACACCGCCTGGCCGCCATCGACCCGGCCGGCGCGCTGGCCGAACAGGATGTAGAGTGCCCAGGCGAGCGCCGCCCCGAGATCGAGCGCGACGCCGACGGGATCGAGCCCGTCGGTCGTGGCGATCGGCAGGAGCAGCATCAGCCCGATGACGGCAAGGCCGATCCACAGGAAATCGGACCGGCGCCGCGAGGCGATCAGCGCGACGGCCAGGGGCCCCGCGAACTCGATCGCCACGGCCGGACCGAGGGGCAGCCGCGCCAGGGCGAGGTAGAACAGCAGGTTCATCAATCCCAGGGCCGAACCGTAGAGCGCGATCCAGCCCGCCTCCCGCGCCGGCAGGCATCGCCGCCACGGCCGCCACACGGCGATGAGGATCAGCGCCGAGAAGCCGACCCGCAGCGCGGACGTCCCGGCCGCACCGATGGCCGGGAACAGGCTCTTGGCGAAGGTCGCCCCGCACTGAAGCGAGACCATGCCGGCGACCAGGGCCGCGACCGACAGCCCGACTGCGGACGGGGCGCCCCGCCCGAGGATGCTCACAGGATGAACCGGCTCAGATCCGCGTTGGCCGCGAGATCCTGCACCCGGGCGCGCACATAGGCGGCATCGATCGGGACGGTCTCGCCCGACCGGTCGGTCGCCGTGAACGAGATCTCGTCGATCACCCGTTCCAGGACCGTCTGCAGACGGCGGGCACCGATATTCTCCACCGAGGAATTCACCTCGACGGCAACCCGGGCGAGCGCGTCCACCGCGTCTTCCGTGAAGGCGAGGGTCACGCCCTCGGTCTGCATCAGGGCGACGGTCTGCTTGATCAGGCTCGCCTCGGTCGTGGTCAGGATCTGCTTGAAATCGTCCACGGTGAGCGGCTGCAGCTCGACCCGGATCGGAAGGCGCCCCTGCAATTCCGGCAGGAGGTCCGCGGGCTTCGAGACGTGGAAGGCGCCGGAGGCGATGAAGAGGATGTGGTCGGTCTTCACCGGGCCGTGCTTGGTGGCGACCGTCGTGCCCTCGATCAGCGGCAGCAGGTCGCGCTGCACGCCCTCGCGGGAGACGTCGCCGGACGCGCGGCCCTCGCGGGCGCAGATCTTGTCGATCTCGTCCAGGAAGACGATGCCGTTGTTCTCGACCTCGCGGATCGCCTCGCGCACCAGCGCCTCGTCGTCGACGAGCTTATCGGATTCCTCGGCCATCAGCGGCGCGTAGGCGTCCCGCACCAGGATCCGCCGCGGCTTGCCGCGCTGGCCGCCGAGCGCCTTGCCCAGCATGTCGCCGATGTTGATCGCCCCCATGGACGCGCCCGGCATGCCGGGAATCTCGAACATCGGCATGCCGGCGGGCGCGCCGGCAGCCAGCTCCAGCTCGACCTCCTTGTCATCAAGCTCGTTGTTGCGGAGCTTGCGGCGGAAGCTGTCACGGGTGGCGGCGCTCGCGGTGGGCCCGACCAGCGCATCGAGGATCCGGTTCTCCGCCGCGGCCTCGGCCTTGGCCTTCACGCCCTCGCGCTTCACCTGACGGGTCAGGCCGATCGCCACCTCCACGAGGTCGCGGACGATCTGCTCCACGTCCCGGCCGACATAGCCGACCTCGGTGAACTTGGTGGCCTCGATCTTCAGGAACGGCGCGTTGGCGAGGCGGGCGAGGCGCCGGGCGATCTCGGTCTTGCCGCAGCCCGTCGGGCCGATCATCAGGATGTTCTTGGGCGCCACCTCCTCGCGGAGCGGACCGGTGAGCTGCTGGCGGCGCCAGCGGTTGCGCAGCGCGATCGCGACGGCGCGCTTGGCGTCGTGCTGCCCGACGATGAAGCGATCGAGTTCGGACACGATCTCGCGCGGAGAGAACGTCGTCACCGCTTAGCCATCCCTGTTTCCCGGCCCGAAACGCTGGCCCTTCGCGGGAATGGGGTCGCGCGCCGCCGCGCGCAAGAGGCCGCGCGCGCGCGAATAGCCGCCTCAATGGCTTGCCAGCGACGGCGCCGCGCCGGCTTTGTCGTGCGTGCCGAACCGCTCGACCAGGGTGGCGCTGGCGGCATTGAGGCCGATCACCTCGACGCTCCGTCCCCGCGCGCGAGCCTTGAGGACCGTGCGGTCGAGGGCGGCGACCGCCGAGATGTCCCAGAAATGCGCGGCGTGCACGTCGATGACGAGGCGCTCGACTGGCTCAAGCACGTCGATCGCTTCCGTGAAGGTCCCGGCCGAGGCGAAGAAGACCTGGCCGGTGACGTGATAGGTCCGGGTCCCACCATCGGCGGAAAGCGCGGATGTCACCCCGCTCAGCCGCGACACTTTCCCGGCGAAGAACACGCCGGACAGGAGCACGCCCACCAGTACGCCGATGGCGAGGTCGCGGGTTGCCACCACGACCAGGACGGTCGCCAGCATCACCGTCGAGGACGGCAGGGGGTTGGTGCGCAGCTGCGCCAGCGAGCGCCATGAGAAGGTGTTCAGCGAGACCATGATCATCACCGCCGTGAGCGCCGCAACCGGAACGACGGCGAGCAGGCCCTGCAGTGACACGAGGAGGGCCAGCAGGAAGGCGCCGGCCACCAGCGTCGATAGCCGCCCGCGCGCCCCCGACGAGACGTTGATCACCGACTGGCCGATCATCGCGCAGCCGCCCATGCCGCCGAACACCGCCGAGGCCATGTTGGCGACACCCTGGCCGATGCATTCGCGGTTCTTGTCGCTGCCGGTATCGGTCATGTCGTCGACGATCTGCGCGGTGAGCAGGCTTTCCAGCAGCCCCACCGCCGCCAGGGTCGCCGCGTAGGGCAGCAGGATCTGCAGTGTTTCGAGGGTGAGGGGCACATCGGGCAGGGCGAAGCTCGGCAGCGCCGAGGGCAGGGCGCCCAGATGCGAGACCGTCCGGACGTCGAGGTGGAACGCCGCCGTCAGCGCGGTCAGCACCGCGATCGCCACGAGCGGTGACGGGATCGCCCGCGTGATCCGCGGAAAGCCGTAGATGATCGCGAGACCCAGGGCGATCAGCCCGTAGGTGGCGGGCGTGACGCCGGTCAGCTCCGGAAGCTGCGCCAGGAAGATCAGGATCGCCAGCGCGTTGACGAAGCCGGTCATGACCGATTGCGACACGAAGCGCATCAGCCGGCCGAGCTTCAGCAGGCCCGCGAGGATCTGGATCAGCCCCATCAGGATGGTGGCGGCGAACAGGTACTGGACGCCGTGCTCGCGCACGAGGTCGACCATCACGACCGCGGTGGCGGCCGTGGCCGCCGAGATCATCGCCGGGCGGCCGCCCGCGAATGCGATCGTGCAGGCGATCACCACCGAGGCGTAGAGGCCGACCTTCGGGTCGACTCCGGCGATGACCGAGAACCCGATGGCTTCCGGGATCAGCGCGAGCGCGACGACGATTCCCGACAAGGCGTCGGCACGCACGTTCGACCTCCACCCGTGAAGGAGGCCGGCCAGTCTCGATACTGTGTGTGACATGTAAGTTCCGCACGGGACGCGTGTCCGCAGGCTTGGGCGGAGCGATCAGCGTCTCGAATGCGTGGTCCGGCGGATCGGCGGCCGGAAGAGCCACCCGGGCTTTCACCGGGTCCTTGCGAATGCCCGGACCCTACGGGCCCCTGCGCTGCAATGCAATATCGCTTCGAAGCGGCGCCGCGGCTCAGGCGGCGCGCACCTGTGCCACGAAGCCGGCGACCTCGCCGCCGAGCCCGTTGGAGCGGCGCGCGATGTCGGCGGCCGCGTCCAGCACCTCGGCCGCGCTGGCGCCGGTCTGGCGGGCGGCCTCGAGGACATGCGCCATCGTCTCGGTGACCGACCGGGTGCCGCTCGCGGCCTCGGACACGCTGCGGGCAATCTCCTGCGTGGCGAGCTGCTGCTCCTCCACCGCCGCGGCGACGCCGAGCGCGATACCGTGGACCTGCTCGATCGTGCCACCGATCTCCTCGATGGCGGCGACAGCCTCGTGGGTCGCGGCGCGCATGGCGGCGATCTGGCCGGCGATTTCCTCGGTGGCCTTGGCGGTCTGGGTCGCGAGGTCCTTCACCTCGGTGGCGACGACAGCGAAGCCGCGGCCAGCTTCGCCGGCCCGGGCGGCCTCGATCGTAGCGTTCAGCGCCAGGAGGTTGGTCTGGCCCGCGATCGTCGAGATGAGGGAGACGACCTGCCCGATGCCGTCGGCACTGCGGGCCAGCGCCTGCACGCTGGTGCGCGTCCGCCGCGCCGCCTCGACAGCGCTCTCGGCGGCGGTGGACGTCTGGGTCACCTGAACCCCGATCTCGCTCGCGGTGGCGGCGAGTTCCTCCGTGGCGGCCGCGACCGCCTCGACGTTGTGCGCGGTGGTCTCGGCCGCGCGTGTCACCGCCTGCGACTGCGCGCCGGTGTGCTCGGCGTTCCCGGCCATCGCGGCGGCGGTGCGCTCCATCCCGGCCGCAGCGCCCGCGAGATGATCGACGAGGCCGCCGATGCTGCCCTGGAACCTGTCCGCGAGACCCGACATCTCGGCCCGCTTGCGCGTCGTCGCCTCGACGCCCATGCGCTCGTTGTCCTGTCGCAGGGCTTCGGCGTCCCGCATGGTCGCGCTGAAGACCTGCATGCTCGCCCAGATCGCCCCGATCTCGTCGCGGCTGGGCTTGATGGCCGGCAGGACGTGATCGCCGCGCGACAGGCGTTGGATCGCATCCGAGACCGCCCGAAGCGGCCGGGCGATCTGGCGCTGCCCCACGAGCAGGCCGAGCGCGCCGCAGATCAGGGCTCCGGCCAGGGCGAGGCCCACGAGAAGCAGCGTCCGCGCCTGGAACAGCGCCTGCGTCTCGCCCTTGATGGCCGCCATCTCGGCACGCCCCTGGTTCACCAGGGTATCGATGCTCGCCTGGAAGGCTTTGCGGTTGGCACGGTTCGCGTCGTTGAAGCCGAGCTCGGCGGCAGCGCGGGGGCTCACCGTCTCCCCCGCCTCCGCGAGGGTCGTGCGCAGCGCCCGGAAGGCGTCGGCATTGCGCGTCATCGTGTCGAAGAGCGGTCGTTCGGCCTCGGTCACCAGTGGCGCCCACGCGGCGCGCAGCGCGTCCATGTCGGCCAAGCTCTTGCGAAGGCCGGCGGCATATTTCGCCGCTTCGGCCCGGTCGGCGGACGCGTAGACGCCGCGCGAGTCCATAGTGACTTCGGCGGCGAGGCGGTTGAAGTTCGCGGCGTTGAGTGCGCGGATCGAGGCATTCTCGACACGCGTCAACGACTGCTCGAAGCTTTGGAGCGTCGCCACGCTGACACCGGCGACGACCAGCGTCGTCAGGCTGCAGGCCGCCACAAAGCCCAGGAGTTTTGCGCCGATTTGCATTGTATTCCAACCCCGAGGCGTGGTTGGAGAAAAATGGCGCTAATTGTTCAAAAGCCCGTTAACTCACTAGCGGGATCTACACTGGTTTCCGCCTGAATTCAGCTGGACGCGTGGTTCGCCCATCGGTCATCGAAGCGCTCCAATCTGCACCTCCCGGTCTCCTCTCGCCGGGAGGTGCGCCGATCAACGCGATCAATCCTGGCGGCGCTCTCACGCCGCCCGCACGGTCTCGAGAAAGCGCCCGACCTCGGCCGTGAGGCTTTCGGACTGGCGCGACAATTCCGAGGCTGCACCGAGGACCTGATCGGCCGCGGCACCCGTCTCTTCGGCCGCGCCGGCGACGCCGGAGATGTTGGTCGTCACCTCGCCGGCTCCGAGAGCCGCCTGCGCGACGTTCCGAACGATCTCCTGCGTGGCCGCGCCCTGCTCCTCGACGGCTGCCGCTATGGACGTGGCGACACCGCTGATCTCACGGATGCGACCGGTGATACCGCCGATGGCCGCCACGGCCTGCCCCGTCGAGGCCTGGATCTGAGCGATCTGGCCGGAGATCTCATGCGTGGCCTTGGCGGTCTGCTCGGCCAACGCTTTCACCTCCGCGGCCACCACGGCGAAGCCCTTGCCCGCCGCGCCGGCCCGGGCGGCTTCGATGGTCGCGTTGAGCGCCAGCAGATTGGTCTGTCCGGCGATGTTGGAGATCAGGCCGACCACATCGCCGATCCGGGCCACGGACCCGCTCAACTCCTGGACGAGAGCGCCGGTCTGGTCGGCATCGCTGACGGCGCGCTGCGCCAGCTGAGCCGAGCCGTTCACCTGCCGGCCTATCTCCTGGACGGACGAACCCAGTTCCTCGGCTGCGGCCGCTACGGTGTTGACGTTCGAGGCGGCTTCCTCCGCCGCGGCCGCCACGGTGGTCGATTGGCTCGACGTCTCGGTCGCGGTCACCGACATGGTCCTGGCGGTGGCCTGCAACTGCGTGGCCGAGGACGAGACCATGCCGACGATGCCGCCGATTGCGCGGTCGAAGTCGTCCGCCAGCTTGATCATGGTCTTCCGCCGTTCGGCCGCCGCCGCCGCATCGGCTTTGCGCTTCGTCTCAGCGTCCGCGGCCGCCTTCTCGGCCACCATCGCCTTGATGCCCTCCACGGCCTTCCCCACGGCGCCGATCTCGTCGCCGCGCTGCGCCTCGGCGATCTGCGCCTCGATCTCGCCCCGCGCCATCCGCTGAAGCACGGCGACCAGCCGGCTCAGAGGCCGTGTGAGCATCGCGAAGACCAGGATCGCCAGCAGACCTGCGATCACGACACTGGCCGCACTGCCGAGGATGCTCGTGAGGTAGGCCGTCCTGAAGGATTGCGCCTGCGCGCTGCTCCGGATGGCGAGGAGATCCCGCTCCGCCTGCGCGGCGTCGTCGACCTTGGCGCGCAACGCATCCATCGACGCCTTTCCGGCGCCTCCGGCCTCGAGCTGCTGGGCCTTCGCGAGATTGCCCGCCTCGACGAGCGCGATCTCCTTCGCGGCGACGTCCGACCACGTCTGAGCGGATCGGCCGACAGCGTCGAGGCGCCCTTGCTGTTCGGCGTTGTCGGCGGTGAGCGACCTCGCCGACGCGATGACGGCCGTGTAGGCCTTCTGGCCCGCGCGGAAGGGTTCGAGGAACTTCGGATCTCCAGACAGGAGGTATCCGCGCAGACCGGTCTCCTGATTGACCATCGACATGGTCAGGCCTTCGAGTTCCGTCAGAACTTTATAGGTGTGTTCCGTCAAACCATTGGTGTGCTCGATCGATGATAAACGACTGTATCCGACTGCACTGATGCCAATGGTGACTGCGGTCAGTGTTCCGAAGGCAACCGAGAGCTTGGTTACGATCCCAATATCGTTGATGAAGCGCATCCTGCAGTTCCTACTAGGCGACGACATCATCGAATTGCTGATCTCGCGGGAACGTATTAATTTGTACCGTGTAAAATTTGTCTTACTTCGTGCAGGCTGGGTGAGCGCTCGAAGACATCGACAATGATTCGCAGGCGTGAACGTCTGTCGATCCGCAGCCAGGCCGAGACTATGCGAGTCAGGTATTGCGAGCGTCAGCAGGCCGACTGGCCGGGCACCTGATGAGCAAGCGGATGCCATGCCCGAGATCTCATTGGGCAAGTCTTGCGCGAATATGAGTTTTGGTCCAGGCGCAAAGATATTAATTGCCTCAGCGCGTATCCGCAATCTTGGCAAAGATGTCGCTGATGGATTCGTTTATGATCGGGAACAGGATGCGCCGCCAGTCTGCGGTCGAAACCGCGGACCGGCACGCACGGAACTGCTCGTTCGCCTTAAGTCTCGCGCGTCACGGTGTTTTGATCATGCGCGTTCGCAGGATGGATTGCTGCGGCGGTTCAGGCCGCGTCGAGCGCTTCGATCACGAGATTGCCGTTCGTGTAAACGCAAATCTCGGCTGCGATCGCCATGGCGCGGCGCACGATCGCCTCCGCGTCGAGTTCGCCATCTTCCAAGGCGCGTGCGGCCGCGAGCGCATAATTACCGCCCGAACCGATTGCCATCACGCCGCTCTCCGGCTCCAGCACGTCCCCCGATCCCGACAGGAGAAGGCTTACGTCGCGATCGGCGACCAGCATCATCGCTTCGAGGCGACGCAGGTAACGGTCGGTCCGCCAGTCCTTCGTCAGCTCCACGCAGGCCCGGGTCAGCTGGCCGGGATATTGTTCGAGCTTCGCTTCGAGGCGCTCGAACAACGTGAAGGCGTCGGCCGTGGCACCCGCGAACCCGCCGATCACCGCCCCCTTCGCGAGACGCCGGACCTTTCGGGCGTTGCCCTTCACGATCGTCTGGCCGAGGCTCACCTGACCATCGCCGCCGAGCACGACACGGCCGCCCTTCCGGACCATCAGGATGGTGGTCGCGTGCATCTGAGGCGGGTTGCCCCGGTCGTCATGCCTGAATGCGTCTTGGCTCAAGATTCGGCTCCGCTCTCGATCGCGCCGAGATGGGGAGCCTTGTCGGCGGCGTCCAGCCGCCGATCCACGATGACCGCGCAGCAGCACCCGCATCCGTGGCGATAAAAGAGGTCTTACTCCGCGACGGCCTCGGCCGTCTGCGTGCTGCCGGCATCCTGCAGGATCGATTGCGCCGCCGCCTCGGCGAGAAGGGCGTAGCCGCGATCAGCCATGTGCAGGCCGTCGGAGGCGAACAGCTGCTTCGCGGTCAGCTTTCCCTCGCGCACCCAGCCGTGCATCAGGTCGGCCCGGCGGATGACCGGCACGTCGAGCTCATCCCCGATGCTGCGCACCGCGTCCAGGAACCGCGACGAACCAGGCGTCGCCTCGAGCTTCGGGCACCATTGCGGCTCCATGAGCACGACATCGATGCCGGCCTCACGGATCCGCCGGATCGCCGCCACCGTGGCCTCACGGAAATGGTCGATCGAGACTCCGCGCAGGGGATCGTTGCTCCCCGTCTGCCAGATGACCAACTGCGGCTCGGCCGCGATCACATCCCGATCAAGGCGTGCCAGCATGTCGTCCACGTGCTCACCGCCGATGCCGCGGTTGATCACGGCGACGTCGATCCCGCGCAGCTTCTTGCGCAGATCGATCTGGAGACGCGCCGGGTAGGCGTTGGCCGGGCTGGAAGCGCCCACACCCTCCGTCGATGACGAGCCGAAGGCCACGATCTTCAACGGCGCGCCGATCGCGATCTGGCGCGCAACATGCGGCAAGTCCGGGCTTTCCCGCAGGTCGAGTCCGAGAAGATCCAGCGAATCCGGAAGCAGGTCCGCGTAGGCCAAGACGGCCGTTGGCACGACCAAGAGGCTACAGAGGACACCAAGCCGGCGCAGCATCTTCCGGAGCGGCCGGGCGGGACCAACGCTGTTCATAGTCTGGGACAAGGGACCGACTGCTCCGGCTCTCGTGAGCAACGGATACAATCTGACACACCCGCCTGCAAAGTGGGGTTCCGTCCTTCGCTTTAATGCGCGTTGAATTCGTAACACAAAATTATCGAACTCGGCCGCCGAGGATCGGGATGGCCGGGCGGGCAAAACTGATCCTGCTGCTTGCGTCCGTCGGCTGCGGGCGGTGTCAGGCGACAGACCGATGGTGCAGGCCGGCGTCGAGAGCCCCACGCGGCACGAACCATGCGTCGAGACTGCTGCGGATCTCCGGCAGGGCGGCGGAGAACGCGGTTCGGAATTTCGGGCGCGACTCCGGACCGGCTGCGAGCCACGACAGGTCGTCCCTTGGTCGACAGCTTGCGCATCGCGATCCTCACGCGCTCGACCGAACCCTGCGGCAGCACGGTCCATGCGCTCGCCCTCGGCGAAGCGCTCTGCGCACACGGGCACGAGGCCGTGGTCCACGCCCCGGATCCCAGCGGGCGCGGCTTCTTCCGTGACGCAAGGTGCCCGGTTGTTTCGGTGTCGGCCAAGCCGGTGACCGGAACGGCCGCTGCCCTGGTGGGTACTCGGATCGCCGATTACCTCGCCCATTTCTCGACGCCGGCGGCGTGCGACTTCGACATCTTTCACGCGCAATGCGGCATCAGCGGCAACGCGCTGGCGACCCTGACCCGCCGCCGCCTCATTCCCGGTTTCGTGCGTACGGTGCATCACGTCACGATGGTTGCCGAGTCCCAGCTCGCACAATGGCAGGAGCGCGCGATCGTCGATGCCGGCCGGCTGCTCTGCGTCAGCCGGACCGGAGCCGCAGAGCTGCTGGCCGAGTTCGGGATGCGGGCCGACATGATCGGCCATGGTGTCGACGGCGCGGTGTACCGGCCGGAGCCTGAATCCGGCGACGGTGATCTGCGCCGCCGGCTCGGGCTCGGCGCAGGGCCCGTCTTCCTCAGCGTAGGCGGGTTTGCGCTGCGCAAGAACACGCTCACGATCATCGAGGCTTTTGCGGCCATCCGTCAGCTTGTCCCGGATGCGCAACTCCTCGTGGCTGGCGGCGACGCGCGCGCCGACCATGCGGGCTACGAGGCCCGGTGCTGCGCCTTGCTCGAGCGCGCGGGCTTGGCGATCGGTCCGGGCCAGCCTGTGATTCGCGCCGGACCGATGACGCAGGCGGACATGCCAAGCCTCTACCGAATCGCCGACACGTTGATCGCGCCATCCCTGACCGGCAGCTACGGCCTTTGCGTCCTGGAAGCCATGGCGTGCGGGACACCGGCGATCATCTCGGCGCAGTCGTCCGGCGTCGATGGCCCTGCCTTGGTCGAGACCCTCACGGCCGACCCTGACGATGCCGGTGCGATCGCATCGGCGATGCGCACGAGCCTGGAGCCCGCGCGCCGTGCACAGTTTCGCAACGCCGGCCGCGAAGTCGCCCGCGCTCACACCTGGGAGACCTGCGCTGCCCGCCACCTGCCGATCTACGAGTCCTTCGCGCCTAGCCGCAAGCCGTTGATGCCCGTGGCCACGGGCTCGGCAGCCTGGAATATCCAGCGGTTCCCGCGCGATGCCTGAGACCCACTTCCTGATCCGCTGGCCGGGCGGATCCGGGAAACATGCTGCTCGCCGTCGCCGGTGGACAAGGATCACCTCTCGGTCGGTCAGGCCCCCCCGGTCGAGGAACTCGCGGCCCTGAGCTGCCTGGCCCTTGGTATGGCTCACACGCGTGTTCGGCCCCGCCTCGGTGATCCCTCCGGCCGGACACAAGCGCAGCCGGCCCGGATCGAGCCATCGGCGCGCCGTCCGGAGCCCGGTACAGTCCAGGCCGAGCTTTTCGAGGCGTCAGCCGTCGCCCGCCGGCCGACGTGGAGAACCGACACGGGAGCAGTGCCCGAACCGGTCGGGTTGTTCGCATATCTTCCCGCAGACGACAGGCGAAGGCGATGAAGATCCGGATTGCCGCGGCGCTGATCCTGGCCGCGACCCCAGCCGCAGCGCAGACGCGACTCTCCAGCACGACCATGACCTGCCAGCAGACCATGCGGCTGATCCAGGCGCGGGGTGCCCTGGTGCTCGGAACCGGCGGCATGACCTACGATCGATTCGTCCGGGACCGAACGTTCTGCGAGCCGACCGAGATCGCCAAACGCGCGTTTCGCCCGACCCGGGACAACCCGAACTGCCTGATCGGATACACCTGCTACGAACCTGGTCCTGGCGACTGGCCCGGCGAGGATTTCTAGGCCGAACCCTCGCCGGTGGAGTCCGGCTCCAAACCGACGATCACCCGGCGATCCCCCGCCCGACGGGTGAAGCCGACCGCGTCGAGGTGCTCGAGGAGGGGAATCGAAAACTTGCGCGAGATTCCCAGGGTCGCGCCGGCCTCTCGGGCCAGGAAGCCCGACTCGGCCGTGGTGGCGTGAGGAAAGGCTTCGGCAAGACGCGCCCGGGCACCCGCCACCGCCTCCCGGTGGAACAGCACCGCGCGGCGTTGCACGCGATCGACAGCGCGGATCACCGTGCCGGCTCCGACCAGATATGTCAGGGCCTCGCGTCGGCGCACGTCGCGACCCACGGCGTCGCTTTCGTCCGGCGGGTTGAGGCCGGCGCGGCGGAAGAGCTGCTCCAGCCGGCGCGCGGCCTCGCTTTCGTTCCGAGCCGGATCGAAATCGGCGCGCCGCCACAGGGTTCCGGCCTGGGTGACCGCACCTGAAGCGGCGAGAGCCCGCAGGATTGTGGCGGTGAGCGCTTCAGCGAGGGACAGCGAGCGGGACAGGCGCTCGATCGTAATTCCGTGCTCCATCGGGTTGTCACGATGGTGCTGCGACAGGGCTGCCAGTGCGCCGGTGCGAAGGGCCTCGAAGGCTCCGGCCCCGATGAGCCGCTCGCCGACGTCCCGCGCGCCGGCTTCGACCAGCAATGCCCGAGCGCGCTCCGGGGCCACGCCCGCGAGCCGAGCCAGTTCGGGCAGCACTGCGCCGGCCGCGCCGGCCTGCCCGAGACGGACCGCGATCACCTCGCTCGGCCGGCCGGTCGCGAGCTTGGCGAGATCAACCATCACGCGCGGATCGTTGCGCCGCCGCCGCCGGCTTTCCGGGTCGATCACGCGGCCGCCAGCGACCGTCGCCGCCGGGGAATCGAGCCGCAGGACGAAGGGCTCCCGAGCCGGCACCGCAACCGGCTCGGCGAGGTGCAGCTGCGCCTGGCAGCTCGCGCCCGGTTCGAGCGCGTCGCGGTCGAGCAGTCGCAGCCGGGCCTCGACCTCCGTGGTGCCGACCAGCAGGCGGCAATTGGTGCCAGCGGCCAGCGCTGCCTCCGCGCTGGCCGCGGCCGTGATCGCCACATCGAGCCAATGACTCGGCGCGAGCAGGCCCGGCAGCGACAGGGCCTGACCCCGGGCGATCTCGTCGAGGCCGATGCCGCGCAGGGCGACGGCGGTCCGACGCCCGGGCTCGGCGCGCTCGACCGGACGGCCGTGAATCTGGAGGCCGCGGACCGTGGCAGTCCGGCCGCCGGGCGCGATCTCAACGGTGTCGCCGACCGCGAGCGGGCCGCGTCGCAGCGTGCCGGTCACGACGGTACCGAAGCCCGGCCGCGAGAACACCCGATCGACTGGCAGATATGGAAAGCCGTCGTCGATGCTGGGCTCGCCTTCGACGAGCAGCGCCGACAAAGCCGCGGCAAGCTCTGAGAAGCCCGAACCGGTGATCGTGGAGGTTGCGATGACGGGACCCGCCTCGAGACCGGCGCGGGACGCCGCGGCGGCGATCTCGGCCGACCGCGCCGCGATCGCGTCGGGCGTTGCGAGATCCGTCTTGGTCAGCGCCAGCACGCCGCGACGCACGCCGATCAGGCGGGCGATCTCCAGATGCTCGACGGTCTGCGGCTTGATGCCTTCCTGTGCATCGACGGCGAGAAGGACGGCCCGCATGCCGGTGGCGCCCGACACCATGGCGCGCACGAATCGTTCGTGACCGGGCAGGTCGACGAGGTCGATCTCACCCTGGTCCGAGGACAGCAGGGCGAAGCCCGGGACGATCGATACGCCGCGGGCCTGTTCTTCCTTGAGCCTGTCCGTCTCGATCCCGGTGAGCGCACGCACCAAAGCGGTCTTGCCGTGATCGACATGCCCGATCACGCCGACGAGGAGGGTCTTCAACGCAGCCACCGACCGGATGATCTCCGCGGTGCTACCGTCCACGCCGGGCGCACCACTCTCGTAGCAAGGGAAGTCTGCCTCACCGGTTCAACATCGAACCGCGAGCCTCCGGACGATCGGGACCGGAGCGAGAAAGGCGGATTGGATTGTGGACAATTTGTTTTGCCACGCGATTCGGTTTTGGGAAAGCGCGTTTTTAACGCGGCGCAACATGCCTCATCCGCATACGGCGATGCTCTTGCGCCCTGCTTGATGCCGTGAAAGCGTCTGTGTCCCTCAGCATGCTTCACCGGATGGCGAGCCTAAGTGGCATCAGCGCGACCCTTCGATGCAACCGGCTGAGTGCCTCGCGCCATCCGGCAAGGCAGGTCACAAAGAGGAGAGCATGAGCGACACCGATAGCGCCGCCCCGGCAGAGCCCCGCGAGATCGAGCTGAAGCTCGACTGCGCAGGTCCGGACCTGACCGCACTCGCCGCCCATCCGCGGCTGGAGGGCGCTGCGGCCCTGGAACCCGAGCTTCTGGTCACGACCTACTACGATACGCCGGGCCGCGACCTCAGGGCGGCTGGCCTGACCCTGCGCGTGCGCGCCAAGGGTAGCCGCCATATCCAGACCGTGAAGGCGGGCCGCGGCGATGTCGGCCTGTTCAATCGGGCCGAGTGGGAATCCGAGATCGTCGGCGAGACGCCGGACCCGGCGGCCTGGGCCGGGACCGCAGCCGAGCAGGTCCTGCGCGAGGCCGATGCGCCCCTGGAGCGTCTGTTCTCCACCGTGGTCAGGCGCCGTGAGATCCCGGTCGAGCAAGGCGCGTCGAAGATCCTCGTCACCCTGGACGAGGGCCGTGTCGAAGCTCCGACCGGCGATGCGTCGCTCTGTGAAGTCGAGCTGGAACTTCAGGAGGGCGATCCGGCCGACCTCTTCCTGGTCGCTCAGGCGCTCGCCGAAAGCGTGCCCCTGCGCCTGTCGGTGAAGGCCAAGAGTGCCGTCGGATTCGCGCTTCTCGACGGCAAGGGACCATCCATCGCCAAGTCCGAGATCCTGGACCTCCCGGAGGGTGCGAGCACGGGCGACGTCTTTCGGCGCGTCGCGCGGGCCTGCCTGCGCCACATGCGCCTCAACGAGACGGCGTTTCTTGAGGGCGGCCGGGCACCCGAGGCGTTGCATCAGATCCGCGTGGCGCTGCGCCGGCTGCGCTCGGCCCTGTCACTGTTCGCGCCCATGCTGGAGGGCGATCCGCGGGCGGAGGGCTTCAACGACGAGATCAAGCGGGTGACCGAGCCGTTCGGCCATGCCCGCAACCTCGATGTGTTCCTCGGACACACGCTGCCGACCCTTGTCGAGGAGCGTCCGGATGATCAGGGTCTCGACGGCCTGCGCGAGCGGGCGGAGGCGGAGCGGGAGCGCGCCTACGACGCGGTTCTCGCAACCTTGGAGAGCCCGCAATGGCGCGGCCTCATCATCGAGTTCGCCGGCTGGATCGAGGCCGGCTCCTGGGCGGCACAGCCGGCGGCCAAGGAGGACGGTCGCGATTTTGCGGCCCGCGTGCTCGACAGGGCCCGTCTGCGGCTCAAGAAGCGCGGCCGCGGCCTCAAAAAGCTTGACCCCCATACCCGCCACCGTGCCCGCATCGCCGCGAAGAAGCTGCGCTACGGCGCGGAATTCTTCGCCGGCCTCTTTCACAAGAAGAAATCCCGGCGGCGGCAGGAGAAATTCGGGGCCGCCTTGTCGGACCTTCAGGACCACCTCGGCGTGCTGAACGATCAGGAGACCGCGCGCGCGATGACCGAGAGCCTGTCCGGCCCGCCGATGCCGGGCCCGGACGATCCCGGGGCACAGAAGCTGCTTGAGGCTGCCGCGGACGCCCGGGCCGAGCTCCTCGACGTGAAGCCGTTCTGGCGCTGACGCGTCTCGCGGCACCGCACGGTCCGGAACTTGGCCGGTGCGGTGGCGTTCGCCGGAAGGTCCGCCCGGGCGCGGGCAGGGAGCGCCGATGGCCCACGCCTACAGGTTCGGTATTGAGGAGGAGTTCTTCCTCGCCGATGCCCGCACGCGCGGGACGCCGCGCGCCGGGCTCCGGGCCTTCCACGCCGCCGTGCGGGCCCGCCTCGACCATGCCGAACGGGAGCAGCTTCAGTGTCAGGTCGAAGTGGCCTCTCCGCCGAGCGCCGACGTCGCCGAGGCCAGGGGGCACCTCGCTGACCTGCGGCGCAGCCTCTCGGAGATCGGCACCGAGCGGGGGGTTCTGCCCTTCGCGGCGGGCACGCATCCCACGGCGCGCTGGCGCGACCAGCGTCCCACCGACAAGGCGCGCTATCACGGCATCATGGCCGACCTCCGCATGCTCGGACGGCGCAACCTCGTCTGTGGCCTCCATGTCCACGTCGAAGTTCCGGACCCGGAGGCACGGATCGGGCTGATCAACCGGCTGCTGCCGTTCCTGCCGGTGCTGCTGGCGCTCTCGACCTCGTCGCCGTTCTGGCAGGGCCGGCAGACCGGGCTGGCCGGCTACCGGATGCGCGCCTATGCCGAGCTGCCGCGGACCGGTGTGCCGGAGCTGTTCGCAGACGAGGCCGACTACGCCCGCTACGTCGATGTCATGACCAGGGCCGGCGCCATAGCGGATGCCAGCTATCTCTGGTGGCACCTGCGCGCCTCGCTCAAGTACCCGACGCTCGAATTGCGGGTGGCCGACAGCTGTACGCACCTCGACGATGCGCTCTGTATCGCGTCGCTGTTCCGGTGCCTCGTCCGGCACGTCGTACGGGACCGGACCTGCAATGCCGGCATGACCGCGGCGTCACGGGGCTTCGTGATGGAGAACCTGTGGCGGGCCGAGCGCGACGGCATCCGGGCCACGCTTATCGATGAGGCCCGCGCGCAGGCCATAGCCTTGGATGCGAGCGTCGATAATGTGCTCGGCTTGATCGCCGAGGACGCCGACGCTCTGCACTGCGCCGAGGCCTGCGGGCGCGCACGCGCGATCGCGGCCGATGGGACGAGCGCGGATCGTCAAATGGCTGTCTTCGCGGCCGCGCGCCGGTCCGGATCCACGGAGCGCGCAGCACTCTCGGCCGTGGTGGACCATCTCGCCAACGAAACCGCCGCCGGCACGACGCTCGGGCCTGGGGGGCACCCGAACAACGTTCCGGCGGCGTGACGACGGGACAGGATCCGGCTGAGGGGGGGTGTCGGAGCCTGCGATCCGCCGACCGCGCTTTGACGGCGCGGTTGTCTTGATGAGTCGCACACGCATGTTGCCGAAGCGTGTCTATTCGTCGAATCGATCACCGATTTGCCTGTATTCGGCGGATCTGATCGGCTGTCATCTGCCCATGCCGGCGTCGCGTCGACGGCCTGCACCGCAATGGCTTCCCTATCGGCCGTGCTCTGCTATCCCTCACACGTTTTCCGCAGCCACCCGCGATCGTCCGGCATGAGCCTCCTGCGCGACATCATCGGCCAAGTCGGCCGCACCGTGACCGCTTACGCGGGCGACAAGGCGCTGATGCTCGCCGCCGTCTCGGCGTCCGCCAACGTCATCGTGGCCGACGGCGAGGTCGCTGGCCGGGAATTCGACGCCGCCCTCCACGGTCTTCGTGCCGATCCGGTGCTGATGAAGGGCTACGACGCGCTGATGCTGGAGACCGAACTCTACGAGGGGATCGCCCGGGCGCGCACGCGCCTCGGCCGTGCCGAGAACCTGCGCCATGTCGGGGCGATCGCAGAACGGCCCGAGATCCAGCGCCAGAACGTGTTCCTGATCGCCGCGGACGTCGCCGACCAAGACGGGATCAGCAACATCGAGGCGAGCGCCCTCGGTGAGATCGCGGCGGCGCTGCGGGTTGACGGCGTCGGGCTCCTGCGGGCCAATCCGGTACGTCGCTCGCCGGCCTGACGGGCGCGGTTGGCATCGGCGTTGCTGGAGGGTGGCGCGTCGCCGAGAGGGCGGCGTCTCCTCACAAAGCACTTGTCGCACGGCCCCGCGCCGTGAAAGGAACCGGCATGGCCGAGACGATCCCGAGCAAGACCCACAACCTGCGCGCCGATGGCACGCGGCTCTGGTCCACGATCTTGGAGACCGCCGCGTTCGGCGGCACCCCTGCCGGCGGCATCAACCGGCTGACGCTCTCGCCCGAGGATGGGCGCGTGCGTGACTGGTTCCGGGACGCCTGCGAGGCGGCCGGGCTGACGGTCTCGGTCGACGCGCTCGGCACGCAATACGCCCTGCGGACCGGCCGCGACATGAGCCGGAAGCCGATCGCCTTCGGCTCGCATCTCGACACCCAGCCCACTGGCGGGAAGTTCGATGGCGTTCTCGGTGTCCTGGCCGGTCTCGAAGTGATGCGCAGTCTGAACGACGCCAACATCGAGACCGAGGCACCACTGATGGTGGTGAACTGGACCAACGAGGAGGGCTCGCGCTTCGCGCCGGCCATGATGGCCTCGGCCGCCTATGCCGGCGAGTTCACCACCGACGCGATCCTGGCCAAGCGCGACGCCGCCGGCACGACGGTCGCGGAGGCCCTGGACGCCATCGGCTATCGCGGCGCCGAGGCCGTGGGTGCGCAGGAGATCGGCGCCTTCGTCGAACTGCACATCGAGCAGGGTCCGATCCTCGAAGCCGAGGGCAAGACCATCGGCGTGGTCGAGGGCGGCCAGGGCATCATGTGGTTCGACGGCGTGATCACGGGCTTCGAGAGCCACGCCGGCACCACGCCGATGCCGCGCCGCCGGGACGCCCTGCTGGCGCTGTCGGAGTTCGCGCTGGCCGCCGAGCGGATCGCCCTGGCGCACGCGCCTTCGGCGGTGGCGACGATCGGCGAGGCCGCGATCCTGGCCCCCTCCCGCAACGTCGTGCCCGGCCGGGTCGCCTTCACGGTGGACGTCCGCGACCCGCGCTCCGAGACCCTCGATGCGATGGAGGCGGCGCTCGAAGAGGCTGCGGCCGAGATCGCGGCGCGGCGCAAGCTCGAGATCGCGCTGAGCCGGATCTGGCGGAAGGAGCCGGTGCCGTTCGATCCCGCCATCGTGACGGCCATCGACGAAGCCGCCGAAGGGCTCGGGCATGCCCGCCGCCGGATCATCTCGGGCGCCGGGCACGATGCCTGCAACCTCGCCGGCAAGGTGCCGGCCGCGATGATCTTCGTGCCCTGCAAGGACGGGATCAGCCACAACGAGGCAGAATCCGCGACCCAAAGCGACTGCGCGGCCGGAGCCGACGTGCTGCTGCAGACGGTGCTGCGCCTCGCCAATGCCCCGAGGGCGACAACGGCTGCCTGATCGGCCGGAGCGTGGTCCGGATCGCCGCAGCCGGTGGCGGCGCTTCGGAACATGCCGGGTGGCCCGGTGTGCGAAACCGCAAAAATCTTCTAAGGACCACGGCATGAGCGCGCGATCGTACCGCGACGCCAAGGGCCGGCCGCTCGTCGCGGTCACCGGCATCGGCGTCGTTTCCTCCCTCGGCCAGGGACAGGCGGACACCTGGGCCGCCATGACCGAGGGCCGGTCCGGGATCCACGCCATCGGCCGGTTTTCCACCGACGGCCTGCGCACGCGCATCGCCGGTACGGTCGACTTCCTGAACACCGAGCCTCTGGTCGCGCCGTTGCTGTCCGAGCGCTTCGCCGCCGTCGCCGCCGAGGAGGCGGTGGCGCAGTCCGGGATCGGGTCCAAGGGCGATTTCCCGGGGGCGCTGTTCATCGCGGTGCCGCCGGTCGAGATGGAGTGGCCGCAGCGGCAGGCTCTGGCCGAGGCCGCCGGCGGCGACGGGCCGGTCGATTATGCCGGCCTGCTCCGGGCCGCTGCGACACGCCGATTCGATCCCTGGCACGACCTGTTCATCTTCGGCACTGTGGCTGACCGGATCGCCGATCGCTTCGGCACCAAGGGATCGCCGATCTCGCTCTCCACTGCCTGCTCGTCGGGCGCCACCGCCATCCAACTCGGCGTCGAGGCGATCCGGCGCGGCGAGACCGCGGCGGCGCTCTGCATCGGAACCGACGGGTCGGTGAATCCCGAATCGCTGATCCGCTTCTCGCTGCTGTCGGCGCTCTCGACCCGCAACGACGATCCGGCAGCGGCCTCGAAGCCGTTCTCGAAGGACCGCGACGGCTTCGTCATGGGCGAGGGCGCGGCGGCCCTCGTCCTCGAAGACGCGGAGGCCGCTGCCGCCCGGGGCGCCGCGATCCTCGGCTACGTCCTCGGATGCGGCGAGAAGGGCGACGGCTTCCACCGCACCCGCTCCAGCCCGGACGGGGCCCCGATCATCGCGGCGATCCGGGCGAGCCTGGAGGATGCCGGGATCGAGGCCGACGCGATCGACACGGTCAACGCCCACGGCACCTCCACGCCGGAGAACGACAAGATGGAGGGGTTGGGTCTCGGGGCCGTGTTCGGCGACCGGGCCGCCTCCCTGCCGGTGACGTCCAACAAGTCGATGATCGGCCATACCCTCACCGCCGCCGGTGCCATCGAGGCGGCCGTGTCGCTGCTGACGCTGCGGAACGGCCGAATCCCGCCGACCATCAACCATCGGGTGCCGGATCCGACGATCGTCCTCGACGTGGTCGAGACCGCCCGCGATCTGCCGGTCCGCACGGTGCTGTCGAACTCCTTCGGGTTCGGCGGCCAGAACACCTGCCTGGTCTTCGGCGCGGAACCGGCGTGAGCGGCGTGGCCTCTTCGCGCCGGGTCCTCGTCACCGGCGGCGCCTCCGGGATCGGCGCCGCGATCGTGCGCGCGCTCGCCGGTGCGGGTCACGCGGTCGACTTCACCTACCGCGCCTCGGCCGACGCGGCGGAGATTCTGCTCGCCGATCTGCGCGCGGCGCATCCGGATCGCGCCTTCGCGGCCCATGCCCTGGACTTTGCCGACAAGGCGGCGCTCGACGGCTTCTGCGAAATTGCGGAGGCGACGGGCTATTACGGGCTGGTCCACAATGCCGGCCAATCCTCCGATGCCCTCGCGGCCATGCTCGATCAGGAGCGGGCCGAGGCCGCGATGCAGGTCAATTTCTTCTCGCTGACCAGTCTGGCGAAGGCCCTGGTGCGCGAGATGACGCGGTCGCGGTCAGGCCGGATCGTCGCGATCGGTTCTGTCGCCGCGCTGCGGGCCAATGCCGGCAACGCCGCCTATGCGGCGACCAAGGGCGCGCTCATCGCCTATTGCCGGACGCTCGCCATCGAGACGGCCAAGCGCGGCGTCACCGTCAATGTCATCGCGCCGGGCTTCGTCGACACCGCCATGATGGAGCGCTACGCCGCGTATCGGGACGGCATGGAGCG
This sequence comes from Methylobacterium sp. PvR107, assembly GCF_017833295.1. NCBI lineage: Bacteria > Pseudomonadati > Pseudomonadota > Alphaproteobacteria > Hyphomicrobiales > Methylobacteriaceae > Methylobacterium > Methylobacterium sp. PvR107. The sequence continues at coordinate 4,724,907 of NZ_JAFIBW010000001.1, forward strand.
GCAGATCCCCGCGGGCCGCTTTGCGCGTCCCGAGGATGTCGCCGCACTCGCAGCCTTCCTGATGGGCGAAGGGGCTTCCTACATCACCGGGGCCGTGCTGCCTGTCGATGGCGGCCTGACCGCCATGCTGGGCGTGCATCGGACCTGACCGGTGACGCCGCCGAACCGGACGTCCCTGCCGATGCGCGCCCGCCTCGCCCTCCCTGTTGCCCTCTGCATCGCACCGCTCGCGGCGGATCCGGCCTGGGCCGAGCCAGAGACGTATCGCATCTCGGGTCTCGCGCCCGGCGAGGCTCTGAGCATCCGCGCGGAGCCGGACCCGTCGGCCGAGCAGCTCGGCGAGATCCGGTCGCGGGCGCTGGTCTTCGGCTGCACCAACGAGACCCCGAGCCGCACCACCTGGTGCCGGGTCAAGGCCGGCCGGGTGCTGGGTTGGGCAAGGCGGCGCTACCTGGCGCCGGATTAGCGGCAGGTCTCGAAGCCTGACCCGCCCTGACATCACCGAGCTGCGTGCCTCGCCGCCGCCAACGGAAACAACGCTTATGCAAGCCCTTCAGCTGTTCGGTGACCGCGATCTGCGCGTGAGTGAGATCGAAGCGCCGTCCGCCCCCGGCGCCGGCGAGGTGCAGGTCCGGATCCGCGCGGTCGGCCTCAACTTCATCGACGTCTGGGGCTTTCGCGGCATGGCCTTCGCCAAGCGGAAGATGCCGCTGATCGTGGGGGCCGAGGCCGCGGGGATCGTCGAGTCGGTGGGAGAGGACGTCGCCGATCTCGCGCCCGGCGACCGGGTCGTGCCCTACGGTGCCATGACCTGCGGGCGGTGTCGCGCCTGTCGCGACGGCCGCGACAACCTCTGCGAGGATGTCTCGGGGGTCATGGGCTTTCACCTCGATGGCTTCGCCCGCGAGCGCGTGACGATGCCGGCGCGGCTGGTGGTGAAGGTGCCGGAGGGCGTCAGCGACACCGACGCGGCCTGCGCGGGCATCGCCTTCGGGACGGTCCAGCACATGCTGTTCGACAATGCCCGGCTTGAGCCCGGCGAGAGCGTGCTGGTCCATGCCGGCGGCTCGGGGATCGGCACCGCGGCGATCCGCATGGCCAAGGCGATCGGCTGCACGGTCTACACGACGGTCGGGGACGACGAGAAGGGCCGCAAGGCCGCCGAGCTCGGCGCCGACCACGTGATCAACTACCGCACCGAGCGTTTCGAGGGCGAGGTCCGGCGCCTGACCAAGCGCAAGGGTGTCGACGTGGTGTTCGAGCATGTCGGGGCCGATACCTGGAACGGCTCCCTGCTGTGCCTGAAGCGCGGCGGCCGGCTCGTCACCTGCGGATCGACTTCCGGTGTCTCAGCGACGATGAACCTGATGCAGCTGTTCCAGCAGCAGTATCGGATCACCGGCTCCTTCGGATGCTCGCTCGCGAACATTCGCCAGTCGCTCGACAAGATGGCAGCCGGCATCCGGCCGGTGGTCGACACCGTCTACCCGCTGGCCGACTTCGCGCAGGGCCTGGAACGGCTTGAATCACGCCGGGTCTTCGGGAAGATCCTCGTCAGCCTCTAAGTCATCGCTTTGCAGTGTCGCAAGCACGGCAAGACGGCGCCCATGTCCGCGGTCTTTAAGCGACACCCGGCACTGCCTCTGCGGTTCTGGGTTCCGGGCTCGCCTTCGCCGCCCCGGAACGACGGCGCAGGATCGAGCCCCCGGGCGAGGACCAACGCAGCACGCGATCCCGAAGCGCTCCGACGTCCGGGCTGGTGGGTGGGAAACTGACCCGCCCCTTCATCACAAAGCCGACCGGACCGCCGGAGCCCATTTCGCCCCGCAGGAGACATGGCTTAAGCTTCGCCCTACGGACGCGTCGGGGGGCCGCCCGTGTCAGGCCCAGGATTCGATTGTGCTGCGTCTCGCTCTCCTGCTGAAACGGTCGTATCCGCGCCTCGCCGGTTTCGCCACCATTCCCCTGATCCGCGCGCTGGTCTGGATCGCGCGGGCCCTTGGGCCGGCGCGGTCGACCGCGCTCGGGGCCGCATTGCTACGGGTCGTCGGCCCACTCCTGCCGGCGCACCGCATCGCCCTGGCCAACCTCCGGGCCGCCTTTCCGGATATGACCGAGGCGGATCGGAAGCGGATCGCCCTCGAGGCATGGGACAATCTCGGCCGGACCGGGGCTGAGTACGCCCATCTCGACAGCCTGTTCGACTATGATCCCGCGGCCACGGCGCCCACGCGGACCGAGGTCGCCGGGATCGAGCATTTCTTCGCCCTGCGCGACGACGGCGAGCCGGGCCTGATCTTCTCGGCGCATCTCGCAAATTGGGAGCTGCCGGCCATCTGCGCCGCCCGGTTCGGCCTGGATGCGACCGCCGTGTTTCGACCGCCCAACAATCCGGCCGCTGCCCGCCTCGTCCAGGAAGTCCGCCGCCGGTCCATGGGCGGGCTGGCCGCCTCGACGCCGGGCGCCGTGTTCGCCATGCGCGATGTCGTGGCGAATGGAGGCCACCTCGGCCAGCTCATCGACCAGCATTTCACCCGCGGTGTTGTGGTCCAGTTCCTCGGTCGTCCGTGCCTGGCCAATCCGCTCCTGGCCAAGCTCGCCCGGCACTACGATTGCCCGGTGCACGGCGTCCGCGTCGTACGACTGCCCGAAGGGCGCTTCCGGCTGGAGCTGACGCCGCCCCTCGACCTTCCGCGCGCCGCCGATGGAACCATCGACGTGGTGGGCGCGATGCAGGCGATGACGGCCGTGGTCGAGGGCTGGGTGCGCGAGAATCCCGGCCAGTGGCTCTGGATGCACCGACGCTGGCGGCCGGACATGCTGCCGAAACCGAGGCCCTCGTCGCCGGCGCCTCAACCGATGGTAGAGGTCTCTCAAGCCAACGTGATTTCACAGACGGCGTCCCAGACGTTCTGATACCCCGATGACGCCTCGGCACCGCGCCCTGACCCGCGACAGCCGCGCGCTCTGCGCTGCCGTTCTGTTTTCCACCTTGATGCTGGCGTCCGCGGCGCGGGCCGAGCCGGTTCGCGCTGTGGTGGAATTGTTCACCAGCCAGGGCTGCGGAGCCTGCCGCACGGCCGATCCGGTGCTGCGCGATCTGTCCCGCCAACCCGGGGTGATCGCTTTGACCTTGCCGGTGACCTACTGGGATTATCTCGGCTGGAAGGACACGCTGGCCCTGCGCCCGCTCACCGAGCGGCAGCGTGCCTATGCACGGGGTCGCGGGGCGCGCCAGGTCTTCACCCCGCAGATCGTGGTCGACGGCAGCGCCTTCGCGGTGGGTTCGGACAGGAGCACTCTGGATCGGCTGCTCCGCGAGGCCGCGCAGCATGGCGGATTGCCGGTGCCGGTGCGGAGCGAGCGACAGGGTGACCGAATCCTCGTGGAGGTCGGAGCCGCGCCGGAGGGCAAGACCGAGTTGCACGGCGACGTCTGGCTGGTTCCCGTCCTGCGCAGCCGGGCGATCGCGATTCAGGGCGGCGAGAATGGCGGCCGCACGGCGACTTACGTCAACGTCGTGCGGGGCATGCAGCGTCTCGGGTCCTGGACCGGTCAGGCGTCGCGCTTCGACGTGCCCTTTACGCAGACGAAGACGGCCGACGCAGACAGCTGGGTGGTGTTGCTGCAGGGCGCCGCGGATGGTCGCCCGGGCCGCATCTTCGGGGCGGCCAAGGGCCCGGGGCTGTAGCCACGGGCCATCGGCGCGCAGAATTCATTTCAGGGTGACGGGATGGATCTGTCGGCGGCCCTGCTGCCGATGCCGCGCCCTGGACTCGCGGGCCAGTTCCGCCAGTCGCGCATCCAGGCGCGCGGACAGGCGGCCAACGCGCCCAATCGTCGCGTCGAGCGCATGGCTGACCAGCGCGACCGTACCGGTGACGCCTCCGACCGCGAGGCTCTCGATGACGCGTCCGATCCGCCGAACAATCCGCATGTGGCACACTTGGCTGGACACGGTGCCGAGCGCACCGCTGAGCGAGCGAGGTAGCGCGTCGGCGTGCGGTCAGGAGGAGGCGGAAAGCGGCACAGCCCCGATCGCCACACGCGGAACTTTCCGGGCTTGCGGCACAGCGCCCTGCCGTCCCGCCACGGCCCGAGCCGAACCGGAGGCGCGGCAGGCTCGTTGCATGAAAGTGACCGTCCGCCGTCCCGTGCGGGCGCCCCTCACCGAGTGTCGGCCATGCGGCGACGCCACCTTCTGTCCGGGATGCTCGCCGCCCTGTCGCTGGCGGGCCGCCGCGCCGGTGCCGCCGAGCAGTCGGTCGATGTCCTGTTGGTCCTCGCCGTCGATGTGTCGCTGAGCATCAGCGAGGACAGGTACGAACTCGAACGGCGCGGCTACGCCGAGGCGTTCCGCGATCCGCGCGTCCTGCGCGCCATCGGCGAGGGACCGACCGGCCGCATCGGGGTCGCGCTGTTCGACTGGGCCGGACCCGGGGAGCAGAAGATCGCGGTGGACTGGATGGTAATCGCCTCCGCGCGGGACGCGGACGTTTTCGCCGCCAGGCTCGCCGCCGCGACGCGACCGTTCTACGGCCGCACGGCGATCGGCTCGGCGATCCGCTTCGCCTCCACGCTTCTGGCCCAGGCGCCGTATCGGACCGATCGCAGGGTGATCGACATCTCCGGCGACGGCACCGGCAATGCCGGCCCGTCCGTCACGGACGCTCGGGACGCGGCCGTGGCGGCCGGCGCCACCGTCAACGGCATCGTCATCCTCACCGATCCGGACGGGATGCCCGGCTTCCTGAAGGAGCACACCAATCCAGCCGGTGGTCTGGCGGCCTATTACCGGTCCGTCGTGATCGGCGGCGAAGGGGCCTTCGTGATCAGCGCCGAGAGCTTCGCGGCCTTCGGGCGCGCCCTCATCGCCAAGCTGGTGCGCGAGATCTCCTGACGCGCTCCCGGACCATCAAGGATCTCCCCCGATGCGCATTGCCGTGCTCCAGTTCACGCACGAGACCGTGACCTTCCTGCCGAACGACACGACCCGGGAGGACTTCATCTATCCGGGCTCGCCCGCCTCGGGAGAGGCGCTGCTCGCCACCGATCCGAAGGGCTACATGGGCGGCTTCGTACGGGTGGCGCGCGAGTACCCGGGCGTCGAACTCGTCGGGATCACATCGCCGCTCTGGCCGCGCACCGGGACCGCCTCGGGCTGGATCACCGCCGACGCCTACGCTTACTTCCTCGGCAACTTTGTCGCGGAGCTGCGCAGGCAGGGGCCCTTCGACGGCGTCTTTCTGGCGCTGCACGGCGCGATGGCGGTACGCGGCGTCCCCCGCCCGGAGGCCGACATCGCCCGGCAGATCCGCGACGCGGTCGGTGAGCGGGCCGTGATCGTCGGCACCTTCGACCTGCACGGTAACGAGGATGACGCGTTCCTCGCCCACGCCGACATGGCGTTCGCGGTGAAGTACTTCCCCCACTACGACGGTCATCTTCAGGGTGAGCGGGCCGCCCGCATGCTGGTCCGGGCCGTGCGCGGCGACTATCGGCCGGCACACAGGGTGATCAAGGTCCCGATCCTATCGCCCACTGTGGTCCAGTGGACCGGTGCTGCGCCCTGGTCCGACCTCATCCAGCGGGCACTGGTCTGGGAGGCGCGCGAGCCCGACGTCTACGTCAACGTCTTCTTCGGCTTCCCCTGGGGCGATGCGGTGGATTGCGGCATGACCGTGCAGGCGATGACCAACGGCGATCCCGACCTCGCCGACAGGGTGGCCCGGGATGTCGCCGCTTTCGCGTGGCGCCACCGTCACGGGCTGCTGGACGCGGCGCGCATCTACCCCATTGCGGAGGGCGTGGGGCTCGCCCGCGAGGCCGTCGCCGCGGGAGATGGCCCCGTCGTGCTGGCCGACCACAGCGACCGCTCCGGGCAGGCCACATGGCTGCTGCGCGAGATCGTGGCGCAGGGCCTGACGCGCACCCTCGTCGCCACCGTCGCGTCGGCCGAGATCGTCGCGGACGCTCTGGCGCGAGGTCTCGGGCCGGGCGACGCCTTCGATGCGGCCTTGGGCGGCGGTGCCGACCCGTCCGCCGGTGAGCCGGTGCGGATCACCGGAACCGTGCTGCAGGTGGTCGCCGCGCCGGCGCCGGGCGTCGCCGGGAGCGGCGGCGGGGGCGGTCACTGGCTCTGCATCGGCTTCGGATCCGGCAACGTCCTGGTGCTCAGCCCGCAACTCGCCCAGATCGTCGAGCCCGCCGAGCTCTGGAGCCTCGGCCTCGACCCAACCGCGTTCGACGTGGTTGCGATCAAGTCGCGGGTCCATTTTCGCCGCGGCTTCGATGACAGCGGCTACGCCCGCACGATCCTGCTGGTCGAGCCGCTGGAGCCGTTCCTCGGCACGGTCCGCCTCGATCATCTGCCCTCTACCCAGATGAAGGCAGCCGACTTCTTTCCCTACGGTGACCCGCCGGACCCGGTGTCGTGACCGGGACGACATCCACCGCTGTGCCGTCACCGCGGGCGCTCGCGCAGCACGGGTGAGGGCGCTAGGTTGACCCCGCATGCGCCCGACGAGGCGCGGCTTGGGAGGACACGGAATGCGGATTTCGGCCGACAGGCTGTCTGCCTATGTGCGAGACATCTTCGTGCGCGAGGGCTGCGCGGAGGCCGAGGCCGAGCGGATCGGCCGTTTCCTCGTGGCCGCCAATCTCACCGGCCATGATTCGCATGGCGTCGTCCGCGTCACCCGCTACGTGGAGTGGCTGCGGTCGGGTGAGGTCGAGGCCGGCCGAACGCCCGAGATCATCACCGACGCTCCGTCCTTCGCGCTCCTCGATGCGCAATACGGCTTCGGTCAGACTGCGGGGCCGTACGCCACCGACCTCGGCATCGCCAAGGCCAAGGAGACGGGCGTCGCCGTCGTCGCGCTGCGCCACGCGGGCCATCTTGGACGTATCGGCGAGTGGGCGGAGCGCGCCGCTGCGGCCGGTCTGATCTCGGTCCATTTCGTCAACGTGGCGGGGAGCCTGCTGGTCGCCCCCTTCGGCTCGGTGGAACGCCGGTTCTCGACGGCGCCGTTCTCCGCAGGCTTTCCGGTTCCGGGGGCAGATCCGGTCATCCTCGACTTCGCCACCTCGGCCGTGGCGGAGGGCAAGGTGCTGGTCGCCTCCCGGGGCGGCAAGCCGCTTCCTGAGGGCGCGCTGATCGAGCCGGACGGAACTCTCAGTGCCGATCCGGCCACGCTTTTCGGACCGCTGGAGGGCGTCGAACGCGACAACCAGCGCGGCGCCGGCGCGATCCGGGCCTTCGGCGAGCACAAGGGTTCGGGCTTGGCGCTGATCTGCGAATTGCTCGCCGGGGCGTTCACCGGGTCCGGCGCTGCCGGGCCGGGCCAGCGGAGGATCTGCAACGGCATGCTGTCGATCTACGTGATGCCCGAGGCGTTCGGGACCGAGAACGCTCTCGCCGCAGAGGCGCGGACCTATCTCGACTTCTTCAAGAGCGCCAAGCCGATGCCCGGCGCCGAGGTGCTGCTGCCCGGCGAGCCGGAGCGCCGGATGCGGGCCGAGCGCCTTGCCGAGGGCGTCCCGCTGCCGGAGCCGGTCTGGGAAACCCTGCTCGCGGCCGGACGTCCGCATGGGCTCGACGGAAACGCCTATCGGGATTGAATCTTCTGACTGGACACCTCGCCGTCGTGGCATTGCCGACGAGGCTGAGGATCGGAGAAGCGACGTTCAAGACAGGCCCGGGATCGGGCACACCGCCGCGTCCGATGAGATGCGCCTGCGGTGAACGTCCCCTAGCCGCTCGACTGGAGAGACCGATGCCTGCCTATCCCGTCATCACCCTCCGCCCCGACGACGGTGTCGCCGTCGCCCGCGGTGCGATCGACCCGGGCACGCCGGTCGCCGACGGCGTCACGGCCGCCGAGCGGATCCCGGCCGGCCACAAGGTCGCGGTGCGTCCGCACCGGAGCGGCGAGGCTGTGACCAAGTACGGCCAGATCATCGGTTTCGCGAAGGACGACATCGCGGCCGGCCGACACGTTCACGTCCACAATCTCGGGATGGGCGAATTTGCTCGCGATTACGCGTTCGGCCTCGATGCCAGGCCGACGCGGCTGGTCACGCCGCCCGCCACCTTCCAGGGCATCCGTCGCCCCGACGGCCGCGTGGCGACCCGCAACTATGTCGGCATCCTCACCTCGGTGAATTGCAGCGCCCACGTCGCCGACCTGATCGCCGACGCGTTCCGGCGCCACCCGATCCTCGGGCTCGATCCGCTGGCCCCGTATCCGAACGTCGACGGCGTCGTGGCGCTGACCCACAAGACCGGCTGCGGCATGGCCATGGGTGAGCCGCTCCGGCTCCTCCGCCGGACGCTGGCGGGCTACGCGCGGCACGTCAACTTCTCGCACATCGTGATGATCGGGCTCGGCTGCGAGGTGAACCAGATCGGCGCGTTCCTGGAGGAGCAGGGCCTCGGCGACCGCATTCGCAGCATGAACATCCAGAGCCTGGGCGGGACCCGGAAGACTGTCGAGGCCGGCATCGCGTTCGTGAAGGGCATCCTGGCCGAGGCGAATGTGGTCCATCGGGAGCCGGTGCCGGCGAGCGAGTTGATCGTCGCCCTGCAATGCGGCGGCTCGGACGGCTATTCGGGCGTCTCAGCGAATCCGGCGCTCGGCATCGCCAGCGACCTCGTGGTGCAGAACGGCGGCACGGTGATCCTGTCTGAGACGACCGAGACCTACGGGGCGGAGCACCTGTTCACCCGCCGTGCGGTGACACCCGAGGTCGGACAGAAGCTCGTCGACCTGATGCATTGGTGGGAGGAATATACCCGCAAGGAGGGCTCGGAGATCGACGCCAACCCGTCGCCGGGCAACAAGGCGGGCGGCCTGACCACAATTCTGGAGAAGTCGCTCGGCGCAATGGCGAAGGCCGGGAGCACCAACCTGGTCGACGTGCTGCGCTACGCCGACCCGGTCACCGCCAAGGGCTTCGTGTTCATGGACACACCCGGTTACGACCCGGTCTCGGCGACCGGGCAGGTGGCGGGCGGGGCCAATCTCGTCTGCTTCACCACCGGCCGCGGCAGTGTGTTCGGCTGCAAGCCGGCGCCCTCGATCAAGATCGCCACGAACTCGGCCATGTACAGACGCCTTGAGGAGGACATGGACGTGAATTGCGGCACGATCCTCGACGGGGAGGAGACTGTCGAGCAGGCCGGGCGCCGGATCTTCGATCTGATCCTGCAGGTCGCCGGCGGCGAGCGGACGAAGAGCGAGCAGTTCGATTTCGGCGCGTCGGAATTCGCGCCCTGGCAGATCGGCGCTACGGTGTGATTCGCTGCGTGTCGTCCGCGCCCTCGGGGATACCTCGAAACCCTCGTCCTAGAGGCGTTTCGGTTCAATTCCGATCATTCGCCCCGTCAAACCGAGATGCCGAAGGCGGGCCCGGGATGACGATCGTCAGAGATCCGTTCGCACCACGTTCGGAAAGCCCAGGATGAAGTCCGGCCCGAAGGCGGAGACCGGCGTGTGGAAGCCCGCCGGCACCGTGCCGGAGGCGAGGCGCCGGGCGACTTCCACCGCCGTCCAGGTCGTCAGGGTGTAGCCCTCGGGCGTCACCATGCGGCTCGCCATCCGCCGGCCCGCAGAGTCCCAGGTCTCCGCCAGGAAGGTGCTGCGCGCCGCGGCCCGTGCCGAGGCTGCCGGACCCGCCGGCAGCCGATCGATGCCGCGGTTGATCAGACGTTGCGCGGTGCTGCCGGCGATGATCTTCCGGAGGCCGGCCGGCAATCCGGCGGCGGCCGCCATGGCCGGGAAGGCCTCGAAATACACGTCGATGTTCGGGACGCCGGTGGAATACCAAGCGCTCGACACGTCGCCCCAGCCGAGCCCGACGGTGCGCCGAGGTCCGCGGCCGAAATCGGCGCTGCCGCGGGGCGGGCGAGGCAGTTCGACGATGCGGCCGTCCCGGCGCACCCGCGTGCCCCAGGCGATGCCCTCGACCATGGTGCGGGCGGTGCCGCGGCTGAACCCGCCGAAGCCGCCGATCGAGATCCGCAGGTGCGTCGCGCTTGGCAGCCGGCGCGCGACATGGGCCGCGAGGCAGTCGCTCGGAACCACATCGAAGCCGGCGGCTGGAAGCAGGACGATCCCAGCCGCCTTCGCGTCGACGTCCCGCGCGGCGAGGGATTCCAGAACATCGATCTCGCCAGTGATGTCCAGATAATGCGTGCCCGCAGCGAGGCAGGCCTCGGCCATGGGCCGCGCCGTCCTGGAGAACGGACCGGCCGCGTGGATCACCGTCGTGACCCCGGCCAGGATGGCGCGCAGGCGTTGGGGATCGTCGAGGCGCGACAGGCGTGCATCGAGCCCGAGGCGCGCGGCAAGCGGCTGCAACTTGTCCGGATCGCGACCCGCCAGGATCGGCCGCAGACCTTGGGCGACAGCGTGCTCGGCCAGGAGCTGCCCGGTATAGCCGTTGGCGCCGTAGATCATGATCGTCGTCATGCCGGGCTTCTGCCACCGCTTCCGCCGGCGTCAAAACGCGCGGCCCGTGTCTGCGGCGCGAGGGGCGCGATCGGTGCGGACCGCAATCCCGGATACCGCCCGTGCCGCCCCGTGATCGCACGACGCATCCGAGGTCGGTGGGAGACGCTTAAACCGCGGCGGGAGACGGCGTAGCGTGCCTCCGGGCCGGCGTTGGAAATGGCCGGCCGTCTTGGGGGATGATCCATGCGCGCATCCCATGCGATCGACGATACCGCCGGGCCGTTCGACGCCTTCGCGGCGGCGCTGCCAGAATTGTCGCCGCTCCGGGCGGCCGTCGTCGCGGCCTGCCGCCGGCCCGAGCCGGATTGCGTGGCGCCCCTCCTCGATCAGGCGCGCCTGTCGCCCGATGCCGCCCGGCGCGTGGCCGAACAGGCCCGGCACCTGGTCGAGGCCCTGCGTCGTCAGACCCGCCGCGGCGGGGTCGAGGCCCTGATCCGCGAATACGCGCTGTCGAGCCAGGAGGGCGTCGCGCTGATGTGCCTTGCCGAGGCGCTTCTGCGCATCCCCGACGCGGCGACCCGCGATGCCCTGATCCGCGACAAGATCGCAGGCGGCGACTGGCGGGCGCATCTCGGGCACAGCCCGTCGCCCTTCGTCAACGCGGCCACCTGGGGGCTACTGGTCACCGGTCGCCTGGCTGCAACGCGCGATGAGGCCGGTCTCTCCGCCGCGCTGAGCCGGCTGATCGCGCGCGGCGGCGAGCCGGTCATCCGCACAGGGGTCGATCTCGCGATGCGGATGATGGGCGAGCAGTTCGTGACCGGACGGACCATCGCGGAAGCCCTGCGCAACGGCGCCCGCATGGAGGCCAAGGGCTTCACCTACTCGTACGACATGCTCGGCGAAGCCGCGCTCACCGCCGCGGATGCGGAGCGCTACACCCGTTCCTACGAGGTGGCGATCCGGGCCATCGGCGAGGCGTCCGCCGGACGAGGCGTACTCCGCGGGCCGGGGATCTCGATCAAGCTGTCGGCGCTCCATCCCCGCTATGTGCGGTCCCAGCGCAGCCGTGTCCTCACCGAGTTGGTTCCCCGGGTGAGGGCGCTCGCCGTTCTGGCGAAGGGCTACGACATCGGCCTCAACATCGACGCCGAGGAGGCCGACCGCCTCGACCTGTCCCTGGACATCCTCGAGGCCCTCGCGCTGGATCCGGCGCTTGCCGGCTGGGACGGGCTCGGCTTCGTCGTTCAGGCCTACGGCAAACGCTGCCCGTTCGTCATCGACGTGCTGATCGATCTTGCCCGTCGCAGCCGGCGCCGTCTGATGGTGCGCCTCGTGAAGGGGGCCTACTGGGACAGCGAGATCAAGCGCGCGCAGGTGGATGGACTGGCCGACTTCCCGGTCTTCACCCGCAAGGTCCACACCGACGTGTCGTACCTCGCCTGCGCGCGCAGGCTTCTCGCCGCGCCCGACGCCGTGTTCCCGCAATTCGCGACCCACAATGCGCAGACCCTGGCCGGCATCGTCGAGATGGCGGGCCCGGCGTTTCGGCTCGGGCAGTACGAGTTCCAATGTCTGCACGGGATGGGTGAGGCGCTCTACGAAGCCGTCGTCGGCGGGACCGACCTGCGCCGGCCGTGCCGGATCTACGCCCCGGTCGGCACGCACGAGACGCTGCTCGCCTATCTGGTCCGGCGGCTTCTGGAGAACGGTGCCAACACGTCCTTCGTGAACCGGGTCGCCGATGATTCCGTGCCGATCGAGACTCTGATCGCCGATCCCGTCGCGACAGTGGAAGCCATGCCGAGACCCGGCACCCCTCACGAGGGCATCGCGCTCCCGCCTACCCTCTACGGCTCAGCCCGGGCCAACGCGGCCGGCCTCGATCTCGCCGACGAGGCCGCGCTGATCCGGTTGTTCGAAGCTCTGGCGGCGAGCGGCCGGATGCCGCGACGCGCGGTCCCGACCGGTTCGGATCCCGCGTCGGCGGACAGACCCGTGCGCAATCCCGCCGATCATCGGGACGTGGTCGGGTTCTGGCGCCCGGCAACACTGCCGGAGATCGATGCGGCGCTTGCACGCGCCCAGTCAGCCGCCGAAGCCTGGGCTTTGACGCCGCCTTCCACGCGGGTGAAATGCCTGCGCCGCGCCGCCGACACGCTCGAGGCGCGGATGCCGGTGCTGATCGGGCTGATCGTCCGCGAGGCCGGGAAGTCCTACGCGAACGCCGTGGCCGAGATCCGCGAGGCCGTGGACTTCCTGCGCTACTATGCGGCCGAGGCAGAGCGGACCTTGGATGGCGCGCAGGTTTCGCTCGGGCCCGTGACCTGTATCGCGCCCTGGAACTTCCCGCTGGCGATCTTCGTCGGGCAGGTCGCCGCGGCCCTGGCGGCGGGCAATCCGGTCCTCGCGAAACCGGCCGAGGAGACGCCGCTGACTGCTGCGGAAGCAGTCAGGGTGCTGCATGAGGCTGGCGTCCCGGAAGATGCGCTCCAGCTTGTGCCCGGCGACGGCGCCGCGGGTGCTGCCCTCGTCGGCGACGGGCGTGTCCAGGCGGTGATGTTCACGGGCTCGACGGCGGTGGCCAAGGGCATCCAGCGCATCCTCGCCGCGCGCCTCAGCCGCCATGGCGAGCCGGTGCCGCTGATCGCCGAGACCGGCGGCCAGAACGCGATGGTGGTCGATTCCTCGGCATTGGCCGAGCAGGTGGTGGCGGATGTGATCGCCTCCGCCTTCGATTCCGCGGGCCAGCGCTGCTCCGCGCTGCGCCTCCTCTGTCTTCAGGAAGAGATCGCCGACCGGACGCTGCATTTGCTTCGAGGCGCCTTGCGCGAGCTCGAGATCGGGGACCCGCGCCACCTCTCCGTCGATGTCGGTCCGGTGATCACCGCCGAGGCCGCCGACACGATCACCAACCATGTGGCGGCGATGCGCGACCGCGGCTTTGCTGTCGAGACTGTGGCGCTACCGGCACTGACGGCCGGCGGAACATTCGTGCCGCCGACCCTGATCGAGATCGGCCGCGTCGCGGATATCGAGCGCGAGGTGTTCGGGCCCGTGCTGCACGTGCTGCGTTACCGTCGTGCGGATCTCGACCCGCTCCTCGATGCCATCAACGCCACCGGCTACGGCCTCACCTTCGGCCTGCACAGCCGTATCGATGAGACGATCGCGCATGTGCTCGGGCGCATCCGGGCTGGCAACCGCTACGTGAACCGCAACATCATCGGCGCCGTGGTGGGCTTGCAGCCCTTCGGCGGATCCGGGCTGTCGGGGACGGGCCCGAAGGCGGGCGGTCCCCTTTATCTCGGCCGTTTGGTCCGGAGACCGCCGGACGAAGCCCTCAATGGGCGTCCGACCGACCGAGCGCTCCTGGCTCCCTACCTGGCGTGGCTGCGGGCGAAAGGGCACGGTCGGGTGGCGGAGGCCCTCGTGTTCGCCCGATATCCGGCCGCCGTGGAGATCGACTGCCCGGGGCCAGTCGGCGAGCGCAACCTCTACGCGCTCCGCGCCCGCGGCCGTGTCGCGGCCATCGCCGCGACGGAACTGGGCCTCCTCCTCCAGCTCGGCGCGGTCCTGGCATGCGCCAATCGCGCCGTCGTCATTGCGCCGGAGCCGATCCGGGCGGCGCTTCAAGGTCTGCCGCAGGCCTGCGCGGCGCGCATCGACGGTGCGTCCGCCATCGAGACGGCCGGCGACGTCGACGCGATCCTGTTCGAGGGCACTGCGGATTCTCTGCGGGCTCTGAACCGGGCCGTCGCGGCACGCGACGGGGCTATCCTGCCGGTCCAGGCCCGAACACCGGAGGTGCTGGCCAGGGGCGACCTGTACAGCGCGATCGGGCTGGTCGACGAGCTCTCCACCGCGACCAACACGGCCGCGGCGGGGGGCAATGCCAGCCTGATGAGCGTCGGCTGATGGCCGCGCCGGCGATCAGGCCGACCGCCTCAGGTTCCAGAACAGCGGCAGGCCGGTGAGCATGCCCTCGAGGTCCCGCCGGTAGGCGGTGGGCTGGAAGTACTGGCCGCACGGGATGTAGGCGCCGATCTCAAGCACGCGCGCCTGGATCCGCGCTGCCACCGCCTTCTGCGATGCGAGATCTGGCGCCGCGAACCAGGCGCTGCGCAACTCTTCCAACGCGGTGTCGGTCTGCCAGCTCGGAACGCCGGCGCGACCGTTGCCGCGGATGACCAAGTGGTTGGCCGGTGACAGGTGGTCGAGGCCGCCGGAGAAGATCCCGAACATCGACCAGCCGCCCTGGTCGAGGGGCTTCGGGCTCAGGATGCGCTGGTTCACCGTGCCCCAATCGGTCGCGACGAGGTCGAGGTTCATCCCGAGCTTGCGGCAGAGATCGGCCATGACCTCGCAGATCGCGTTGATCCGCGGCACGTCCGTCCCGGACAGCAGGACGACCCGCTCGCCCTTGTATCCCGCCTCCGCCAGCGCGCGCTTCGCCGCCGACAGGTCGCGCGGGCCGCCGAGCGCCGCGAGGCCGGCTTCGGACGCCATCGGCCCGGCGGGCGTGAACACGCCCGCCGGGCCGCGTCGGATCGCGCCATCGCTGCCGGCAACCGCATCCATCATCTCGGCCTGATCGACAGCCGAAAGGAGGGCCCGGCAGATCGCCGGGTTGTCGAAGGGCGGCAGCGTGTGATTGAGGCGGATCTGCCCGATCAGCCCGGCCGTCTCCACCAGATCGACGCGCACCGCGCGCTGCCGCACCAAGTCGGGCACGAGGTCGACCAGAGGCTGCTCCCACCAGTCGATCTCGCCGGAGCGCAAGGCGCCGGCCGCGGTGGCGCCGTCGGGAATCGTGCGCCACTCGACGCGGTCGAAATGCGCAATCCGGGGCCCCGCCGTGAAGCTCGGCGTACCGCCCTCGCGGGGGCGGTACGCTTCGAAGCGCCGGTAGACGTTGAGCGATCCGGGCACCCGCTCGTCCGCGACGTAGCGATAGGGTCCGCTGCCGACCATCTCCGGGACCGCCTGCGTGGCCGGCGTCGTGCTCAGCCGCTCGGGCATGATGGCGGGAATGTAGGAGGTCGGCTTCGCCAGCGCGTCCGGCAGGAGCGGGAAGGGCTGCTTCAGACGGAACGTCACCACCGTGTCGGACGGTGCGGTCAGCTCGTTCACCGTCGCGAACAGCGCTCCCCCATAGGAATCGCGCACCGCCCAGCGCTTGAGGCTCGCAACCACGTCGCGGGCGAGCACCGGCGTGCCGTCGTGGAAGCGCAGGCCATCGCGCAGCGTGAGATCCCAGGTCAGGCCGTCGTCCGACACCCGATGTCCCGCGATCATCTGGGGCTGCGCGCGATATTGCGAATCCAGGCTGTAAAGCGTGTCGAACACCATCAGCGCATGGGTGCGCGTGACGTAGTTCGTGGTGATGATCGGGTCGAGCAGCGCGAGATCGGCGTAGGGGACGAATCTCAACGTGGTCGCGGAGGCTGCCTGGACCAGCGCCGGCCGGGCGAGCGTCCCGGCAACCAGGGCGCCGGCGCCCCGCAGCAGCGTGCGTCGCTTCATCGATCGGTCCCCGATGCGCCCGACGGAGGCGCGCGCGGTCCGACGTTTGCAAAGGCTACGCCATCAGCCAAGCGTTCCGGCGCCCGCAAACGCAAAAACCCGCCCGGCATGACACCGGGCGCGGACGGATCAGCCGATCAGACCGGCCGCGTTCAGGTCGTCAGGCGGCGCGGGACCAGCGGATATCGCCGAGGCTCTCGCGGAAGGCGAAGCGGGCGAGGTGGTCGGAGACCACGTTCTCCAACCGGGTCAGGTTGACCGGGTCGGCGCTGTCGATGCGCATTACCAGGGCGTCCGGCTCCGCATCGAACGTGCACACACGGTCCTCGCCGAACGGCACGGTGCCATGCTCGGGGGTCGCCTCGACCTTGAACTTGTGGCTCCAGTGCCGGCAGAGCTGCTGCAGGTAGCGGCTCGCTTCCGTGGTCTGCACGCGGGCCTGTGAGGTGGGCATTCCGTCGGTCTCCAGAAGATTGAGAGGCTGTCTGTCGTTGACGGGTCGTCGATCAATCTCGCATCTGCGAGATAGGTGGTGCCGGGAGCAAATGCCATGCCTGGCGCTGACGGACACGTCCCCGTCGTCTCCAATTGAAGGTCAGTCCGAAGCGTTAGCAGCCGCTTAACACCCCGTGTGTCCGCGGCAGAACGCGACGCTGCGTGACAGTCCTGCACCCGTCGAGGCGCCGAATTATGGCGCGCCGCACAATTTCTCAGGACTGCGCGGCGTCGTGTTCCTGGGCAGCGATGACCTTGCCGGGGTTGAGCAGGTTGTGCGGATCGAGGGCGGCCTTGAGCCGCCGCATCAGGTCGAGCCCGACCGGATCGCCGTAAAGCTCCAGCTCGTCGCGCTTGATCAGCCCGACGCCGTGCTCGGCCGCGATCGAGCCGCCGAGATCATGCACAATGTCGTGGACGATCCGGTTGAACCGGCCCCATTCGGCCAGGAACTCGGCCGACTCCATGTCGGTGGGCTGCGTCAGGTTGAAGTGGATGTTGCCGTCGCCGAAATGGCCGAACCCGCAGGGTCTCAGACCCGGCATCGCGGCGATGCAGGCGGCACTCGCGCGGTCGAGAAACGCCGGCAGGCGCGACAGCGGCACCGAGATGTCGTGCTTGATCGAGGCGCCCTCACGGGTCTGCGCCTCGGGCACGCCCTCGCGCAGGCGCCACAGGGCGTCGTTCTGCGCGCCGCTCGCCCCGATCGTGGCGTCGGCGATCAGGCCATCCTCGAGCGCCTGGCCCAATGCCGATTCCAGCTCGGCATGGATGTCCGCATCCGGACGCGCCGAGGCCGCCTCGATCAGCACGTAGGCGCCGTGGGCGCCGTCGAGCGGGCGTACGGTGCCCGGAACATGCCGCAGGACGATCTCCAGCGCGAAGGGCGGCAGGTATTCGAACGCCGTGAGGTCGCGGTCCATCCGCGCCCGCAGGGACACGAACAGGTCCAGGGCGGCCTGCGCCGAATTGAGCCCGACGAAGGCGACGCTGGTCGCGCGGGGTTTGGGGAAAAGCCTGAGGACCGCCGCCGTGACGATGCCCAGCGTTCCCTCGGAGCCGATGAACAGCTGCTTCAGGTCGTAGCCGGCATTGTCCTTGCGCAGGGCCTTGAGCCCGTTCCAGACCCGCCCGTCGGCCAGCACCACCTCCAGCCCGAGGACGAGATCCCGGGCGTTGCCGTAGGCCAGAACTGCGATCCCGCCCGCATTGGTGCTGATCCCGCCGCCGATCCGGGCCGAGCCGCGGGACGCGTAAGAGAGCGGGAAGAGCATGCCGGCCGAATCCGCCGCGTCCTGCACGTCCTGCAGGATCATCCCGGCCTCGACGGTGATTGTGGCGGACACCCGATCGACCGCGCGCAGGCGGGTCATCCGCTCGAGGGAGAGCACCACGCCACCGCCGGGCACGCCGCCGCCGGTCAGCCCGGTATTGCCGCCGAGCGGGACCACGGCGATGCCCGCCTGCGTGCAGGCCCGGACCGCGAAGGCGACCTCCTCGGTCCGCGCCGGCCGCAGCACCGCCAGCGCCGAGCCGGTGAACAGCCGCCGCGTCTCGACGAGGTAGGGCGCCAGGTCCCCGGGGTCGGTCAGGACATGCCGCGCGCCGAGCGCGTCACGCAGCGCTGCGAGCAGGGTGTCGTGGGAGCTATCTGGGGAGACCGCGATCGGAGCCATCGATAAAATTTTGTAGGCCAGGACGCCATCTTGGCAAGCGCCACTATGGCGCGCGGCGATGCGCACCTTACAACGATCCTCTAGGTCTTGGGCGGCTCAGCGCCCGGCCATCCGGACGATCCACCGCAGAGGCAGAGATGCTCTCCGTCATCCAGAACCCGCCCCGTATCGCCCTCCCGATCGCCGGCAGCAGCGATCTCTTCCCGGTCCGCCGCGTCTACTGCGTCGGGCGCAACTACGCCGCCCATGCCCGAGAGATGGGGGCCGATCCGGATCGCGAGCCGCCGTTCTTCTTTATGAAACCGGCTGACGCGCTGCAGGTCGTCGGCTCCGAGCCGGTCAAGCACATCTATCCACCGAAGACGCGCAACTACCATTTCGAGATCGAGATGGTGGCGGCGCTCGCGGGCGGCGGCAGCGACATCCCGGTGGAGAGCGCCCTCAATCACGTCTACGGCTACGCGGTCGGCCTCGACATGACCAGGCGCGACCTTCAGGACGAGGCCAAGAAGATGTCCCGGCCCTGGGATACCGGGAAGGCCGCGGACGGGTCGGGGCCGATCGGCGCGCTCCATCCGGCCTCGCTGATCGGACATCCGGCGCGCGGCGCGATCACCCTCACCGTGGATGGCGAGACGCGCCAGAAGGGCGACCTCGCCGACATGATCTGGTCGGTGGCCGAGCAGGTCGCGTACCTGTCGGGCTATTTCGAGCTGCAGCCGGGCGACCTGATCTTCACCGGGACCCCGTCGGGTGTCGGCCCCGTCGAGCGCGGCCAGCGCATGGTCGGTGCGGTCGAAGGCCTTGGCGAAATCGCCCTGGACGTCGTCTGACCGGCATGCTCCTCGATCGGCGCCTGCTGCGGCACCTGTTCCATCTCGGGGCGCTCGCCTCCCGCGGCATGACCCTGGGCGTGCGCGGGATCGCCATCGATCCGAACGGCCGGGTGGCGCTGGTTCGCCACACCTATGTCAGCGGCTGGCATCTGCCTGGCGGCGGCGTCGAGCGCGGCGAGACCGCGCTCGACGCGATGGTGCGTGAGTTCCGCGAGGAGGCGGAGATCGTCCCGGAGGGGCAGCCACGCCTGCACGGGCTCTACCGAAACGTCGTCGCCGCGCCGCGCGATCACGTCGCCCTGTTCGTCCTGCCGGCCTTCACGATGCTACGCCCCAAAGCGCCGGACCGGGAGATCGCCGCATGCGAATTCTTTCCGGTGGATGCCCTGCCCGACGGCACCACCCGCGGGACCCGCGCCCGCCTGCGCGAGATCCGCGAGGCGCTTCCGCCGGACCCGAACTGGTGAATCGTCACGGTTCGCGAAAGAGGCGCTTGCGTCGCCCGGCGGAATGGTGTTTAGAGAGCGCCGCCGGGGCCGCCGGCACGAAAGTCCGGGCGGCGCGGCACTAGTGAGCGGGTGTAGCTCAGGGGTAGAGCACAACCTTGCCAAGGTTGGGGTCGAGGGTTCGAATCCCTTCGCCCGCTCCAGTTTTCCCGACCAGACGAACGACTTGCAAGGCCGCATCTCTGCGGTCTTTGTCGTTTTTGGCCGTTCGTGGCAGCGTTTCCTTTTGCCAGCCGGATGGACCAATCAGATTTAACTGTCGCAAGATCGCGGGGCCTCGATCGGGGGCGTCCGGGGCCGTTATCGTGTCCAAAATCGCTGCGTGTCTCGCCGGAATCGTGCTCATCGCTTTCGGCCTCAGCGCCGTTCCGGCCTCGGCTCAGGTCCAGCAGGAAACCTACAGCTATCCCGTCGGCCTCGACCCCGACGGTGACAACTTCCTGGCCCTGCGCAGTTTGCCGAGCGGGACCGACGGTGTCCGCCTGGCGCGGCTCGGACCGGACACGCTGTTCGTCGAAATCGGGCGGCAGGGGGGCTGGGTAAACATTCGTCTGCCGTCTGGGCAGACCGGATGGGTGAGCGCTCGGTATGTCGGTTGCTGCCGAACTGCGGAGGCGGCGCCGGGCCTGCAGGGCGTCCGATCCGCAGGGTCGTCGTGTGACGACCTCTGGTACGAGCGCAACGCCACCTTCAAGGCGGCTGGCTACTGCTTCCGCTCGTCACGCGGCATCCGGACCTTCGGCAATGCCGGCTGCCAGTTCGACGACGAGGCCGATGTGCCGCTGTCGGCGCGTCAGCGGGAGCGTGTCGCGCAAATCCGAGGTACGGAGCGACGGCTGGGCTGTCAGCCGTAACGGCCTGGCTCACCGATCAGCGCATCCGCAGCCGCGGAAATCCGCATCGGAAGCGAATCCGAACGCCGATCGCGCAGATCGGACCGACGTCAGAGGCGGGATCACGCAGCTCCCGTGAGGGGCGCATGGGGCGCTCTCTGCGTCCGAACCTCCCGGCGGCCATCTAGGCCCGCCTCAGGAGGTTCGGAGACCGGAAATCCGAGTTCCGGCTGTGCGCAATCGTGGCTCGCGGCCCGACCGCCCGCTCTTCCGACAGGCGGATCTGATCGATCAGCATCGGCTTGGCGTAGTAGAAGCCCTGCGCGCAGCGGATCTGGGTCGCTCCCAGCAGGTAGGCGACCTCCTCGAAGGTCTCGACACCCTCGGCCACCACCGACATGCCCAGCGCCAGACCGAGGGACTCGATGGCCTTGAGGACGATCTGGCTGCGCGGCCGCTTGTCGATGTCGGTGATGAACGAACGGTCGATCTTCAATTCGTCCGCGGTGATCTCCGCGAGCGCCGCGAGCGACGAATAGCCGACCCCGAAATCATCGATGGAGACCCGCGCGCCGATGGCGCGGATCCGCGGCAGGACATCGCGCTGGAAGCGGCCCTTCGTGAAGAACGCCTCCTCGGTGAGTTCGAGCACGAAGCGCCGTGCCAGACCGGTCTCGCCGAGGGCGTCGCAGAAGGCCGCCATGAACGGGACGTCGCAGGCCTGCTTGGCGGCAATGTTGAGGCTTACCGACACGTCAGGCCCGAACACTTCGTCGATGTCGGGCATCGCCCGCACGGTCTCGGCCAGAACCTGGAGCGTGATCTCGTTGATCAGGCCCAATTCGATGGCGAGTTCGATGAAGTCGCCGGGAGCCTGGATCACGCCCAATTCGTCGCGCCAGCGCAGCAGCACCTCGACGCCGAGTACCGCGTGGGTGCGCATGTCGACCTTCGGCTGGTAGGCGCAGCAGAAGCAGCGGTCACGGATCGCCAGCCTGAGCCGCTGCTCGACCGCCATGCGGGCTGTGGCGGCGTGGCTCATCGTCTCCTCGAAGACGCTGACGCCGCCCTTCACGCCGCCCTTCACCCGGTACATGGCGTTGTCGGCTTGACGGCGCAGCACCTCGTAAGTGGTCCCGTGCTCCGGGAACAGGCTCAGCCCGATCGAGGCCGAAGCGAAGATCTCGTGACCGTCGATGAAGAACGGCTGCTTCAGGCGTTCGGAAATGCCCTGAACCGTCGCCAGGGTGTTGCTCCGATCGGAAATCGGGTTGATCAGCAGCACGAACTCGTCGCCGCCGATCCGCGCCAGCAAATCGCTGGGCCGCAATGCGCCGCGGACCCGGTCGGCGACCTTGCGCAGCAGCGCGTCGCCCGCATCGTGGCTGTAATAGTCGTTGATATGCTTGAAGTTATCGAGATCGATGAAGGCCAGGGCGAAGCGATCCGCCAGCCCAGATTCTCCTAGAAGTTCCTCGATGCTCTGCTCGAACATCGTGCGGTTGGGCAGCCCCGTCAGGGAATCGATGAATGCCCGCGCGATCAGTTCGCGCTGGATCCGGTGATGCTGCGTAACGTCGGCGATGGTGGTGAGTGTGAAGGCGTCCCGCTCAGCGTGTAGCGCCAGAGCCCGCACCTCGACCACGCGCTCGCCGATCTCCTCGACCACCATGCCCTCGGGCTGGCTGCAGGCCGCATCCGGCAGGTCGTGAATGGCTGTCGGCCCAAGGGCGCGCGCCGCGGCGTTGGCCAGCACGCAGAGGCCGCGCGCGTCGTGGACCACCACGCCGACAGGAAGCGTCTGAATCGCGGCTTCCAGCAAATTTTGCCGGTTACTGGACAGGGATTGGCTCACGCTCAGCCCTGCTGCCAAAGCGTCTTGGCAGACCGAAGACCGGCCTCCGCAGCGGCGTCGCTGCCATCGAGGGGGCGTCGGAGCAGGCGGCGATGCACCTGCTCGAGGGCGGCGCCGTGTCCGCCGTCGCTGCCCGCCTCGCGGCCGAGGCGCGACAGCGCTGTCTGGTCTGCCTCGAGCCCGCTCGTCTTGCTCATAGTCGCCCCGCGCCAGCGCTCCACGACGGCGCCCACGAAGGCCGCGCCGGCGATCGTCTCGCCGTCCTCAGGCGCACGTCCGCTCATGTCGTTGCGCGGCTGCCGCTCGGGTGGCAGGGAATGGAAGGTCATCCGCGCCGGCATCGGCACGCCTTCGCCGAAGGCAATGACCTCGCCGGTACCGAGAGATGGGACGAAGGTAAGCAGATTGACCGCGTCCGAGACGGCCGCCGCCAGGAAGGCCTGGTCGCGGTCGTTGGTCATCCGCATGGCGAACAGCGTGCTGCACTGGGACATGATCGTCGGATCCAGCTCGGCAGGGCGCTGCGTCACGAGGCCGAGATGGATGCCGTGCTTGCGGCCCTCGCGGGCGATCCGCGACAGCGCGCGACGCGTGGGGGTGAAACCGACCGAGCGGTCGGCCGAGGCGTAGCGGTGAGCCTCCTCGCACACGAACAGCAGCGGGATCGCGCCCTCGCTCCAGATTCCGAACTCGAAGGCGAGGCGACAGAGGACGCAGACGACCGCGTCGACCACCTCCATCGGCAGGCCTGCCAGCTGCATGATCGTCATCGGGCGCCCGTCCGGATCGAGCCGGAACAGATGCGCCAGGATCTCGCCCATCATGTCGCCGCCGACATTGGCGTTCTCGAACATGAAGGCGTAGCGCGGGTCGTTCCGGATCGCCTCGATCCGGGTCATCAGGCGGTGATAGTGCATCCGCGAGACGCGGTTCTCCAGACGCCCCATCCGCTCATCGATCAGCGCGATCAGGTCCTGCAGCATGTAGGGGACGGGCGTATCGACCGTGTAGCCGGCGCCCTTGCCGATGGAGCGCTTGACGATTTGTCGGTCGCTCGCCTCCTTGTATTGGGCGTACTTGCTCTTCGCGAGCGGGATCACTTCCGCGAGGATCTCAATCTCTTCGTCGACCGGCGAACGGCCGCCGTAGATCACGTCGGCGATCTCTTCCAGGTTGAACAGCCAGAACGGAAGCTTGAGGTTGCGTGGATTGATGACGCTGGCGCGGTCACCGAAGCAGGCGGCGTACTCGTTGTGGACGTCCAGCAGGAAGATGCGCACGCTCGGTCGTGCGCGCATCACCTGATCGAGGATGACCGCGACGCCGCTCGACTTGCCGACACCGGTCGTGCCCAGCACCGCGAAATGCTTCGTGAGCAGGTCCTCGACCTTGATGCAGGCCGGGATATCCGGATCCTGATACAGCGCGCCGACAGCAGCCGTGTCGGAAGCCGTAGCCTGATAGACCACGCGCAGGTCTGCGGGAGGTAGCAGATCGACCGAGTCGCCGATGGCCGGATAGGCGGCGACACCCCGGCGGAAGCGATGCGCTCCCTCCTCGATCACGATCTCGCCGAGGAGGTCGAGACTGGCATAGGCACCGGGCTGGCGCCCATGGTCACTGCCCGATGACAGGGTCGTGATGATGCCGACGAGAACGGCGTTTCCGGCGTGGATCCGGACGAAGTTGCCGACGGTCACGCGCACGTCCGGACGGCCATGCTGGCCGGCGAGGGCGAGGTGAACCTTGGATCCGTCGATGGACGTCACCGAACCCGTTCGAGCCATGGGCGCCCCATCCCGGACCATCCTGTCGGCGCTCAGCATCACTCAATCCTCGGCCGCTTCTCGGAAGTCTGCCGAGACTGCACGAGCGATATTAAAGATCCAACAAAGATGTGGTTGAGAAGGCAGAATGATTAATCGTTACCTACTCTGATCATCGAGTGGTGTGGTTTACAATCCCGCCTGTATCAAGAGTTGCACCGCAGCGTACGCAAACGTTGCGACACGCGATGGTTCCTCGCCCATACGCTGACGATGCCGCGTCCGGCTTCTCCGATCCTGCGGATTTTGGCGGCGGCCTTGGCCCTCCGGTCGGTGGTCAGGTGCGGATCGCGTCCGGACCTGCATCGCACGCGCGCCGCCCGCTTGGTCGGCGATCCAAGGCCACCCAGAAGCCGGGACATCGGTCTCGCCTGCAACCCAGAGCATCGTCCCGGGTGCGGGTCCTCGTGACCCGCACCGCGAATCGAAGCGCCGAATGCGTGTTCGCGCTCCCTTCAGGACGGGGCCACGTTTGGTCACCCAGGTGGCACCTGTCGGGTCGCGATGCAGTGAAGGCTGCCGCTAGCCGCCGCGCGTCTCATCGAAATGCTCGCGCATCCAGCACTCACCGGAGATGCGCGCGCCGTTGGATGTCACGAACGCATAGGGCGAGTGCTCAACGACCGCGCCGCTGCGAGCGCGGATGATCCAGCGGTAACACCGGGGATCATCCAGGCAGGGGACGATCTCGATGGAGTGGGTGCGGGCAGATTCGATCGGCATGCTGGATCAACGTTCAGGAACCGCATTCCGCTCCAATCGCAATGGTCGGACAGTTACTGAGACGTGGCTCTGCACACATGGGACCTGGTCCGGTATCGCTGCCCGGAACCATCGGGTGTTCCGTCCCGTTCGGGCGGGACGGGAGTGATGGGGTTCGACATCAAGACCGAGCGACAAGGACGCGGCATGCCAATCAAGGCCATCAACGAGCGGAAGAAGCTGTCGAGCGACTTCAATGAAGCCAACGACGCCTTCATTGATGAGGTGCTGAATGCGCTCCAATCCGGCCGGATCCCCTTGGATCTCGCGCGTGCCTATCTCGCGCATCCCGTCGCGATGATGCACACCGATGGTGCTCAAGCGGTAGCCAACTATTTTGAACGGATGCTGTCACAGCGACCGAATATCGATTGGGCGCCGGGCGGCTAAATGGGCACCGACGCGGTGAAGGAGTGCAGATGACGGCCGAGGAGATCGAGGATTTGAACCGGGCCCGTGCGGCGCTGGCGCGGCAGCGGAACGCCATCGCGCGGCGGCTAAGTGGCCTCGACGTGGCGCCGATCTCGATGGCCGAGGATCTGACTCGGACGCTCCTCGCCATCGAGGCCGTGGACCGCGCCCTGGTGGATGCCGGACAACCCCACGTCGACATCGGATACGCGCCTGATCCGTAGCGGTCTCGGCCCGGCGTCGCGCGAGGCTCGACCTTGCGCCACGCTCCCGCGCAGGCGTACAGGCTCAGGTATTCCGAGGAGACTCGACGATGACCGACCGCCTGCCCGGCTTCAACACGCTGGCGATCCATGCGGGCGCCGCACCCGATGCCGCCACGGGCGCGCGGGCGACGCCGATCTACCAGACCACGAGTTTCGTGTTCGACGACGTCGATCACGCCGCCTCGCTGTTCGGGCTCCAAGCTTTCGGCAACATTTACACGCGGATCACCAATCCGACGAACGCCGTGCTGGAGGAGCGCATCGCGGCGCTCGAAGGCGGGACGGCCGCCCTGGCGGTCGCCTCCGGGCACGCCGCCGAGTTCCTGACCATGCACGCCCTGATGCAGCCGGGCGACGAGTTCGTCGCTTCGAACAAGCTCTACGGCGGCTCGATCAACCAGTTCAATCACTCGTACAAGAACTTCGGCTGGTCGGTGGCCTGGGCCGAGAACGACGATCCGGCCTCCTTCGAGGCGGCGATCACCCCGCGCACGAAAGCGATCTTCTGCGAATCGATCGCGAATCCCGGCGGCGTCATCACCGACATTGCGGCACTGTCGCAGATCGCCAAGAGGCACAACATCCCGCTCGTCGTCGACAACACCATGGCGACGCCGTACCTGATCCGGCCCTTCGAACACGGTGCCGATATCGTCGTGCATTCAGCGACGAAGTTCCTCGGCGGCCACGGCAACTCGATCGGCGGCCTGATCGTCGACGGCGGCTCGTTCCAGTGGGCGGGCGATGCGCGCTACCCGATGATGAGCCAGCCGCGGCCGGAATATTCCGGCATGGTGCTGGCCGAGACCTTCGGCAATTTCGGATTCGCGATCGCCTGCCGGGTCCTGGGCCTGCGCGATCTCGGACCGGCGCTGTCGCCGTTCAACGCCTTCCTGATCCTGACCGGGATCGAGACGCTTCCGCTGCGCATGCAGCGTCATTCCGACAACGCGCTGACGGTGGCGAAGCACCTGTCGACGCATCCGGCGGTTTCGTGGGTCAGCTATCCCGGGCTGGAGAGCGACCGCTACCACCAGCTGGCCCGGCGCTACACGCCGAACGGGGCAGGGGCGGTCTTCACCTTCGGGCTGAAGGGCGGCTATGAGGCCGGCGTCAGGCTCGTCTCGAATCTGCAGCTGTTCTCGCATCTCGCCAATATCGGCGACACCCGCTCGCTGATCATCCACCCGGCCTCAACCACCCACCGCCAGCTGACCGACGCGCAGAAAACCGCCGCGGGAGCCGGGCCGGACGTGGTCCGGCTGTCGATCGGCCTGGAGGATCCGGCGGACCTGATCGAGGATCTCGACGGCGCTTTGGGCGGCTGATCCGGAGCGTCTTCACGCGCGCAGCGAAGCGACCCGAGGCACCGCGAGGGTAGAAACCGTGGCGCTGACGAGATTGCTTCGCGGCCGATCGCAAAGGCGGCGGCCGGTCTCAAGACCGGAACGAGAGCCGGCCGCGGTACGGAATGGTGCGGTCGGCGAGACGCTCAGAATGCGTCCGCCTCCAGCGCCATGGTGCTCTCGGCTCCGGTCTTGATCCGCGTCAGGCGCAGGCTGGTCTCCGGCAGCATCCGCTCCATGAAGAACCGGCCGCCGGCAAGCTTGGATTCCCAGCGCGGGGCCGGCGCCTCGGCCTGCTTGGCCAGCGCCGCCTTGGCAATCCGCGCCCACATGTAACCCAGGGCCACAAGGCCGAAGAGGTGCATGAAGTCGGCGGCGCCCGCTCCGGCATTGTCGGGCTTCGCAAACGCGTTCTGCATCAGCCACATCACGGCGCCCTGCAGGTCATTCACGCCCGCCTGGAGTGGCTTGACGAACGGCGCCATGGCCGGGTCCTCGCCGTGATCTTTCAGGAAGGTCTGGACCTCGCCCAGGAAGGCCATCATCGCCCGGCCGCCGTCCTTCGGCAGCTTGCGGCCGATCAGATCCATGGCCTGGATGCCGTTGGCGCCTTCGTAGATCATGGCGATGCGGGCATCGCGCACGAACTGCGACATGCCCCATTCCTCGATATAGCCGTGGCCGCCGAGGAGCTGCTGCGCCTCCACCGCGTTGGCGAACCCCCGGTCGGTGAGTACACCCTTCACCACCGGCGTGAGCAGGCCGAGATGATCGTCGGCCGCCTGCCGCTCCTTGGCATCCTCGGAGCGGTGCAGGATGTCGGCCTGGAGCGCGGTCCAGAGCATCAGGGCGCGCGCTGCCTCGTTGAAGGCGCGGATCTGCATCAGCGTGCGGCGCACGTCCGGGTGGACGATGATCGGGTCGGCGGCCTTCTCGGGGGCCTTGGCGCCGGTCAAAGCCCGGCCCTGGAGGCGGTCTTTCGCGTAGGCAGCGGCGTTCTGGTAGGCGACCTCGGATTGCCCAAGCCCCTGGACACCCACGGCAAGCCGCGCCTCGTTCATCATCACGAACATGGCGTTGAGGCCGCGATTCTCCTGGCCGACCAGCCAGCCGGTCGCCCCGTCGTAGTTCATGACGCAGGTGGCATTCCCGTGGATGCCCATCTTGTGCTCCAGGGAGCCGCAGGACACGCCGTTGCGCGCGCCGAGCGAACCGTCCGCATTCACCAAGAACTTGGGCACGACGAAGAGCGAGATTCCCTTTGTCCCGGCGGGCGCTCCTTCGATCCGGGCGATGACCAAGTGCACGATGTTCTCGGCCAGGTCGTGCTCCCCGGCCGAGATGAAGATCTTGGTGCCGGTGAGGCTGTAGGAGCCGTCGCCGTTCGGCACCGCCTTGGTCTTCAGCAGACCGAGATCCGTACCGCAATGCGGCTCGGTGAGGTTCATGGTGCCGGTCCAGGCACCCTCGACCATCTTGGGCAGGTAGAGCGCCTTCTGCGCCTCCGTGCCGTGCACAAGCAGCGCGGCCATCGCCCCCTGGGTCAGGCCGGGATACATCCCGAAGGCGAGATTGGCTCCGGAGGCGAACTCCTGGATCGCGGTGTTGAGCGTGTGCGGCAATCCCTGACCGCCATAGGCCTCGGGAACCGAGAGGCCCATCCAGCCGCCCTGCGCGTAGGTATCGTAGGCCGCCTTGAAGCCGGTCGGCGTCCGGACGGTGCCGTCGGCCTCCCGGCGGCAGCCCTCGACATCGCCCGTCCGGTTCAGCGGCGCCAGCACCTCCTCCGCCAGCTTGGCACCCTCGCGCAGGACCGCCTCGACGACGTCCGGTGAGGCGTCGGCGAACCCGGCCAGGTTGTCGCGCGCATGGAAACCCAGGACGTCCGTAAGCAGGAAGAGCGTGTCTTCGACCGGTGCGCGATACTGCGGCATCTCTGGATTCCCCCGGTTGTGCGTGGATCTGTTGTCGCGATCCGCCGCGTTGGCCGCATGTAAACGGTCGTCCGCCTGGCGAGCAACGGGAAAGCCTTGCCGCACGGTGACGGCTCGCCTCCGCCATCATCCGCGCTCAAGCCTGGTGATTACCGGACCGTCCAACCCTTAACCTCGTGTTTACCAAGAAAGTTAATCGTCACGTTCGAACGATCCGATGTGCGCGTTCCACGGATACCCAGCCAGGCTTCCTCCTTCGCGCACAGGATCGGTTGCCGAACGCTGCCGACGACAGGCCACCGATGACCCGCAACGCGATGCCGCAGCTCGACAGTTTCGATCCCGAGGTGCTGGACGCAGCCCGGGACGTCGCGGCGCGGGCGGGCGTTCCGCTGGAGACCTGGATCGCCTCGGTCATGCCGCAGGGGCAGGCGGCTCCGGGAGGCAATCGGCGTCACCGGCGCCGTCATCGCGCCGAGCAACTCGCGCACACCACCAGCCGGCCCGAGACTGCGACTCCACCCGCCGAGGAACGCCGCACGGCCAGGGCCGAGCCAGCCGAAGGCTACGGCGACGGCATCGACGCCCTGATGGACCGCCTGGACGGCCTCAACCGGGTGCTCGACGAGGAACGGCGCAGCGCCCAGGAGGCCGAGTCGCGTCGGCTTGCCGAGATCGAGGCGCGCATCGAGCGGGCCCTGAAGGCTGCACCCGTCCAGGAGGTCACCGACCGGCTCGGCGATATCGAGCGCCGGATGTCGCAGCTCGGCGAGCAGGTCGCCGCCACCCGCCAGCCGGGTCGCCGCGCACGTCCCGCTGCCGCCGACCTCCGCAACGCGATCCAGGATATCCGCCAGCGGCAGCGAGAGCTGTCGGACGAGGTCGTAACCGCGCCCGCGATCGAGGCCGCCTCGGATGGCGGCGTCGTCGCCAGCATGCGCCTGGACCTCGCCCGCCGGCTCGAAGCCCGAATCGAGGAGGTTGCCGCTCCCTCTGCGGCCCTGTCCGAGCTGCAGGACGAAACGGCGCGTCTGCGTGAGGCGATCAACCAGCTGGCCACGAGCCGTGATATCGGTGCGCTGGAGCAGGCAGTCGTCTCGCTGGCGAGCGGCATCGAGCGCGCCCAGGCCGGGACCGATCTCACTGCCATCGCCGTCCCGATCGAGCAGGTCCGGGCTCAGGTCGAACGCCTGGCCGAAGAGGTGGCCGAGAACGTTCACAGCCGCGTCGCCGAGGATGTGCGCCGCCTTGCCGAGCGCCTCGACACGATCGCCGCCACCGGCGCCGCGGATCCCGACGGGCCGACCCTCGCCGGACTGTTCGCCGAACTCGAGGAGATCCGCCGCCTGATCGGGACCCTTGCCGGTCCTGAGCGGATACAAAGTCTCGCGAACAGCCTGCAGGCCGTGAGCGCGCAGATCGCGCAGCTGCAGCGGGTTGGGGCCGGCCAGGACCTGCGTCCGCTGCTCGAGGAGATCCGCAGCGACGTGAAGATCGCCGCACCGGCGGCCCTGACCGAGCAGATCCAGGCGCTCGCCGGCAAGGTCGACCTCCTCTGTGCGCGGGACGACTGGTCCGAGCATGCCGGGGACGGCACGGCCGCCCGGTCCGGCGAGATGGCGTCCATCCACGCCATGCTGCGCAGCCTCGCCGAGAAGGTCGATCAGGTCGGCATCCGCTCGGAGCACGAAGGGCTCGATGCGCTCGAGAAGCAGGTGGTCTCCTTGGCCGGCCGGCTCGACGCACCGCGCGTCTCCGATCCGGCGCTCGCCAGCCTCGAGCATACGATGGGCGAGCTGCTGCGGCAGGTGACGGCCCTGCGCGAAGACGCGCCGAGCGAGGCTGCGGTGGAACGCGCCGCGCGAAGCGCCGTGGCCCAGACCCTCAAGGGCTCGGCGATGGGGATCGACAGCGGCGAGATCGGCTTGCTGCGGGCCAGCCTGGCGGACATGCAGGCGCGGCAGGTCACCTCGGATCAGCGCCTCGGCGCCACGCTGAACGGCGTGCAATCCGCGCTCGAGCGGCTGATCGACCGCCTCGGCCCGGTGGATGCGAGCGGCGTGCGGGCGCCATCTCTCGACGAGCGCCTGAAATCCTCGACCAGCCCGGAGGCGGCCCTGGCTCCCCTGGAGGCAAGGGCCTCTGTCCGGCAGGACGGCGCCGAGACCCTGCGGATCTCCGACGACCTCCTTGAGCCCGGCAGCGGGCGGCCCAACCGCGCGTCGCGTGCGGGCCGGGAGGCCGGTCCCCGCCGCTCCGTGACGGAGCGCGCCGCCGACCCGATCCGGGCCGGCGCGACCGAGACGGCTGCCTCCGAGACCGACATCAAGACCAGCTTCATCGCGGCGGCTCGCCGCGCCGCGCAAGCCGCTCAGGCGGAACTCGCTGCGGAAGCCCCGGCCGAACGCCGCGGGACGCGCGCCCAGGAGATCGTGCTCCCAGCCGAAGGAGCGGAAGACGGCCGCTTCGCGCGCCTGCGCGCCGAGATCGACCGCCGCCGCCGGCCGCTGCTGCTGGGCCTCGCCGCCATCGTGCTGGCCCTGGGCGCGCTTCAGGCGATCACCATGCGCGGCACGGACGAGCCGCGTCCGGCCGTCGCGAGCCAAGCTGCCTCGGTCCGTGAGGAGCCGGCCAAGGCGGCTGTGCCGGATGCCGGGCGCGACGAGACCAAGGAAGCGCCGAAGGACACCACCGCCGCGAAGGCGCCGATCAACGACCCGACGACCACCCAGGCCCTGCCGACCCCGCCTTCGGCCGAGGCGCGCCCGCCGGCTCCCAAGGCAGCGGTGCCGCAGATCTCCGGGATGAACAGCCTGCAGGCCGATCTCGGCAACCTGCCGCCGGCTCTCGCGAAGTTGAAGGGAGCCGCACTCGACGGCGACGGCGCGGCGATCTTCGATCTCGCCAGCCGAGAGGCCGACGGTCGCGGCATGCCCCGTGATCTCGCCGTTGCGGCCAAGCTCTACGAGAAGCTGGCCACGGCCGGCTACGCGCCGGCCCAGTACAAGCTCGGCGGTCAGTACGAGAAGGGATCCGGACTCGTCCGGGATCTCGACAAGGCAAAGCTGTGGTACGGCCGCGCCGCCGAGCAGGGACATGCCCGCTCGATGCACAATCTCGCGGTGCTCTACGCCGAAAATCCCGCCGCCAACGGCAAGCCGGATTTCGCCTCCGCCGCTTCGTGGTTCCGCCAGGGCGCCGAATTCGGCGTCCGGGACAGCCAGTACAATCTCGGCGTGCTGTACGCGCGGGGCCTCGGTCTGACGCAGGATCTGGCGCAGTCGTACGCGTGGTTCGCGGCGGCCGCGGCTCAAGGTGACGAGGACGCCGCCAAGAAGCGGGACGATGTCGCCAACAAGCTGAGTCCGGCCGACCTCGCGAAGGCGAAAAGCCTCGCGGCGGGCTTCAAGCCGCGAAAGATCGACGCGGCCGTCAACGAGCCGCCGGCCCCGAAGGCCGGCGCAGGCGCGCCGATGTCGCTCCTCGGCGCACCAGCGCCGAACACGGTGGCATTCTCCGCGCCGGCACGGCGGACCTAGCGGCGAGCCGCCGCTCCAACAGGCCCTGGATCCGAGCTTGACCGCCGTGCCGCGATGCGGGAACGCTCCGGCCGGGCGGCGTCGGACCGGTTGCGGATCGTGCGGGTGACCCGCCCTGGCCGCTGCTCGGAGGATGGATGCCGCACCGGAACCCTGTCCCGATCAGCGCCATCGTTCTGGGTGTGGCCGGCCTCATCCCGTTTGTCGGATTCGCGGCCCTGGCGGTCTCCGGCACCGATGGCGGGTTGAGCAGCATCGGATTGGCGCCGCGCACCATCCTCTCCGCCTACGGGGCTGTGATCGCCTCCTTCCTGGGCGGCATCCGGTGGGGTGCCGCAGCCGCGCGCAATGCCGGGAACGGCGACTACATCGTGGCGATCGTCCCGTCCCTGGTGGCCTGGGCCGCCATGGCGGCGCCAGCGCCCTGGGACCTGCGCATCCTCGGCGGTCTGGTGCTGGCCTGGGGCCTCATCGATCAGGACCTGCCCCGCCGCGGCCTTACACCGCTCTGGCTGGGCCGGCTGCGGCTGGTTCTGTCCGGCGTCGCCGGCGCCGCGTTGCTGGTTGCCGCCTGAGCGCCTGTTCGACCCGCGGCCCAGCCGCATCATTCTTCTAGGATACGATAACGACGAGAGCGGCGGGCGTCCGGAACGCCCGCCGCTCTCGAGGTCCGACGCGTGCCTCACGCACCCATGGCGGTCTTCAGGTTTTGGTCGACCTTGTCGAGGAAGCCCGTCGTGGACAGCCACTTCTGCTCGGGCCCGACCAGCAGCGCCAGATCCTTGGTCATGAAGCCAGCCTCGACCGTGTCGACGCAGACCTTCTCCAGGGTGGCTGAGAACTTCGCCAGATCGTCGTTGCCGTCGAGCTTGGCGCGGTGGGACAGGCCGCGGGTCCAGGCGAAGATCGACGCGATCGAGTTGGTCGAGGTCTCGCGGCCCTTCTGGTGCTCGCGGTAGTGGCGGGTGACGGTGCCGTGGGCGGCTTCGGCCTCCACGGTCTGGCCGTCCGGCGTCATCAGCACCGAAGTCATCAGGCCGAGCGATCCGAAGCCCTGCGCGGCCGTGTCCGACTGCACGTCGCCGTCATAGTTCTTGCATGCCCAGACGTAGCCGCCCGACCACTTCAGGCACGAGGCGACCATGTCGTCGATCAGGCGGTGCTCGTAGGTGATGCCGAGCGGCTTGAATTTGGCCTCGAACTCCTCCTCGTAGACCTTCTGGAACAGGTCCTTGAACCGGCCGTCATAGGCCTTGAGGATGGTGTTCTTGGTCGACAGGTAGACCGGGTACTTGCGCGCCAACCCGTAGTTCAACGAAGCGCGGGCGAAGTCGATGATCGACTGGTCGAGGTTGTACATCGACATGGCGACGCCGGCCTCCGGGAACTTGAAGACCTCCTTCTCGATGACCGTGCCGTCGTCACCCTCGAACTTGATGGTCAGGCGGCCCTTGCCGGGCACCTTGAAGTCGGTGGCGCGATATTGGTCGCCGTAGGCGTGGCGGCCGATCACGAAGGGCTGGGTCCAGCCGGGGACGAGGCGCGGCACGTTCTTGCAGATGATCGGCTCGCGGAAGATCACGCCGCCCAGGATGTTGCGGATCGTGCCGTTCGGCGACCGCCACATCTCCTTGAGGCCGAATTCCTGCACCCGTTGCTCGTCGGGGGTGATGGTGGCGCACTTCACGCCGACGCCGTGGCGCTTGATCGCCTCGGCGGCATCGACCGTCACCTTGTCGTTGGTCGCGTCGCGGTGCTCGACGCCGAGGTCGTAATACTCGAGGTCGACATCGAGATAGGGGTGAATGAGCTTGTTCTTGATCTCGGCCCAGATGATCCGGGTCATCTCGTCGCCGTCGAGTTCGACGACGGGGTTTGCTACCTTGATCTTCGCCATGGGCCGATGCCTTCCCGCCTTGTTCCGGTGCACGGCATGCAAGCGCCGTGCGGTCGCCGCCCTGAGAGCCGTTTCCGGCGTCCCGGGCCGGAATCGCCCCGCGACATAGCGCGGGCCTTCCGGCGACGGAAGGCGCGCACTGTCATCCGGCCGGCTTCGTCACCCAACCCTCGACGGGCGAGGGCCGACCATGCCAGACGGCCGACATGACGAGCCGCGATTCACAGGAAGACGCCCCGAGGAAGGCTACCGAGATCCCGCCTGGGGTCGCCCCGGCCGTCATCCTGGTGGAGCCGCAGCTCGCCGAGAATATCGGCATGACCGCCCGCGCCATGGCGAATTTCGGTCTTTCGGAACTGCGCCTCGTCAACCCGAAGAACGGCTGGCCCAAGAAGGGCGTCCGCGAGGCGGCCTCCGGCGCGACGCATGTCCTGGACGGCGCCACGATCTTCGGCAGCGTCGCCGAGGCCATCGCCGACTGCCGCTACGTCCTGGCAACCACGGCGCGCGAGCGCGGGCAGATGAAGCGGGTCTTCGCGCCCGAAGAGGCCATGGGCGAACTGGTGGCCCGCGACGGCCAGCGCACCGCGGTGATGTTCGGGCGCGAGCGGGTCGGGCTGACCAACGACGAGGTGTCGCTCGCCGACGCGATCATCACCTTTCCGGTGTCACCGGATTTTCCCTCGCTGAATCTCGCTCAGGCGGTACTGCTGGTCGGCTACACGTGGCGGCAGGCGAGCGGGCGGGCGCAGCTGCCCTTCTCGGGCGAGCTGCTCTCGCCGCCGGCGACCCGCGAGGCGCTGATCGCGCTGTTCGGAAGCCTAGAGGGCGCTTTGGACGAAGCCGGTTTCTACCCGCCGGAGAAGAAGGAGATCATCGCCCGAAACATGCGCGACATGCTCCACCGCATGAGCCTGACCGAGCAGGACGTGCGGACATTCCGCGGCGCGCTCCGGGCCTTGACGCGAAAGGGCGGCTGATCAGCTGGAGGCCGGTTCCATTACCGGGGGGGTGCCGCCGCCGAAGCAGCGGCCAACCGCCTCCCAGAACGCCGCCTGCTCCTCGAGGGTGCATTGGGCCATCCGCGCCTCGACCTTGGCGCGGCCGGCCACCGCATCGGGCGTCGCGGCGGCGTCCGCCTCGCTCGGGTTTCTCGCCTCGGCCATGGGCAATCCTCCGTTGCAGAACGAAAGCGCAGCTGAACCGTGCGGTTCCGTTCCACGGCGCAATCGGGCATGGAGACGACACTTCGCGAAACAGCGGCGGGCGACGGGACGAGGGCGGGGGAACGAGTGCGGCTCAGCGTGGACGATCTGGCTTGCCGCCGCTCCGGGCGTCGCATCTTCGCCAACCTGTCCTTCGCCCTCGGACCGGGTGACGCCCTTTCGGTGACCGGGCGGAACGGCGCGGGCAAGTCGAGCCTGCTCGCCATCCTATCGGGCCGCCTTCGGCCCGATGCCGGGCGGATCACGGTCGCAGATGTCGGGGAGGCAGGCCTTCAGGAATGCCTGCACACGGTCGGCCACCGTGACGGGCTGAAATCTTCCCTGACGGCGGGGGAGAATCTCCTGTTCGCGCAGCGTCTCCTCGGTGCGCCGCGCCTCGACCCGCACGCCGCGCTGGAGCGCCTCGGCCTCAGCCATGCGCACGACCTGCCGGTGGCTTACCTCTCGGCCGGCCAGCGGCGGCGCGTGGCCCTCGCCAGGCTGCTGGTTTGCGACCGGCCGCTCTGGCTTCTGGACGAGCCGAGTGCGGCCTTGGATACGGCCTCGCAGGCGGTGCTCGCCGAGCTGATGGACGGACATCGGGCCGGCGGCGGCCTCGTGATCGCCGCCACCCACCAATCCCTCGGCCTGGCCGGCGCGGCCGAACTTCGCATCGACGCAGCCGCCGTGGTGCCACTGGCGGACGTGCTGGAGGAATGGGCGTGATTCGGGCTTGCCTCGCCCTCATCGCCCGCGACCTGCGACTCGCCGGCCGCGTCGGCGGCTCGGGCGCCCTGTCGCTGGTCTTCTTCCTGATGATCGTCGCGCTGGTGCCCTTCGCCCTCGGGCCCGACCTCAACCTGCTGTCGCGGATCGGCCCGGCGATCCTGTGGCTCGCCGCGGTGCTGGCGACGCTGATCGGGCTCGACCGCCTGTTCCAGGCCGACGAGGAAGACGGCTCCCTCGACTTGATGACCGCCGCGCCGGTGCCGCTCGAACTCGTGGTGCTCGGCAAGGTGACGGCGCACTGGCTGACCACCGGCCTGCCGCTCGCCCTCGCCGCGCCGCTCTTCGGTCTCCTGGTCGCCCTCGACGGCACCGCCATGGGTGCGACGTCCCTGACGCTTCTGGCCGGCACGCCGGCGCTGAGCTTCATCGGCGCGGTGGGCGCGGCGCTGACCGCCTCCATTCGCCGGGGCGGCCTGATCCTAGCCGTGCTGGTCCTGCCGCTGATGATCCCGACTCTGATCTTCGGCGTCTCGGCCGCGCAGGCGGCGAGCGGCGGGACGGTGCCGTTCCTCGTGCCCCTGGCCGTGCTGGCCGCGCTGACGCTGATCGCCGCCGTGGTCGGAACGCTGGCGGCGGCGG
The DNA here is from genome assembly GCF_017833295.1 of Methylobacterium sp. PvR107. NCBI lineage: Bacteria > Pseudomonadati > Pseudomonadota > Alphaproteobacteria > Hyphomicrobiales > Methylobacteriaceae > Methylobacterium > Methylobacterium sp. PvR107. The sequence continues at coordinate 4,761,642 of NZ_JAFIBW010000001.1, forward strand.
CGGCTTTGCGGTGGCCGGAGTGAGGCTTGACGATCGAGCGCTGTCGGGCCGGAGATCGTCACATCAAAGCGCAGACATCTAATCCAGCGGAGGGTCAGCTTATAATTTCAGAAAGCACTCGTAATCCCCGTCGATGTCTTCCGTCCCTCGGAAGGTCGATTCCTCGACGTTGTCGTCGTCAAAGCACTCGATCTCGAGGCGCAACCCATAGAGCGTTGTGTCGACGTTGATCGTATCTGGCCGATCCCGCGCCAGCCGAAAGGAAATTTTAGCCCCCTACAGCATCTTCAAGATCTCAAAAATCGTCACGTTCTCGATATTTCAAGCTCATCATTTAAAATACTGCCCCAGCGAATAGCATCATCTATACGTTGTCATCGGGTTTCAGGACCGCGATGAACTGCTTTGATTGCTTGATTTCGACCGATATGATCGCTGATTTAGCCGACCGTACATCATAGGGTATGTTCCAGAGGAAACGGCGTTGAGAGCCAATAGGGTTCGAGTTTCATGCCGATGATGTTGGTGGTCTCCCAGTCGTGCAGCAACCGCGCCAGCGCCACGCGGTCGCCAGCCATCAGCGGTTCGGTTAATAAGCACCACTGGTCGTAGACGTATTGGCTCGAAGCATCTGGGGTAATTATACCCGGCACATACTTGTGCTTCACAGATTGTCACTCGGCCTGCGCGACCGGAATTTCGCCCAGCGCGACATGCATCACCGTCTTCCAAGGCGGATGTTGAGCAAAGGAATTGTGCTCGTGTGAACGAAGATGGGCGATCGTCATCTCCAACGTATCGAGAGAAGAGAACACCGGCAGGATCCTGGCTTGGACTTGATCGACGAAGTCGCCGGGCCTGGTGGGGTCGTCCCATTCGCAGAGCCCGGTCTGTCCCTTAGGATTGTATTGAAGCGATCGGCCCAACAGCGCGAACGCGCCGCTCAGACTGATGAACGCGTAATGGCCTGGCTCAAATCGAGTATCGATCCACCAGTCGACTGTGAAATAGCCCCTCTTTGGTCTGTTGTGGATTCGAATATAACGGGTCCAGTGAGTGACTGGGATAAGGATACTTCCTGAGCGCAGTTGCGGCGAGCTGTGCTGCCCGCGCCATTGTGATCTGAGAATGTCCTGTCTTACGATCATAGGCACACACGGTCTGTGTGGCCGTGACGTTTTCCAACAGATTGAGCCGGACGTTGCCGGGGTTTCGAGGGTTTAGTGGGCGTCCGAAGGGATTGATTAGGATTTCTGCTGTGAAATCGGGATCCTTCTGCGAATTAACACGTCGTGCCACTTCAATATGAACTTGGCTGCCGAATTTAGTCGGATTGCGGTAATTACCTGATGCGCGGACTGACTGCGTGACATCGTCGACGATGGCCAAGACTTCTCCATTGCGCGGGCATGCGCCGTCGAGAGCCTGCTGATTGAGCGTCCCGACCCAGGGTGTCAGGACCGTCAGGATCGAGTTGAAGAGTCCGCACCGCCTTGACGGCGGCAAGAGCGCCTTCGATCGCTAGCGGAACGGCCGGCAGGAGGGCGGGCTGTACGAGAGGTGCCGAGACGAGGTCCGTCGCCGTAAACGTGCTGCGCGACAGCACATCACCGGTCTGTCCGTCCCGGATCGTCTGCGTTTCCCCGGATGTCTCGAAGATCCGGCTTTCGCCGTCCGGCGCGATAACCGTGTGTTGTTTGGCGAAGGGCGTTCGCCCCGCGTGTCTTCGGAGCGACAGGACGCGTGTCCCATCTTCCAGCGTTGTGGTTTCGCGGGGGCGGCTCTTGAGGAGAGGGGCCGCCGGGCCGATCCTCGTGGAGTGAGGCCCATTGGCCATCGCTGGGGCCTTGCACCCACTCACCGCCGTTTGGCTGTCCCGCTGGTGCGCGCGGCTGCGTCACCCAGTCTTCGGCTCGGAGTTGCCGCTGCAGCCGGATCAGCTTGGTCTCCAGGGCGAGGCCGGCAAGAACGTTGCGCAGTACGATCGCCTCGCCGTGCGGTCGAGACTGGTCGCGCATCGTCGCCTCGCTCCGCCATTCCGCGGTTCGACCGGAACAAAAAAATATAGGACAAATGTCAAGATCTAAGACACGTGGCTCGTTCCGTGGCGTGCGGTCTGTTCCGCGTTGACGCAGCGCGCGCCCCTCACTATAGAGACCGCTTCGCCGAGGGGCCGCGCTTTCGCGCGCGCTGCGTCTCGGCCATCGCCAGACAACCTGACGCGACGACCGATTTCCGGCACAGCCGGCCCGTCGGCATCGCCCGACGAGAAACACGAGGACGTACATGGCCAACACCGCTTCGGCCAAGAAGATGACCCGCAAGATCGCCAAGCGCACGGCGATCAACCGCTCGCGCCGCTCGCGCATGCGCACCTTCGTCCGCAAGGTCGAAGAGGCCATCGCCACGGGCAACCAGCAGGATGCGCTGGCCGCTCTCCGCGCCGCCGAGCCCGAGATGATGCGCGCCGCGCAGCACGGCATCGTTCACAAGAACAATGCCTCGCGGAAGGTCTCGCGCCTCGCCGCCCGGGTGAAGGCGCTCGCCGCCTAACGCACCCACACAGTCCAGACGGTTTCAAGCCCGGCCATCGCGCCGGGCTTTTTCGTGCGCGCTTTCCGGGCGGGGCTCGGCCGCGCACTTGATCCCGAACCGTTAACCCTATCCAAGAATCGACGCGATTGCAGAGTCTGGGATCGGCGTGTAGCTTAACAGAAACTGACACTCCACAAGCAAAACACTGCGATTTCGGGACTCCGCCGAATCAATCTGATTCGCCAAGACTCTAGCGACCGTGTTGAGCGCCCTTGGGAACACTTGCCGACAGCGCTCCGCGCCATCCCCGCAAGTCCCAGTGTTAAAGGAACTGTAGGTAATTGTTGATAGGCTCTTCCAATCGGCAAATGGTCCCCGTGGAGGGGTTGACTCCATGAGTTGGACTCTGTCCCGCCCGTTCGTGCGGGACGCTGAGGGCGTAATTCGTGCGTACGCGCGGCCTGCGGATTTCCGTGGGCAGCGTCGGGAGAGCCAATGATGCGTGTCGACGGAACGGTGGCGAGCGACGACGAGGGTGGCCGCAGCGGCGGCGGACCGGATTACGGATCGGCCTGGGCGCGGGTGAAGCGCCGGCTCCGCGCGGAACTCGGCGAGGACGTGTTCGCCAGCTGGTTCGCCCGCCTGGAGCTCGAGTCGGTTGCGGGCGGCGCGGCCCGCCTCACGGTGCCGACCCGCTTCCTCAAGAGCTGGATCGAGTCGCACTACCTCGATCGCGTGTTGAACACCTTCAAGGCCGAGGTCGAGGAGATCGTCCGGATCGAGGTCGGCGTGCGCGGGACCGGTGCACCGGTCCGGCCGGTCACTGCGGGATCCGCCAAGCCCAATCCGGCCAGCGGGCCACTTGCGCGCCTCCACGCCGCCGGCACTCCGGTGCCGGTCGCGGCTGTCACGCCTGCACCGGATGCTCGGAACGCGGACGCCGGCGGCGATCTCAGCGGCACCCCCCTCGACAACCGGCTGACCTTCGCGAGCTTCGTGATCGGGCGCTCCAACGCCCTGGCCCATGCCGCCGCCGAGCGCGTGGCCAACCACCAGGGTGAGGGCGCGCTCTACAATCCCCTTTACCTCCATGCCGGCGTCGGCCTGGGCAAGACTCACCTGCTGCACGGCATCGGCCATGCCGCCCGCGAAGCCGGGCGCCGGGTGATCTACCTGACGGCCGACCGCTTCATGTACGGCTTCGTCAACGCCCTGAAGACCCAGTCGGCGCTGGCCTACAAGGAGCGCCTGCGCGGCATCGACCTTTTGATCCTCGACGACGTGCAGTTCATTCAGGGCAAGTCGATCCAGGCCGAGTTCGGCCACACGATCAACGCGCTGATCGATGCCGGTCGCCAGGTGGTCGTCGCCTCCGACCGGCCCCCGACCGAGCTTGAAGCCCTCGACGAGCGCGTCCGCTCCCGGCTCGGCGGCGGCCTCGTCGTCGAGATCACCGCCCTCGACGAGGCCCTGCGCGTCTCGATCCTGTCGGCGCGTCTGGCCGCCGTGCGGGCTTCGCATCCGGGCTTCGACGTCTCGCCGCAGGTGGCCTCTTACGTGGCCCGCGCGATCACGGCGAACGGCCGCGATCTCGAAGGTGCGGTAAACCGGCTGCTGGCCCACGCGACGCTCACCGGCACCGCCGTGACCATGGAGACCGCCGAGAGCGCGATCCGTGACCTCGTGAAGAACCGCGAGCCGAAGCGGATCAAGATCGAGGATATCCAGAAGCTCGTCGCCTCGCGCTACAACGTCTCGCGGTCGGACATCCTGTCGGAGCGGCGGACCGCCGCCGTGGTCAAGCCGCGCCAGATCGCCATGTACCTCTCGAAGGTGCTGACCCTGCGCTCGCTACCCGAGATCGGCCGCCGATTCGGCGGGCGTGATCACACCACGGTGCTCCACGCCGTGCGCAAGATCGAGAAGCAGATCGGCGAAGATTCGGTCCTGGGCGATGAGGTCGAGCTCTTGAAGCGCATGCTTCAGGATTGAAGTAAAACGCACGTCGCTGGAGGCTATACTCTTCCACGTCCGGCGACGGTGCCGTCCTGGTCCATGCGCGGCGGCTCTCGATCGGCTCCGATCGGCGCGCCGGCCGGACGATCACTTCCAAAAGCTCCGCGTTGTCACGCGCTCTCCGTCGGTCCCGACCATTTCGGGGCTGGCCGAGGGCGCGCGCACCGTGGCACACTGGCGCGAACCGAGACGGCCCTGTAAGGCCGCGTCGCCGACCGGCGAGAACCGACGCCCCGGGGGAAAGCTGATGACGGACGCCTTCATCTACGACCACGTTCGCACGCCGCGCGGGCGCGGCAAGGCGGACGGCTCCCTCCACGAGGTGACCGCCCTCCGGCTGGCCGAGACTGCGCTCCGCGCCCTCAAGGACCGTAACGGGCTCGACACGGGCCTGGTGGACGATGTTGTCCTGGGCTGCGTCGACCCGGTGGGCGAGGCGGGCGGCGACATCGCCCGCGCCGCGGCCCTGGTCGCCGATTACGGGGCGCATGTTCCGGGCGTGCAGATCAACCGCTTCTGCGCCTCCGGCCTCGATGCGGTGAATTTCGCAGCCGCGCAGGTCATGAGCGGCCAGCACGAGATGGCGGTGGGCGGCGGCGTCGAATCGATGAGCCGCATCGGCATCGGCGCCTCGGGCGGCGCCTGGCCGGTGGATCCGGCGATCGCCATCAAATCCTATTTCATGCCGCAGGGTGTCTCGGCCGACCTGATCGCCACCAAGTACGGCTTCACCCGCGACGATTGCGACGCCTATGCGGTTCGCTCGCAGGAGCGCTCGGCCAAGTCTTGGGCCGAGGGTCTGTTCAGGGGTTCCGTGGTGCCGGTGCGCGACGTGAACGGCATCACGCTGCTCGACCGGGACGAGCACATGCGGCCCGGCACCGACATGCAGTCGCTGGCCGCGCTGAAGGCGTCCTTCGTGCAGATGGGCCAGATGGGCGGCTTCGATGCCGTGGCCACCGACGCGCATCCGGACGTCGAGACGGTGGATCACGTCCACCACGCCGGCAACTCTTCCGGGATCGTCGACGGCGCGGCCGCCGTTTTGATCGGTTCGAAGGCAGCCGGCGAGGCGGCAGGCCTTCGCCCCCGCGCGCGGATTCGCGCCTTCGCCAATATCGGCTCGGATCCTGCGCTGATGCTCACCGGACCGGTGGACGTCACCCGCAAGGTCTTGGCGAAGTCCGGGCTGAGCCTGTCCGACATCGACCTGTTCGAGGTCAACGAAGCCTTCGCGGCCGTCGTGCTGCGGTACTGCCAGGCGTTCGACCTCGATCCCGAGGCGGTCAACGTCAACGGCGGCGCCATCGCCCTGGGCCATCCGCTCGGCGCGACGGGAGCGATGATCCTCGGCACGGCACTGGACGAGCTGGAGCGGACCGGCAAGGAGCGGGCCCTGATCACGCTGTGCATCGGCGCCGGCATGGGCACCGCCACGGTCATCGAGCGAGTCTGAGCGGCCTTGGCCTGGGAGCGGCGTGGCGCCGCTCCCCAAAGTCCGGGAACGCTGCTAGAGGCGCGGGCGACGATCGGCCCGTACTGGGGCCGGACGATAAATCGATGGGAGACAAGCCCTTGAACCGCCTGATCGCGACGCTCTGCCTGGGCGTCACACTGAGCCTGCCGGTCGCTGCCCGCGCCGACGAGGCTGCGGACCGCGTCGCCGCGGCCTCGACCCTCGTCAACAAGACCCTGATCAAGAATCTTCAGACCGGGTTCAACGTCGCTCTGGAGAAGACCGTCGCGCCGATGCCGGAAGCTCGCGCCGAAGCGGTCCGCAAGGAACTGACGGCCGAGTTCGACAAGCAGCGCGGCATCATGATCGAGGGGCTCTCGAAGGATTACGCCGAGAAGTTCAGCCTCGCCGAGCTGAAGCATCTCGATGAGATCTATTCCGATCCGACCTATCTCAAGTTCCAGACGATGAACGCCGACCCGAACTCGTCGGTGACGGCAATCTCGCAGAACTCGGTCACCAAGCTGCTCAACATGCTGGCCGTGGCCTCGGCGACCGACAATTCGCCTCAGCCGGGTCAGCCGCCCGTGCCGCCGGCCGCGGCGCCGGCCCAGAAGTAAGACGATGCAGGCCGCGCGCGCCCCGTTGGCCTCAGGCCGCGCGCGCGGTCATCGGGGTGAAGCCCGCGACCGGAGGCAGACTCTCCAGCAGGGGCTTGGAGAAAAGATACCCTTGCACGAGCGTGATCCCGAGGCCGCGCAGGGCGTCGAGTTCCGCCGCGGTCTCGACCCCCTCTGCCAGCACTGTCACGCCCAGGGCCTGGGCGATCGCGACCACGCCCGAGACGATCGCGTGGCGGGCGGCATCGGCGTCGAGGCCGCGCAGCAGCTCCATGTCGATCTTAATCAGGTCGGGGCGGAAATTTGCCAGGAGACTCAGACCCGCGAAGCCGGCGCCGAAATCGTCGAGCGCGGTGAGAAAACCCTGCTTCCGGTAAGCGGCGACGATGCGCTTCACATGCGCGATGTCGCGGAAGCGCTCCTGCTCGGTGAACTCGAACATGATGCGCTGGTGTGCGAAGTCGACCCGGCGCGCAGCGTCCAGGGATGCGCGGATGCAGGCGTTCGGCTCGTAGACGGCGTTCGGCATGAAATTGATCGACAGCCGCGTGCCGCTCTCTCGGGGGAACAGGCGGCCGGCGAGCTCGATCGCCTTGACGCGGGCGGCCTGATCGAACTGGTAGCGGGTCTCATCGGTCACGCGATCGAGGATCGTGTAGGCCGGCTCGCCGTTGAGGCCCCGCACCAGCGCCTCGTAGGCCCAGACGGACCCGTCTGCCAGGTCGAGGATCGGCTGGAAGGCCATCGTGAAATCGAAGCCGAGTTTGGTGCCGGCGCGGCAGGCGCGGCATCCGGTGTCCTTCGTCATGTGCAGCGTCCGTCGGTACCCCCCGGCTGGATGACCCTGGACGTACACGCTCTACACAACCTTAACGTGGCCGCGTTGGTATCCCGCTGACGCTTTCCTGGGAGGACGGCACCGTGACGCTGACCGATTTCCGCTTCGAGACCGATCCCGACGGCATCGCGCTTGCGACCTGGGACATGCCCGGTCGTTCGATGAACGTGATCACCGAAGGCGTGATGGACCAGCTCGAGCAGATCATCGAGCAGGTCGCCTCCGATCCGGCGATCAAGGGCTGCGTCATCGCCACCGGCAAGGACAACTTCTCCGGCGGCGCCGACCTCACCATGCTGCAGGGCCTCGGCCGGGCCTATGAGCAGCTGAAGGCCGAGCAGGGCGAGGAGGTGGCGATGCGCCACTTCTTCGAGGCGTCCCGGCGGCTCTCGCTGCTGTTCCGCCGCCTCGAGACCTGCGGCAAGCCCTTCGCGGCGGCGATCCAGGGCCTGTGCCTGGGCGGCGCCTTCGAGCTGGCGCTGTCGTGCCATCACCGGGTCGCGTCCGACGACGGGAAAACGCGGGTCGGCCTGCCGGAGATCAAGGTCGGCCTGTTCCCGGGCGGCGGCGGTACGCAGCGGGTCGCCCGGCTGATGCAGACCGGCGACGCGCTGCAGATGCTGTTCAAGGGCGAGCAGATCCGCGCGCCCATGGCGAAGGGCATGGGGCTGATCCACGCCGTGGCGCCGCAAGCCGAGATCGTCGAGCGGGCCAAGGCCTGGATCCGCGAGGGCGGTTCGGCGGTGGCACCCTGGGACGTGCCGAAGTTCAAGGCGCCGTCCGGCAAGGTCTACTCGCCCGCCGGCATGATGATCTGGCCGCCGGCCAATGCCATCTACCGGCGTGAGACGCACGACAATTACCCGGCCGCCAAGGCGATCCTGGCCTCCGTGTACGAGGGCCTCCAGCTGCCGATGGACCTCGCCTTGCGGGTCGAGAGCCGCTACTTCGCCCACATCCTGCGCTCGACCGAGGCGGCGGCGATGATCCGCACGCTGTTCATTTCCATGGGCGAACTGAACAAAGGCGCGCGCCGGCCGAAGGATGTGCCGGCCACGAACCTCCGCCGTGTCGGCGTGATCGGTGCGGGCTTCATGGGCGCGGGCGTGGCCTATGTCACCGCACAGGCCGGTATCGAGGTGGTGCTGGTCGATCAGTCGGTCGAGGCTGCCGAGAAGGGCAAGGCCTATGCGCATGCGCTCATCACCGGCCAGATCAACAAGGGCCGTGCCAAGACCGCCGATCGTGACCTGCTGCTCGGCCGCATCACAGCAACGGCGGATTACGCTGCGCTGGCAGAGTGCGACCTCGTCGTCGAGGCGGTGTTCGAAGACCCCAAGGTCAAGGCCGAGGTGATCCAAAAGGTCGAGGCGGTGATCCGTCCCGACGCGATCTTCGCGTCCAACACCTCGACACTACCGATCACCGGGCTGGCCAAGAGCTCGCAGCGGCCGGCGCAGTTCGTCGGCATCCATTTCTTCTCGCCTGTCGAGAAGATGATGTTGGTCGAGATCATCAAGGGCGAGGCGACCGGCGACGTGGCGCTCGCCACCGCCCTCGACTACGTGCGGCTGATCAAGAAGACCCCGATCGTCGTGAACGACGCCCGCGGCTTCTTCGCCAACCGCTGCGTCGGCGCCTACATCCTCGAAGGCCACAAGATGCTGGCCGAGGGCGTGCCGCCCGCGATGATCGAGAGCGCCGGCCGTCAGGCCGGCATGCCAGTCGGTCCGCTCTCGCTCAACGACGAGGTCGCCCTCGACCTCGTGCTCAAGATCGCCAAGGCTACCGAGGCGCAGGTGGGGCAGGGCGCCGTCGACCCCGCCCAGAAGGCGATCCTGTCCGAAATGGTCGAGCGTCAGGGCCGACTCGGACGGAAGAACCGCAAGGGCTTCTACGACTATCCCGAGGGCGCGCCGAAGCGTCTCTGGCCCGGCCTGAAGGACCTTCAGCCGAGCCGGCTCGACCCGGATGCTGTCGATTTCCACGAGCTGAAGCAGCGGCTGCTGGTGGTGCAGGCGCTGGAAGCCGCCCGCACGGTGGGCGAGGGCGTGGTCACGGATCCGCGCGAGGCCGATGTCGGCTCGATCCTCGGCTTCGGCTTCGCACCGTTCACCGGGGGCGCCCTGTCGTATATCGACTTCATGGGCACACCAGCGTTTGTGGATCTCGCCCGCCGGCTCGAGGCTAAGCACGGTCCCCGCTTCCACGTCCCGGACAACTTGTCCGCCATGGCCGAGCGTGGCGGCACCTTCTACGCGGAGGCCGAGCGGCGCGCCGCATAAGGCCAATCTGCCGGATGCCCCGCGGGGGCGTCCGGCAGCCGCACAGACTGCTTCAGAAGGGCGGGGACAGTGGGGCTAAGCGCACCGGCCGCGCCATTCGATGGCCCCGCTCCCGGTCGGCAGGATCGCCGCCATCTCGTACGCTGTCAGCGGCGCCTCAGGCCGCTCCGACAGCCCGCACCTTCCCGCCGAGCATGCGGGCCAACAGCACCACATCGGAGGCGTTGTCGGAGAGAAGGTCGGTGATGTCGCCGACTTCCAGCGCCTTCACGTGGCGGCAGCGCATGCCGTAGCGGCCAGCCGTGCAGGTGCAGCGCAGTTGCGGACCGCCCGGTCGCTCTTCGAACGCAACGTTGTAGCGATTACCGGTCGATCCGCGCATGGTGAAGCTCAGCGCCGCGGACGCTGCCGGGAAGGCCGCCAGAGCCCGCCCGCTGATCCCTCCGGGGTCACGGCGGGGCAGGGCAGGGCCGCCCGTCGCCCGCGTGATCGGCAGGCCGATGGTTGCCGCGAGACCGTGGACATCCGCGGCCTCCCTGTCGCGCATCGCCGCGAGGGCGATCTCCGCGCAGGCATAGGCGTCCTCTCCGGCATCGTGATGCTCGAAGCGGATGCCGAGGCGTCGCGCCACCTTGCCGAGCCCGCAACCCTCGGGCGCCGGGAACACCCGCCGCGCCACTTGGACGGTGCAGAGATAAGAAAGATCCGGCACTGGCAGTTCAGCCCGCCCAAGACCGGCGCGCAGGACGCCGATATCGAAGCTCGCGTTGTGAGCGAGGATGAGCCCGCGGGCGAGGTCATCGAGGTACGGCGCCATCACGACGCCGAAGCCCGGTTTGTCGGCGACGTTGGATGGCAGGATCCCGTGGACCCGGATGTTGCCTGGCGCGAACCGCATCTCGGGCGGCCGGATCAAGTGCGATTCCCGGCGCACCACCCGGCCGTCCGCGATCCAGGCGAGACCGACCGCGCAGGCGCTGTCACGCCGTTCGTTGGCCGTCTCGAAATCGAGGGCCAGGACCGTCATCGGAGGTCAACCATGGCGGGCGGGAGTTCTCGGGGTGTTCCCCGAGAGGTCTAGGCTTCCGAGACTCCGGCTTCAACCCTGCGCGACCATCCCGAGCCAATCGTCTTCCGAGACCACCCGCACGCCGTGCTTCTCGGCGTCCTTCAGCTTCGACCCGGCCCCCGGCCCGGCGACGACGAGGTCGGTCTTGGCCGAGACCGAGCCTGAGACCTTGGCACCGAGGCGCTCGGCCACAGCCTTGGCCTCGTTGCGGGTCATCTTCTCCAGCGTGCCGGTGAAGACGACGGTCTTGCCCGCGAAGGTGGAGGCCGCAGCGGCCCGCTCCATCGGCTCGACCTCGATGAAATCGAGCAGGGCCGAGACCGCATCGGCGTTGTGCGGCTCGGAGAAGAACAGCAGCAGTGCATCGGTCGCCACCGGGCCGATCTCTCCGTCATCTGCGAAGTGCCGGTAGGCATCCCCGGGGCTCTGCTCGGCGGCCCGGGTCAAAGCGGCGCGCACGGCGTCGGCATCGCCATAATGCGCGAGCAGATTCTCACGCTGCACGGCGCTCAGGCGGGCACGCTCCTTGACCGGCGTCGCGGTCTCATCTGGAAAGCCGAGATCGAGCAGGCGATCCCGGGTCGTTCCGCCGACCCGCGGGATAGCGGTCAGCTCAACCCAGTCGGGGCCCGGCTGTGCGGATGACGCCGCGCGGATCGCCGCGATCAGCGCCGGCATGTCGGGAAAGCGCTTGGACAAAGCCTTGGCGGTCGCCTCGCCGATCTGCGGGATGCCGAGGGCGAAGAGCAGGCGGTTCATCGGAACCCGGCGGCGCGCCTCGACGCCGGCGAGCAGGTTCTTGATCGCCTTGTCTTCCTCCTCGCCCTTCTTCTTGGCGACCTTCTTGGGCGGCTCGGCCGCTCCGGATCCCGCCCGCCGCTCGGCCGACAACGCCTCGCGCCGCGCCACGATGGCGGCCTTCAGCTTCTCGAAATCGAGCCGGAACAGGTCGGCCGGCTGGCGCACGAGCCCGGCCTCGAACAGCACCTCGATATAGGTCTCGCCGAAGCCCTCGATGTCGAAGCCGTTGCGCGACACGAAGTGCTTGAGCCGCTCCATCCCTTGGGCCGGGCAGATCAGGCCGCCGGTGCAGCGGCGCACCGCATCGGCACGGCCGGTCCGCGGATTGATCGCGCGCACGGCGCGGCTGCCGCAGGCCGGGCAGGTCTCCGGGAAGGCGAAGGGTTGCGAATCGGCCGGACGCTTCGACAGATCGACATCCATGACCTTCGGGATCACGTCACCCGCCCGAACCACCGTCACCGTGTCGCCGACCCGGATGTCTCGGCCGTCGCGGATCGGTTCGCCGTCCGCGCCGACACCCTTTACGTAGCCCTCGTTGTGCAGGGTCGCATTGGACACGACCACGCCGCCGACAGTCACCTGCCTCAGCTTGGCCAGCGGATTCAGCGAGCCGGTGCGGCCGACATTGATGACGATGTCCTCGACGACCGTCGTCGCCTCCTGCGCGGCGAATTTGTGAGCGAGCGCCCAGCGCGGCGAGCGCGAGACGAAGCCGAGCCGCTTCTGGAGGGCGAGGTCGTCGACCTTGTAGACGACGCCGTCGATGTCGTAGCCGAGCCCGGCCCGGTCCGCCTCGATCCGGCGGTAATGCGCGAGCATCGCCTCGGTGTCGGTGAAGGTCTCGGTGAGCGGGTTCACCGGCAGGCCCCAGGACGCGAAGCGCTGCAGCACACCGGACTGCGTCACCGCGACTGGCGCCGAGAGCTCGCCCCAGGCATAGGCGAAGAACTTGAGCGGCCGGGACGCGGTAATCCCCGGATCGAGCTGGCGCAGGCTGCCCGCTGCGGCGTTGCGCGGGTTGGCGAAGAGCGGCTTGCCGGCGGATTCCTGGCGGGCGTTGATCGCGGCGAAGTCGGCGTGGGACAGGTAGACCTCGCCGCGCACCTCGCAGATCTCCGGCCATCCGGACCCGGCGAGCGCCGCCGGGATATCCTGCACGGTGCGGGCGTTGGCGGTGACGTTCTCGCCGACCTCGCCGTCGCCGCGGGTCGCTGCGGTGTCGAGGCGCCCGTTCACATAGCGGAGCGACAGGGACAGGCCGTCGATCTTGGGCTCGGCGGTGAACGCGAGGGGGGTCTCGTCGGGCCAGCCGAGGAAGCGGCGCACGCGGGCGACGAACTCGGCCACCTCCGCGTCGTCGAAGGCGTTGCCCAGCGACAGCATCGGCACCGCGTGCCGCACCTTGGCGAACTTCTCGGACGGCTTGGCGCCGACTGAGGCGCTCGCTGCACCTGTCCCGGCGAGATCCGGGAAGCGGGTCTCGATGTCCTCCAGACGCCGCCGCAGACGGTCGTATTCCGCGTCCGAGATCTCGGGCGCGTCCTCTTGGTAGTAGAGCCGATCGGCCTCAAGGATCGTCTCGGACAGGCGTGCATGTTCGACGCCCGCCTCCTCCGCGGTCAGGTCGAGATCGGGCGTTTCGGATTTCACGGCGGCCATGATGGGCTTTTAACGCATCGCGGGCGCACCGGGAGCCGGCGGTGGGTCGGCATCCCCGGTTTCCCTCACCCGCGGGGGCTGAGCAGATCGCCGCGGCTGATCATTCGGGCCGCCGCCACGAACACGAACGCCACGAAGGCGGCCGCGGCCGGAAGCGGCAGGACTGGAGCGAGCCAGCCGGCAAGAGTCGTCCCGGCGACGGAGCCCAGATTCATCGCCGCCATGTAGACCTCGAACTGCGTGGCCGCCCCGGCGCGTCCACGGCTGGCCTGCAGCAAGGCTGGCATCAGTGCGACGATCAGCAGACCCGGCAGCATGTCGGTGAGTGCAAGGATCATCGGCCCGGCCGGTCCCACAAGGCCTGCGCCGATCATGACGCCCGCCAGCGCGAAGGCGGCGGCACTGGCAAGCAGAAGTGCGCTCAGTGGCCGGACCGCGCCGGCTTTGTCCGCCCAGAGCCCGATCGCCAGCGCACCGGCCGTACCGCTCGCCAGCGTCAGCCCCGCCTGCAGACGCGAGAGGGCGGCGGGATCCCAGCCTTGGCGTTGGAGCAGATCGACCGAGAAGGGCAGCTCGAACAGGCCGAGCACCCCGTCGAGCGCGAAGCAGAGGGCGAGGAGCCGCAGGGCCCTGGGGCGCCGCAGGGCGGTGCCCAACCGACGCAGGAAGCGACGGAAGGGCAGACGCCGCGGCACCGGCCCGCGTCGGCCCGGCGCGGCGAACGCATCGCCGGGCGCCTCGCGGATCAGCAGCATCGGCAGGCTCGCCAGTACGGCCGCGGCGAGCAGCCAGCGCGCGCTCGCGGCGAGTCCGGCCGTGGCGAGCGTCCAGGAGAAGATCGCCGCGCTGAGGCTGGTGCCGGCCACGAAGCCGGCCCGCGTGCAGGCACTGACCCGGCCGAGTTCCAGAGCCGGAACATGGTCCATGATCATGCGGTCGCAGGCGGTATCGAGGAGCGAGGCGAACAGGCTGTGCGCCAGGAAGATCAGCCCCAGCAGGCCGACCTGATCGGGTCGCGCCAAGAGAAGAAGCGCGAGCGTGGCGTGAGCGCCCAGGATCGCCGCAACGGCGAACGGGCGGCGCCGTCCCATCCGGAAATCGCCGGCCCGGTCGATCACCGGCCCCCAGAGAATAGGCTGCAGGGTCCAGGGCAGACCCGCGAGGGCGAAGTGAGACCCGACCTCCGCCGCCGAGACACCGCGCGCCGCGAGGTGATTGGCGAGCGCGGTCAGTGAGAAGCCGGCGATCAGACCCTGATACAGATAGGTCGCGAAGAAGACGCTGTAGCGGGCGCGGCGTGTAGCCAGGCTCGGCAGCGTCCAGGCGGCGCTGCGGATCAGAGCGTCCGACGGGGTGCTCACGTCCCGCGGCCCTTGCCGGCCAGGCGTGGGACGACGATGCTCCTCATCCCGCTCTCACCGGACGCGTCCCCCGTGCCGCCTCACTACGACGACGTTAGCCCCTGCCCAGCGCCGCGGCGAGGCGTCGCGTGAGCGCGGCCATCGTCTGGATCGTCGATCTCGCCGTCTCTCCGGATCGGCTCGACCTGTGCTGGACCGTGCTCGACCGATCCGAGCGCGACCGGGCGGATCGCTTCCTGCGGCCGGTCGATCGGGCGCGCTACGTGGCGAGCCACGCCGCACTCCGGCGGATCCTCGCCGAACCGCTCGACTGCGATCCGGCCGAGATCCGGTTCGCGGCCGGATCGGGCGGCAAGCCGGAGCTTGCCGGATCGGCGCAGGGCGCCCTGAATTTCAACCTGTCCCATTCTGGAGAGCGTGCGCTGATCGGCCTTGCTCCCACGGCCGCGATCGGGGTCGATGTCGAGTTGATCCGGCCGATTTCGGACGCGGGACAGATCGCGCGGACGCATTTTGCCGCCGATGAGGCGTCCTCGTTGTTGGCCCTGCCGCCGGACGAGATCGAGCGCGTGTTTTATGGTCTCTGGACCCGGAAAGAAGCGGTGGTGAAGGCGCACGGCACGGGCCTGTCGCTACCCCTCGACCGCTTCAGCGTCACCCTGCCTCCTTCGCCGCCGCGCCTGCTGCGGTGGCCGGGCGCGGGCGGATGGACGCTGGCGGAGGTTAAAGTCGGCCCCGGCTATGCCGCGACGGTCGCGGTCCGGTCCGCCCAAGCGGAGGTGACGTCGCACCGGCTGACGGCGGATTGGCCGGATGATCTGAGCTGAATCCCGCAAGAGCGTGCTTGCGGCCCGGGAAAGGCACGGCTATACACCCGCTCGCCGGCCCTGGCGGACACGCAGGTCGGCCTTCGGAGTGTAGCGCAGTCTGGTAGCGCACCACGTTCGGGACGTGGGGGTCGCAGGTTCAAATCCTGCCACTCCGACCAAGATTTCCCGCCAGTCTCAGCAGATGGATCAAAGCGGCTCATCCGGGTCGACGGGCACGCCTGCGCCCGACACCGTAGCGGCCTCGGCCGCCGATTGGTCCACCTTCGCACGCACCCTCATCGGCTGCGCCGCCCTGGTCGGCCTGGCTTCGGTCGCCTTCATCGCCATGCTCGATCCCTACGGCCTGCGGGCCGCGCCGGGACGGCCGCCGGGGCCGATCATGGACACCAACCAGCGGCTCTCCTATCCACAGATCGCCCGCGGCGGCCGGATCGACGCGGCGGTCTTCGGGACTTCGACGTCGCGCCTGCTCGATCCCACCGCCCTTGACGCCGCGTTCGACGCGCGGTTCGCCAACCTGGCGGTGAACGCCGCGACCCCCGACGAGCAGATCCGCCTCGCCGACCTGTTCCTGGCGCGCCGGCCGGTGCGGGCAATCCTGTTCGGGCTCGACGTCACGTGGTGCGCCGCCGATCCGCCGGCGCGGACCGCCAACGCGTTCCCGGACTGGCTCTACGCGGAGGGCGCGCCGTGGGGCATGCTGCGGCAGGTCAACCTGCGTTCCGCCACCGTCGCGGCGCAGGCCGGACTCGCCCGTCTCGGCCTCGCGCGTCCCCGCATTCGCCGCGACGGCTACGCGGTCTTCACGCCGCCGGAAGACCGCTACGATCCGGAGCGGGCCCGCGCCCATATCGGCGCCGGCGCCGCCGACCCGGCCGCGAAAGCCGACGCGCCGGACGATCTTATGCCGGCCCTCGCCCGGCTGGACGTATTCCTCGACCGCGTACCGGCGGAAGCGCTGAAGCTCGTCGCCTTCATGCCGGTGCACGCTGTGGCCCAGGGCGCGCCCGGCACGCCCGCCGGCCGGCGCGAGGCGGCGTGCAAGGCGCGGGTCGCGGCGATCGGTGCGCGCCGCGGCGCGGTGGTGGTGGATTTCCGCCGCGTCTCGCCGCTCACGACCCGGGACGCGAATTACTGGGACGCGCTCCATTACCGGCTGCCGGTGGCGGCCGGAATTGTGGCGGATCTCAAAGCCGCAGTGACGACGGGCGCGGACGATCCGGACGGCGTCTACCGAGTGCTCGCGCATCCCTGACGCGAACGCTCAGGCGGCGGCGCGCTCCGCCCGTGCCCAGCCCTCGCGGGTCTCGGCACAGTAATCCGCATACCGGCCCGCGCGGATCGCGGCCCGGGCGCCTTTCATCAGGTCCTGATAGTAGGCAAGGTTGTTCCAGGTCAGCAGCATCATGCCCAGGATCTCGTTCGACCGGACGAGGTGATGCAGGTAGGCCCGGGAATAGTCCCGCGCTGCCGGGCAGGTCGAGGCCTCGTCGAGCGGCGCCGTGTCCTCGGCATGGCGCGCGTTGCGCAGGTTGACCCGTCCATGGCGGGTATAGGCGAGGCCGTGGCGGCCGGCGCGGGTCGGCATCACGCAGTCGAACATGTCGATGCCTCGGGCGACCGCGCCCAGGATGTCGTCCGGCGTGCCGACGCCCATCAGGTAGCGCGGCTTGGCCTGCGGCAGGTGCGGCTCCACGGTCTCGATCATGGCGAACATCACAGCCTGCGGCTCACCCACCGCGAGGCCGCCAACCGCGTAGCCCTTCAAGTCGAGCTCGGTCAGGGCGCGGGCGCTCTCGACCCGAAGCGCCGGCACATCGCCACCCTGCACGATCCCGAACAGCGCCCGGCCGGGCTGCTCGCCGAAGGCGACCCGGCAGCGCTCGGCCCAGCGCAGCGACAGGTGCATGGCCTTCTCGATCGCCGTGTGATCCGCCGGCAGGCGGACGCATTCGTCAAGCTGCATCTGGATGTCGGAGCCCAGAAAGCCCTGGATCTCGATGGAGCGTTCCGGGCTCATGTGGTGGGCGGTCCCGTCGATATGCGAGCGGAAGGTCACGCCCTGCTCGTCGATCTTCCGCAGCGCCGAGAGCGACATGACCTGGAAGCCGCCGGAATCGGTCAGGATCGGCCTGTCCCAATTCATGAACCGGTGCAGGCCGCCGAGCCGCTCCATGCGCTCGGGGCCCGGGCGCAGCATCAGGTGATAGGTGTTGCCGAGCACCACGTCGGCGCCGAGCTCGCGGACCTGCCCGGGATACATCGCCTTGACGGTCGCGGCCGTACCGACCGGCATGAAGGCCGGCGTGCGGATGATGCCGCGCGGCGTCGCGATCTCGCCGGTGCGCGCCGTGCCGTCCTGCGCCAGCAGGGTTAAGCCGAAGGAGACGGGATCGGTCATGGGGTTTCCGCGCCGGGACCCGGGAAGAGCAGGCTGGCGTCGCCGTAGGAATAGAACCGATAGCCGGCCCGGATCGCGTGCGCGTAGGCCGCGCGCATCGTCTCGAGTCCCGAGAAGGCCGAAACCAGCATGAACAGGGTCGAGCGCGGCAGGTGGAAGTTCGTCACCAGGGCATCGATCGCGCGGAAGCGATAGCCCGGGGTGATGAAGATGTCGGTCGGGCCGGAAAACGGCGCGAGCGTGCCGTCCGGGTGGGCGGCGCTCTCGAGCAGGCGCAGCGCCGTGGTGCCGACCGCGACGATCCGGCCGCCGGCGGCCCGGGTGGCGTTGAGCGCCTCGGCGGTGGCCGCGTCCAGCTGCCCGATCTCGGCGTGCATCCGATGCCCGTCGGTGTCCTCGGCCTTGACGGGCAGGAAGGTGCCGGCGCCGACATGCAGCGTGACGTGGTGGCGTCGCAGGCCGGCCGCGTCGATATCCGCCAGGAGCGCCTCCGAGAAATGGAGGCCGGCGGTCGGTGCGGCCACCGCA
Source organism: Methylobacterium sp. PvR107 (assembly GCF_017833295.1). NCBI lineage: Bacteria > Pseudomonadati > Pseudomonadota > Alphaproteobacteria > Hyphomicrobiales > Methylobacteriaceae > Methylobacterium > Methylobacterium sp. PvR107. The sequence goes on from NZ_JAFIBW010000001.1 coordinate 4,780,044, forward strand.
CCGGGATGCCTTGCGTAGACCGTCTGGTAGTCGGTGACGTCGCGCGCGTCGGTGGCGCGCTTGCCGGCGATGTAAGGCGGGAGCGGCAGGGCGCCCTCGGCCGCGATGGCGACGTCGAGGTCCGGGCCGGCCCGGTCGAAGGCGAGCACGATTTCGCCGGCCTCGGCTTTCTCGACCACCGTGGCCATCAGTTCGCCGAAACGCAGCGCATCCCCGGGGCTCAGCCTCTTGGCCGGGCGTGCGAAGGCGCGCCAGCGGTCGGCCGCCTCGCGCAGGTGCAGCAGCACCTCGGTCCGCTGACCGGGTGCACCGGGGCGGGTGCGCACGCCGTTGAGCCGGGCCGGGATCACCCGCGTGTCGTTGAACACCAGAGCATCGCCGGGCCTGAGGGCGCCGGGCAGGTCGCGCACGAATTGGTCGAGCGGAGCCTCGCCGGGACGCACGACCAGCATCCGCCCAGCATCACGAGGCTCGGCCGGACGCAGGGCGATGCTGGTCTCCGGCAGGTCGAAATCGAACAGGTCCACGCGCATCGCCGGCTGCCTGCACCAGGCGGCACCGGGTTTCAACCGCGGAACCGGTTTGAAGCCCGTCCGTTTCACGCCTCACCGAGACACGAGACGCTTCCCCGATGCCCTGGTTCGCCGTGCGCCCCCGTGACGAAGCCGATCCTCGGTGGCCTCTGCCCGGGACGGCGGAGATCGTCCTCAAGGCCGAAGATCCGGACGAGGCTCGGGACAAGTTTAGGACGGCCTATCCGAGCCAGCCCTTCGGAAGCCCGGCGGTGCCGGTGCCCGATGCCGGGGCCGGCAGCTTCCGCAACGATCCGGACGCGCTGCTCGTGTCGGAGACGGGCGAGCCGCCCGCCGAGCGGGGCTAAGGCAATGACAATGGCGGGACGGCCGCGCAGAATCACCCTGGACGGGCAGCTCCTCGGTTACTGGGAGCGCGAGGCTGAGCGGCTGGACGGTCTGGCCGAAAGCGCACGCTTTGCGTGGCAGCGCCGCCGCTACCTGCGAAAGGCCGAGGCCGCGCGCGCCAAGGCGCAGGTAAGTCGCGCGCGCGAGGCCGCTCGCGATCCCGCGTCGCGCGACCCAAAGGCTTAGCCGAGGCTAATTTCTATTCGACAGCGTCGAACCTTTGCCGTGGCCTTGGCCGCCGCTGTTCCCGTATGGGCCCGTCGACACCCGCTCGGCAGATCCCATGGACCGCACCCAGAAAGCCGCCCTGCTCAGCGCCGGTATCGGCCTCGCCGTCACGGCCCTGAAGTTCTACGCCGCGTGGCTCACCGGCAGTCTCGCGCTGTACTCGGACGCGCTGGAGAGCATCATCAACGTGGTCGCGGCGATCGGCGCCTTCGTGGCCCTACGGGTCGCCGCACGCCCGGCCGACGAGGATCACCCCTACGGCCACCACAAGGCCGAGTTCTTTTCGGCTGTGATCGAGGGTGCGCTGATCGCCGTGGCCGCGCTCATGATCCTGCGCGAAGCGTATTTCGGGCTGCTCGCGCCCAAGCCCCTCGATGCGCCGGCCATCGGACTGGCGATCAATGTCGGAGCGAGCATCGTCAACGCCGTCTGGGCGGTCGCCTTGATGCGGTGGGGCCGCCGGTGGCGTTCCCCGGCTCTCATCGCGGACGCGCGCCATGTCTTCGCAGATGTGGTCACGTCCGGCGGGGTTCTCGTCGGCGTCGGTGCCGTCGTGCTCACCGGCTATGCGATTCTCGACCCTGCCGTAGCCGGTTTGGTCGCCCTCAATATCCTGTGGTCAGGTTTCCGCATGGTGCGCGAATCAGTCGACGGCCTGATGGACCGGGCTGCCCCCGCCGAGATGGTTTCGGAGATCCGCGCGCTCATTTCGCGCCATGGCGAGGGAGCCCTGGAAGCTCACGACGTGCGGACCCGATCGGCCGGACAGGCGACCTTCATCGACTTCCACCTCGTGGTGCCGGGCGCGATGACGGTCGAGGATTCGCACGCCATCTGCGACCGGCTGGAATCGGCGCTCGAGACGACGATTCCCGGGGCGGTCGTGACGATCCACGTCGAGCCCGGCGAAGAGGCGAAGGCGCGGGGCGTGCCCGTCCTCTAGCGGCACCGTCATGCGACATGGGTAGGGTCCGCCGCCGGCAACGTCGCTATCGCCGCCCGGACCTACGTCCAAACCGCTGCGCGGGTACCGCATGATCAGCAACAATGCCCGCACTATGCCGGGCGCGACCTACCTGCCGTGGGCCGGCTGATCATCGACGGCAGCGCGGCCGTCAGCGACCAGTCGGCCCAAACCCTGATCGTGGTGCAACTGCTGGACCTGTGCGACGGGCCAACCCTGTATCTGAATGCCAATCACGACGCGGACAGCGTGCCGGTGCCGAAGAGCGTCGGGCCGGTGAACGGGAAGATCCTGCTGACGCAGCGACGACGCGGGGCCTTCCGCGCCGCCTCGTGATTTAAATCTCCGGCGCGCTTCGGCGCCGCGTGACGGTCCTGCCTCAGCTCCAGGCGTGGAGCGGCGGGGTCACGCCGTTCAGGGCGTAGTTGCCGATGATCGCATATTTCCAGCGTACTGGATCGTGCAGCGTGTGCGTGCGGGCGTTGCGCCAGTGCCGGTCGAGATTCTCGGCCGCCAGCGTCGAGCGGGTGCCGGACAGCTCGAACAGCTTGTTGGCGGCCGCCAGCGCGACCTCGGTGGTCAGAACCTTCGCTTCGGCCACGGCGAGCTGCGCCGCCGCCACGCTCTCCGCGCTCGGCTGGGTCACCGCCGCGTCGAGGGCAAGACCGGCCCGGTCCAAGAGCGCCTCGGCGGCGTGCTGGCGGATGGTGAGGTCGCCGATCGCCTGGATCGTGTAGGGATCATCGGAGGCGCGCTCCAGACCGCTGTCGATCCAGGGGCGTGCCTTTTCGCGGACGAACCGGACCGTGTCGTCCAGGGCCTCCCGGCCGATCCCGGCATCGACCGCTGCCTGGATGATCTGGAACACGGCCCCGTCGGCGGTGGGCGTCTCATACCCCTTCCAGGCCGGGACCAGATGGGTCCTGGGCACCCGCACATCCTCGATCAGCACCGTGCCGCTCGCCGTGCCCCGCTGGCCGAAGCTCGACCAATCGTCGATGACGGTGAGCCCCGGCGCGTCCCGTTCGGCGATGACGTACCAGGCACGCCCCTGATCATCGAGGGCGACGATCGGCACGAGATGCGCGAGGAGTGCCCCGGTGGCGTAAAATTTCTGGCCGCGCACCACGACGTGGTCGCCGTGATCAGTGAAGCGGGTGTCGAAATCGGCCGCCCGCTTCGTGGCCCGCTCGGAGAAGGCGTTCCCGAACCGCGCGCCGCGCAGGACCTCGCCGAACAGGAGATGCTTCTGCGCCTCGTCCGACACGGTCCGGATCGCCGCCACGATGCCCAGATGGTTCTGGGCGATCTGCGCGATCGCGGGATCGGCCGCCGCGATGAGAGCGATGACGGCGGCGAGCGTTCGGTAGGAAAGCTCCGGACCGCCATAGGCGCGCGGCACGTTGATCGACCATAAGCCGCTCTGGGAAAACGCGTCGAGCTCGGCGAGCGGCCGGACCGCATCCCGATCGCGCTCGGAGGCGCCGGCTCTGAAATCCGCGGCGAGGCGCTGAGCGACGGCGAGGGCCTCCGACTCATCACGGATCACGTGGGCGGGGGAGGGCGGACGCGTGGGACCGGGTGCGCCCGGGTGGCGCTGTGGTTCGAGCGTGCGGGCATCGACGGCGATGTTCATGGCGGCTCCGACAGACAAGTGGCTTCAGCGTCGGCCGGTCAGGCCGCCTCGGCGCGCTTCTCGCGCGCGGCTTCGAGGGCGCGGACCCGCGGAATGACGTGCTGGCCGAAATACGCCACGTCCTCCTGGAAATGCAGGAAGGCGAGCAGCGCGAGGTCGGCGCCGGCATCCTTGAGGGCCAGGATGCGCTCGGCGATCTGGTCGGGCGTGCCGATCAGGTTGGTCTTGAAGCCGTCATTGTACTGGACGAGATCCTCGAAGCTGGATTTCGCCCAGTTGCCCTCGCCCTCCGGCGAGGCCTTGCCGGCATTCTTCACCTCGTGGCCGAAGGCCTTCACGGCATCCGGATCGGCGTGATCGATGATCTCCTGCAGGACCGCCCGGGCCTCTTCCTCGGTCTCGCGCGCGATCACGAAGGCGTTCACGCCGATCCGCGGATGATTGCCGGTCTCAGCCGCCTTGGCGCGGATGTCGTCCACCTGGAGGCGGATGTTCTCCGGCGTGTTGCCGTTGGTGAAATACCAATCGGACACCCGGGCTGCCATGTCGCGCGCCGCACGCGATGACCCGCCCTGGAAGATCTCCGGCAGCGGCTCCAGGGGCTTCGGCTTCAGCGTGTAGTCGCTGTAGCGGTAGAAATCGCCGCGGAAGGTGAAGCTGTCCTGTGTCCAGATCCCGCGCAGGCTGCGGATGAACTCCTCGGAGCGGCGGTAGCGCTCGTCATGATCGAGCCACGGTTCGCCGATCGCCCGGAACTCGCCCGAGAACCAGCCCGACACGATGTTGACCGCGATCCGCCCCCCGCTGAGCTGCGAGATCGTGGCGATCTGCTTGGCGGCGAGCGTCGGGTTCCAGGGCCCCGGCAGGATCGCGGCAATCACCTTCAGCTTCGATGTGGCCGCCAGCAGGGCATGGCTGAAGGCCACGGATTCATGCTGGTACTCGGCGCCGTAGCCGGCCGTGAACCGGATCTGGGTCAGGCCGTAATCGAACCCGGCCTCCTCGGCGATCTGCGCGAGGCGACGGTTGTACGCGCCGTCCCAGCTCGTCCGCTGCGGGATCTTGCTGATCACGAGCCCGCCCGACACGTTGGGCACCCAGTAGGCGAAGCGGATCGGCTCCCGCGGGATTTGGTCGGCGGAATGGCTGGTCATCCGGCGTAACCTATGATTGCACGACGTCGGCGCGCCGTGTTCTCTTCGGATGATCGCCGCAAACTGAATACACTATGCAGCCTGCGGTCGATTGCTTTAGAACACCGAAAGTATTCAGCCGCGATCGTCGCAGGTCAAAGGAATACGATGCTTTTTTAACCCGGCAACAGGCGACACTTTTCTGCCGTGTGGGGTGCCGGCCGCAGATTTGTCCTATGCAATCCGCGGTGCGTCGGTTTCGTGAAGGCGGCGCCACGCGAAGACCGAGAAGACCGCAATCAGGCAGCCCGCCAGGCCGAACCACGTGAATGCGTATTGCAAGTGGTTGTTGGGCAGGTCGACCCGCAACTGGCCGCCGCGCGGCCACGTGGTCTGGCCGGGAACCGCGTCGGCCTCGATCAGGTAAGGCGCGACATCGGCCAAGCCCCGGGCGGCCGCGATGCCGGGAACATCGCGGTTGAACCACTCGCCGCGCGCGGGGTCCGGCGTAGGCACGAACATCGTGCGGACCTCGCTGGCGCGCAGGATCCCGGTGACGGTCGTCGGCCCCTCGATCAGACCATCGCGCCGGTCGGCCACGGCCTTGAGCTCCGTCGGCACGAAGCCGCGATTGACCAGCACCGTGCCGCCATCGGCGCGCGCGAACGGCGTGAGGACGTAATAGCCCTGCAGGGCGCGGCCGGGCGTCTCACCCGCGGCGAGGCCGTGGACCAGTGTCTCGCGGTCGTTAAGGAACCGGCCCGAGACACGGACGTGGCGGAACTCGTCCCGGGCTTCGTTCCACGCATCCGGAGCCGGCGGCGCCACGGGCTCCGCCCGGCTCTGCCGCAGGATCCGGGCGATCAGATCCTCCTTCCAGGCCTTGCGCTCGAGCTGCCACGTCCCGAGGCCGAGGAGAATCGACAGGGCAACCAGGGCGGCCAGGCCCGGCGCGACGAGGGCCCGCCACGCAGCGCGTCCAGATCCGATCACGGCTCGAAGCGCCCCTGCTCGGCCTTGTTGCTGTATTGCAGCGCGACCAACATGCCCTTGAGCGGCCGGACCAGGATCAGGCTGAGACCGATCGACAGGGTCCCAGCCACAAGCGCGTGAACCCAGATTGGCGGCTCGTATGTGATTTCCATCCAGAGGGCGAGGCCGACCACGATCAGGCCGACGATCGACATCACGAAGAAGGCCGGACCGTCCGCGGAGTCGAAACTCGTGTAATCGAGCCCGCACGCCTCGCAGGACGGGCGCAACGTCAGGTAACCCTTGAACAGATGGCCCTCGCCGCAGCGTGGGCAGCGACCCCGCAAGCCCGTCGGGATCGGGGGCGGCGGCGCATAATGTCGTTGATCCACGGGCACACTCCAGACCGGACCGGGGACGCCGCGAACACGCAGCATCCGGGCCCTCCACCGCGATATGGGGATTCACGGCGGCCGGATACGAAAAAGGGCGGCCGGAGCCGCCCTTCGCAAACCCGCCATGCAGCGGCGGGATGGATCGCCTCAGTGGGCGCCGCCGCCGTGGAAGATGCCAGAGCCCCACACGTAGATGGCGGCGAACAGGAACAGCCACACGACATCGACGAAGTGCCAGTACCAAGCAGCAAACTCGAAGCCCAGGTGCTGGCGCGGGGTGAACTGGCCTGCATAGGCGCGGAACAGGCAGACGGCCAGGAAGATGGTGCCGATGATGACGTGGGCGCCGTGGAAGCCCGTCGCCATGAAGAAGGTCGACGAGTAGATGCTGCCCGAGAAGCCGAACTCGGCATGGCTGTACTCGTAAGCCTGGCAGGCGGTGAACAGCACGCCGAGGACGATGGTCAGCCACAGGCCGTACTTCAGGCCCTTCCGATCGCCGTGGAGCAGGGCGTGGTGGGCCCAGGTGACCGTCGTGCCGGAGGTGAGCAGGATCAGCGTGTTGAGCAGGGGCAGGTGCCAGGGATCGAATGCCTCGATGCCCTTCGGCGGCCAGACGCCGCCAGTAAACTCGACACGGGAGGCCTGGATCGGGTCGGCGGTGTAGAGGGCAGCCTCGAAATAGGCCCAGAACCACGCGACGAAGAACATCACCTCGGAGGCGATGAACATCATCATGCCGTAGCGGTGATGAAGCTGGACAACGCGGGTGTGATCGCCGGAATTGGCCTCGTGCACCACGTCCTTCCACCACGAGAACATCGTGTAGAGGACGCCGACTGCACCGGCACCGAAGATGTACGGGCCCGGAGTCAGGGTGCCGATCTGGAGGCTCTTCATCCAGAAGACGGCGCCGAACGCCATCAGGAAGCCCGAGAAGGCGCCGATCAGTGGCCACGGACTCGGATTCAGGATGTGAAAGTCGTGATTCTTGGCGTGCGCCTCGGCCATCGTCCCGTCGCTCCTCACCCTCGCGCCCCGCGCCGTTCCCGGCTTCCGGCCTGTCGCTTGCTCTTGGCAGACTTGTTGGCCGGGCGCGATACGGACCGCACCCAAGCTTGTCCGCACGTGTAGTCGGTGCGAGCCCGTCTTGTCACGGGTCCGCGATCAGAAATCCCGCTTCGTGCCCGTAGAACCGGAATTCGCCACGGCGGCCGTCACCGGCTGACCGTTTCTCGAAGCGAAGTACGTATAGGACAGCGTCATCTCCGAGAGATGCGCGGTGTTGGAATCGTCGCGGACCGCCGGATCGACATAGAAGACCACGGGCACGTCCAGAGTCTCGCCCGGCTGCAGCGTCTGCTCGTTGAAGCAGAAGCAGGCGATCTTGACGAAGTAGCCACCCATCAGGCCGGGCTGGACGTTGAACGTCGCGACGCCGGTAGACGGCTTGCTGCCGGTGTTCTGCACCCGGAAGAAGACGGTCTTGGTCTCTCCGAGCTTCGCCTCGATGCTGTTCGCCTCGGGCGCGAACTTCCAGGGCAGCCCCGGCGCGACGTTCGTGTCGAAATGCACGACCATGCTGTCGTCGGTGTGCGCCGCCGAAGCCGCGAGTGCCGGCCCCTGGCGCGGCGTGCCGTCGTAGCCGGTGGCCTTGCAGAAGGCGTCGTAGAGCGGCACCGACGCGAAGGCGAGGCCGATCATGCCGACGGCGAGCCCGGCGCAAGCGAGCGCGGTCCGTGTTGCGCCGCGGGCGGGATCGGGACGGGATGCGGTCATCGCGACCTCTTCAGAGCGGCCGGCTGAGGATCTGCGGCCCGAGCTTGACGATCGTCAGGACGAAGAACAGCAGGACCCAGGCGCCGAGCGCCAGGGCGATCGCCACCGAGCGCTTCCGGCGGCGTGCCTCCTCGGCGGGGGTCAGCGGGCGGTACTGGACGTCGGGCTCGGGCATGGCGATCAGCCCAGGACCGGACGGAACAGCCCGAAGCTCTGCTCGGCCAGCAACGCCGAGAACAGTGCGAACAGGTACAGGATCGAGAAGCCGAACATGCCCATGGCTGCACGCTTCTCGGCCTCGCCCTCGTTGTTCCGGAGCACCCGGATACTGAAGGCGATCATGCCGAGGCCGCCAACGAGGCCGATCACCGCGTAGAGCAGACCGCCGAATCCGAGCGCGACCGGCGCCAAGCCCAGCGGTGCCAGGAACAGCGAGTACCACACGATCTGGCGGCGCGTGGAGGCCGGGCCAGCGACGTTCGGCATCATCGGGATGCCGGCGCGGGCGTACTCGTCGGCCTTGATCAGCGCCAGAGCCCAGAAATGCGGCGGCGTCCAGATGAAGATGATCGCGAACAGGATCAGCGACTCGATGCCGACGGAACCGGTCACGACCGCCTGGCCGATCACGGGCGGCAGGGCACCGGCGGCGCCGCCGATGACGATGTTCTGCGCGGTCGCCCGCTTCAGCCACATCGAGTAGATCACCGCGTAGAACACGATGGTGAAGGCCAGCAACCCCGCGGCCAGCCAGTTCGCCGTCAGCCCGAGCACCAGAACGGAGGCAACGGAGAGGAACAGGCCAAAGCCAAGGGCTTCCTCCGAGGTGATCCGGCCCGACGGGATCGGCCGGGTCGCGGTGCGGCTCATGACGGCGTCGATGTCGGCGTCCCACCACATGTTGAGGCAGCCCGACGCACCGGCACCGATCGCGATGGCGAGGAGCGAGATCGCGCCGATCGCCGGCTGCACATGGCCCTGCGACACGACCATGCCCACGAGCGCGGTGAAGATGACCAGCACCATCACCCGCGGCTTCAGCAGGGCGAAATAGTCCGGAACGTCGCCGCCGGCCGCCGAGAGGGCGGGAGCCGGGACGTCCGGTCCGATGCTGTTCGTGAGGCTTGTCATCGCGTCTGCCGCTGCTGTGCCGGCGCCCGGCCGCGCGCGTCACGGCCGAGTCGTCTCTCGAAATCGACTTGTTCCAAGGGTGGGCGCGCGCGTTTCGTGCGGCCCGGGCGTATCGCCCTTATCGCTCGCCCTTGCCGGGAGGTCGGGATCCGGCCTCCGGGGAAGGGCGAGGGCCGCCGACGCGGCCCTCGCAGGTGATGTATCAGTGCACGCCCGGCTCGTCGACGATGCGGGGCAGCGTCTCGAACTGATGGAACGGGGGCGGCGAGGGGAGCGTCCACTCCAGGGTCGTCGCACCTTCGCCCCACGGGTTGTCCGCAGCCCGCTCCTTGGAACGGAAGGCGAGGACCACGCCGATGACGAACACGAACATGCTGAGGCCGAAGATGTGGCCTCCGTAGGTCGAGACCTTGTGCCACTGGGCGAAGGCGTCCGGATAGTCGGCGTAACGACGCGGCATGCCGGCCAAGCCGAGGAAGTGCATCGGGAAGAACAGGACGTTCGCGCCGATGAAGGCCAGCCAGAAGTGCAGCTTGCCGGCCCATTCCGGGATGATGTGACCGGTCATCTTCGGGAACCAGTAGTAGACACCGGCGAAGATGATGAACACAGCGCCCAGCGACAGGACGTAGTGGAAGTGGGCGACCACGTAGTAGGTGTCGTGCAGGTATTTATCGACGGCAGAGTTGGCCAGCACGACGCCGGTGACGCCGCCGACCGTGAACAGGAAGATGAAGCCCACCGCCCAGTGCATCGCGGCGGTGAAGCGGATCGAGCCGCCCCACATCGTGGCGATCCACGAGAAGATCTTCACGCCGGTCGGCACCGCGATCACCATCGTGGCGAACACGAAGTAGGACTGGGTCTGCAGCGACAGGCCGACCGTGTACATGTGGTGAGCCCACACGACGAAGCCGACCACGCCGATCGCCACCATGGCATAGGCCATCGCGAGGTAGCCGAAGACCGGCTTGCGCGAGAACGTGGCGATGATGTGCGAGACGATGCCGAAGGCCGGCAGGATCATGATGTAGACTTCGGGGTGACCGAAGAACCAGAACAGGTGCTGGTACAGGATCGGGTCACCACCGCCGGCCGGATCGAAGAAGGTCGTGCCGAAGTTGCGGTCGGTCAGCAGCATCGTGATCGCGCCCGCGAGCACCGGCAGCGACAGAAGCAGCAGGAACGCGGTCACCAGCTCGGCCCAGGCGAAGAGCGGCATCTTGTGCAGCGTCATGCCGGGGGCGCGCATGTTCAGGATGGTGGTGATGAAGTTGATCGCGCCGAGGATCGAGCCCGCGCCGGAGAGGTGCAGGGCAAAGATCGCGAAGTCGACGGCCGGGCCGGGGTGGCCAGCGGTCGAGAGCGGCGGGTACACGGTCCAGCCGGTGCCGGCGCCGGACGCGCCGGGCGCGCCTTCGACGAACAGCGAGCAGAGCAGGGAGCAGAAGCCCGCCACCGTCAGCCAGAACGAGATGTTGTTCATGCGCGGGAACGCCATGTCGGGCGCGCCGATCATGAGGGGCACGAACCAGTTGCCGAAGCCGCCGATCAGCGCAGGCATCACCATGAAGAACACCATGATGAGGCCGTGGCCCGTGACGAACACGTTGTAGGTCGCGGGGTTCGAGAAGTACTGCAGGCCGGGCTGCTCCATCTCCATCCGGATACCGAAGGAGAGGAAGGCGCCGATCATGCCGGCGCAGAACGCGAACAGCAGGTAGAGGGTGCCGATGTCCTTGTGGTTCGTCGACAGGAACCACCGGGCGAAGAACGAGGGCTTGTGGTCGTGGACCTCGTGGGCCTCGGCATGGGCTGCGGCTGTAGCCATGGATTCGGGTGCCTTGTGAATCGGATGGGTGCGGTTCGGTCAGCCGGGGCTCAGCGCGCCTCGGCGAAGCTCGTGCCGTTGTCGATGCGGGCGTACTTGGTCTTCGCCTCCTTCAGCCAGTCGGCGTAAGCCTGCTCGCTGACCACGCGGACGACGATCGGCATGTAGGCGTGGCGCTGTCCGCACAGTTCGGAGCACTGGCCGTGGAAGGTGCCTTCCTTGTCGGCCTTGAACCACATCTGGTTGAGGCGGCCGGGCACGGCGTCGATCTTGAAGCCGAAGGCCGGCATCGCCCAGGAATGCAGGACGTCCGCGGCGGTGACCTGGATCTTCACGATCTTGCCGATCGGGACCACCATCTCGTTGTCGGTTTGAAGCAGGCGCGGCTGCTTGTCCTCGTCGAGGTTGGCGTCGAAGGTGAAGCCGCCGCCGGCCTCGGTCTGCGGGTACTCGTAGGACCAGTACCATGCGTGGCCGATGACCTTGACGATCATGTCGGCCTTCGGATCCGAGAGCTGCGTGCGCAGCAGACGGAAGGAGGGAATCGCCACCGCGACGAGGATCAGCACCGGAACGATCGTCCAGGCGACCTCGATGGCCGTGTTGTGGGTGGTGCGCGACGGCGTCGGGTTGCGCTTCTCGCCGAAGCGGAAGACGCACCACAGGATCAGGCCCAGAACGAAGACCGAAATGGCCAGCGAGAGCCAGTGCAGGCCGATCTCGAAGCTGAGGATGTCGCGACCGTTCTCGGTCACCTGAACCTGGCGGCTCATCTCCCACGGCTCGGGCTGACCGAAGCCCGCGGCATGGGCGAGGGATATCGGGGAGAGCAGGGCGCCAAAGGCGGCGAGGCTCCAGAGTGACCGGTTTATCGTCCGCACCGTCCGCATCTGCCTCTCGTGGCTCCCCTGACAATCTGGCCGACGCCGGACCTTCCCGTCTTGATTGCGCGCGGGATTGTACCGACGTGACGGAGTACCGGTTGTGTCACCCGGCATTATCCGACCGGCGCTTCAGACCACAAGGGCCGACGCGGTGCAACCGCACAAGCGTCGCATCACGCGCTTTCCAGGCACTTCAAGACCGTCCGTGGCGTGGTCGCACCGGCATAGTGTGCAATGCGTACCCCGGCCGTTGCGTCGCCGAACGGCTGATGAATACGGTTCATGCCCGCCATCGGAGTTTCTAATGTCGACGGTTGCCGACAGCCAGCCCACCGATCTGCCCCCCGCCTCGGTGCGAGTCCCCATGCAGATCGTGGCCTATACCGGCGCACCGCCGCGCTCCGACACGCGGGCCCTCGCGGCCGAAGCGCCGGTCAATCTCGTCTACGGAAGCGTCCCGCATGCCGTCATGATGACCACGCCGGCCGATCTGGAGGATTTCGCCTACGGCTTCAGCCTGACGGAAGGCATCATCGAGAGCGCGTCGGAGATCCGGTCCACACGCATCGAGGTCGGCGCCGATGGTTTGCGACTGCATGTCGAGCTGGCGCCAGGCCGCCTCCGCGAACACCTGGCGCGCAAACGTGCGATCAGCGGCCGCACCGGCTGCGGTGTCTGCGGGATCGAGGATCTGGCGCAGCTCCCGCAGGCACAGCTGCGGAATGCTCCCGATATCCGAGTCCCGCTGCCGGCGATCGCCGCCGCGCTCACGAGCCTCGATGCGGCGCAGGTTCTCGGCGCCGAGACCAGGGCGGTCCACGCGGCTGCCTGGGCGCGGCTCGACGGCTCCGTGGAGGCCGTCCGGGAGGATGTTGGCCGACACAATGCTCTGGATAAGCTGATCGGCGCTCTGATGCGGTCCGGCGCGGCGGTGGATCAGGGCTTCCTGGTGATCACCAGCCGCTGCTCGTTCGAGATGGTCGAGAAGGCGGCCAGCCTGGGCGCGGCGGTCATCGTCGCCATCTCGGCTCCGACCGCGTTGGCGCTCGAACGCGCTCGGGCCAACGGGATCACGCTTTGCGCCATCGCGCGCGCCGACACGGTCACGGTCTTCACCGGCGCGGAACGTCTGCTCCTGCCTTAGCAGATCACTGTGCCGCGCCCTGTTCCTTCTCGGCGGTACCGGGAACGATGGTGGCGCCCCCGATCACCCGCACGGGCTTCTTGTCGGGCGGCGGATCCTTCCAGTCCTGAGCCGGCGGCTTCGAGGCGGCGGCCAAGGTGCTTTCGGAGGTCTTGGCCGCCGCGGCGGGGGCGGGCGTAGCCGGCGCCGCCTTGTCGATGGCAGCCGACTTGGTCTCCGGCTTCGCATCCGTGCCCGGCTCGGTCTTGGCGGATTCGGCGGGCGCCAGTTTCGGAGCCGGTGCCTCGGGGCTGACGCGGTGGGCTGGCTTTTCGAGGGGGCGGACCGGGTTCGCCCGGACGGTTTTCCGCGGCGGCGCGGACCGTCCGATATTGTCGGGGTTCACACCATCGGGATTGGGCTCAGGACGCAGGGCCTCGCCCGCGGGCCGGCGCTGAGGTCGCGGGGCCGGGTTGTTCTCCGGGGACAGCGGCCTCGCCACGCCCCGTGGTCCGGCCTCCTCCTCGGTCCAGCCGAAGCCGGGAGCCGGACGCTCGAGCCTGGCATAGGTCTCCGGAGCGCCGAGACGCTGCCGGCCCACGATCGCTCCCATGCCCGGATCGACCAACAGCCTTACGGGCACGCCGGTCGGACTGACCGCATCGACCACGTAGACTCGCCCGTCAAAGCGCGGGCGACCCACACCCGTGAAGCCGCGGTCGGCGAGGCGCCAGGCCACGACCCGCGGCGGCAAAACCTCTTCCTCGAAGGCGAATTGGGCGTTCGCGCTTTGACAAAACCCAAGAACGCTTGCGCCCGACACGAGGGCAGCACAGACCGCCGTCCGCGCGGCGATCCGAAAGCGTGAAGCCGTTCTGAGCGTCGAAGCCGTTCTGAGCGTCATTGTCACTCTGGTGCGTTCCCGTTCTGGAGACCCGGCAGAGTACCCGGTTCCGGCATGGCCCGGACCGGTTGATCCGGACCACGACCATGCCGGCGAGGTCGTTGCCCCGCATGCCGCTTGTGCTCGGCGAGCCGGGTAGAACCTGCGATTCGGGCGAGATTACGGAGGCGGAAAGGCAGGGCCGGACCCACGATCGACAGCGACCGCTCCGCTGCGTCTCGCGGTCACTTGCTGAAAACATTTCAATCTGGCAATTTCGCGACTTAGGACAGCAGAACTGTCCCATCGGCCGTGCATCCCGGCCGTCGCCGTCTCGCGCGCGAGCGAGAAATCCGGCAGACGGATAAGGGCGCGCCAGCGCACCGCTCCTCGGGCGGTCTGGGTCCTCGATGAACGCGGGTTGGCGGACGTGCCCCGGGAGGGACCGGCCGGATGGCCTGCGACATGAGGTCGGAGCGGCGGGCACCGACGGCAGGCGGGCACGAAACGTGCTCGTGAGCCGAAGGTTCGGCGGACGGTGTCGAGGTTAGGGACGAGACGAAGCATGTCACATCGCAGACCCTCTGAAGAGTTTGCTGCTTCCACGGTCCAGTCTGTCGCTCCGCGCGGCGGCCCGATGCCGCTCACGGTGCGCGATCCCGCCTTGCCGCAAGCGCAGGGTGCCTACGATCCCGCCAACGAGCGCGATGCCTGCGGCGTCGGCTTCATCGCCGACATGCACGATCGGCGCACGCACGCCATCGTCGAGCAGGGCTTGAAGATCCTCGAGAACCTCGATCATCGCGGGGCGGTCGGCGCCGATCCCAAGATGGGCGATGGTTGCGGCATCCTCACGCAGATCCCGCACGGGTTCTTCGCCGAGGAATGCTCGCGCCTCGGCTTCGAGCTTCCGCCGGCCGGCGCCTACGCGATCGGCCAGTTCTTCATGCCCAAGGCCGAGGAGCCCCGGGCGATCATTCAGGAGATCGTTGAGTCGGTCCTCGCCGCCGAGGGCCTGCCGCTGCTCGGCTGGCGCGACGTTCCGGTCGATTCGGAAGATCTCGGCGCGGCCGTGAAGGCCACCGAGCCCCATCACCGTCAGGTCTTTATCGGCCGTCCGACCTCGGTTGCCGATCAGGACGCGTTCGAGCGCCGGGTCTACGTTGCCCGCAAGGTGATCTCCAACAAGGTCTACGGCCTCGACGACCCGCGGGTGAGGGAGTTCTACCCGGTCTCCGTGTCGACCCGGACCATCGTCTACAAGGGCATGGTGCTGGTCACGCAGCTCGGCGGCTACTTCCTCGACCTGAAGGACAAGCGGTTCGTTTCGGCGATCGCCCTCGTCCACCAGCGCTTCGCCACCAACACCTTCCCGACCTGGCGCCTGTCGCACCCGTACCGGATGGTCGCCCATAACGGCGAGATCAACACGCTGCGCGGCAACGTCAACTGGATGGCGGCCCGTCAGGCGAGCGTCGATTCCGACCTGTTCGGCAACGATATCTCGAAGCTGTGGCCGATCTCGTACGAGGGCCAGTCCGACACCGCCTGCTTCGACAACGCCCTCGAGTTCCTCGTGCAGGGCGGCTACCCGCTCGCCCACGCGATGATGATGCTCATCCCGGAGGCCTGGGCCGGCAACCCGCTGATGAGCGAGGAGCGGCGCGCCTTCTACGAGTACCACGCCGCCCTGATGGAGCCGTGGGACGGCCCCGCCGCCGTGGCGTTCACCGATGGCCGCCAGATCGGCGCGACGCTCGACCGCAACGGCCTGCGCCCGGCCCGCTATATCGTCACCGACGACGGCCTCGTGGTGCTCGCCTCCGAGATGGGCACCCTGCCGATCCCGGACGAGAAGATCGTCCAATCCTGGCGCCTCCAGCCGGGCCGCATGCTGCTGATCGACCTGCAGAAGGGCTGCATCGTCTCCGACGAAGAGATCAAGGGCGAGCTGGCCGCCGCGCACCCCTATGCCGACTGGGTCAAGAACACCCAGATCGTCCTGGAGGAGCTGCGTCCGGTCCAGCCGCGCGAGTCGCGCGGCGATGTCAGCCTGCTCGATCGCCAGCAGGCCTTCGGCTACACGCAGGAAGACCTCAAGCTGCTGATGCAGCCCATGGCGGTGACCGGCCAAGAGGCGGTCGGCTCCATGGGCACGGACACGCCGCTCTCGGCGCTCTCCGAAAAGTCGAAGCTGCTCTACACCTACTTCAAGCAGAACTTCGCGCAGGTGACGAACCCGCCGATCGACCCGATCCGCGAGGAGGCCGTGATGAGCCTCGTCTCGTTCATCGGGCCGCGGCCGAACCTGCTCGACATGGAGGGCGCATCCAGGCGCAAGCGCCTGGAGGTCCGCCAGCCGATTCTCACCAACGCGGATCTGGAGAAGATCCGCTCGATCGGCCATTTCGAGGACCGGTTCGATACCAAGACCCTCGACATGACCTACCCGGCCGAGACCGGAGCAGCGGCCATGGACGGGGCGCTCGATCGCCTCTGCGACCGCGCCGAGGCGGCGGTGCGCGGCGGCTACAACATCATCGTGCTGACCGACCGGGCGGTCGGGCCGGACCGGATTCCGATCCCGGCACTGCTCGCCACGGCCTCCGTGCACAACTACCTGATCCGCAAGGGTCTGCGGACCTCGGTCGGCCTCGTGGTCGAATCGGGCGAGCCGCGCGAGGTGCATCACTTCGCGTGCCTCGCCGGCTACGGCGCCGAGGCGATCAATCCGTATCTCGCCTTCGAGACGCTGCTCGAGATGAAGGACGAGTTCCCGCCGGATCTCACCGACGACGAGATCATCTACCGCTACATCAAGGCGATCGATAAGGGCCTGCTGAAAGTGATGTCCAAGATGGGCATCTCCACCTACCAGTCCTATTGCGGCGCGCAGATCTTCGATGCGGTCGGCCTGAACTCGACCTTCGTGGGCCGCGACTTCTTCGGCACGGCGACGACCATCGAGGGAGTCGGCATGGCGGAGATCGCCGAGGAGACGGCCCGGCGTCACCGCGACGCCTTCGGCGACGCGCCGGTCTACCGGAACGCGCTCGATGTCGGTGGCGAGTACGCCTACCGGCTGCGCGGCGAGGTCCATACCTGGACGCCCGATACCGTCGCGACGCTGCAGCACGCGGTACGCCTCAACGTACCCGAGCGCTACCGGGAATACGCCGCGCTGGTGAACCGGCAGGAGCACCAGCTGAAGACGTTGCGCGGCCTGTTCCGCCTCAAGTCTGCCGCCGAAATCGGACGTGCGCCGATCCCGCTCGAGTCGGTTGAGCCGGCCTCCGAGATCGTGAAGCGCTTCGCCACGGGCGCCATGTCGTACGGCTCCATTTCCAAGGAGGCGCACGAGACGCTTGCCATCGCGCTGAACTCCTTCGGCGGTCGCTCGAACTCGGGCGAGGGCGGTGAGGAGGTCGAGCGGTTCAAGCCGCTGCCCGACGGGCGCTCGCGCCGCTCGGCGATCAAGCAGGTCGCCTCAGGCCGCTTCGGCGTCACGACGGAATATCTCGTCAATTCCGACATGATGCAGATCAAGGTCGCTCAGGGCGCCAAGCCCGGCGAGGGCGGTCAGCTGCCCGGCCACAAGGTCGACGCCAAGATCGCCAAGGTCCGCTATGCGACGCCGGGCGTCGGCCTGATCTCGCCGCCGCCGCACCACGACATCTACTCGATCGAGGATCTGGCCCAGCTGATCTTCGACCTGAAGAACGTGAACCCGTCGGCGGACGTATCGGTGAAGCTCGTCTCCGAGGTCGGCGTCGGCACGGTGGCTGCCGGCGTGGCCAAGGCGCGGGCCGACCACATCACGATCTCGGGATTTGACGGCGGCACCGGCGCGGCACCGCTCACGTCCCTGAAGCACGCGGGCGGACCCTGGGAGACCGGGCTCTCCGAGACTCAGCAGACGCTGGTGCTCAACAACCTGCGCGGACGCGTCGCCCTGCAGGCCGACGGCGGCATCCGGACCGGGCGTGACGTGATCATCGCGGCTTTGCTCGGCGCCGACCAGATGGGCTTCTCGACCGCTCCGCTGATCGCGGCCGGCTGCATCATGATGCGCAAGTGCCACCTGAACACCTGCCCGGTGGGGGTCGCCACCCAGGATCCGGTGCTGCGCAAGCGCTTCAAGGGCACGCCCGAGCACGTGGTGAACTACTTCTTCTTCGTAGCCGAGGAGGTGCGGGAGATCCTGGCGTCGCTCGGCTTCACGAAGCTGGAGGAAGCTGTCGGCCGCTCCGATGTGCTCGACAAGGTCGAGGCCATTGCCCATTGGAAGGCGCGCGGGCTCGACTTCACCAAACTGTTCCATCGGCCGAAGGTCGCCGAGGGCACGGCGATCCGCCATGTCGATGTGCAGCACCACCCGATCGACACGGTCCTCGACCGGCGCCTGATCGAGGGAGCCCGGCACGCCATCGAGACTGGCGAGCCGGTTGTCCTCACCGACACGATCCGCAACTCGGACCGTGCCGCTGGGGCGATGCTGTCCGGTATGGTCGCGAAGGCGCATGGCCACGAGGGCCTGCCTGACGACACCATCGTGGTGAAGCTTTCCGGCACCGCCGGCCAGAGCTTCGGCGCCTGGGTCGCGGCAGGAGTCACCCTCGAGCTGACCGGCCACGGCAACGACTATGTCGGCAAGGGCCTGTCGGGCGGCAAGCTGATCATCCGGCCGAGCGACGCGCTCAAGTCGCCTCCGGACCGGACCATCATGGTCGGCAACACCGTGCTGTACGGCGCGATCGCCGGTGAGTGCTACATCCGCGGCTCCGCGGGCGAGCGCTTTGCCGTGCGCAACTCCGGCGCGATCACTGTGGTCGAGGGCATGGGCGACCATGGCTGCGAGTACATGACCGGCGGCGTGGTCGTGTCGATCGGCGAGACCGGGCGCAACTTCGCGGCCGGCATGTCGGGCGGCATCGCCTACGTGCTCGACGAGGACGGCTCGTTCTCGGCGCGCTGCAACCTGTCGATGGTCGATCTGGAACCGGTCGAGGAGGAGGACGACCTGATGCGTCGCTTCCACCAGGACGGCGATCTGGAGACCAAGGGACGGGTCGACATCCTGGCGGACATGTCCGGCCACGATGAGGAGCGGCTGACGCAGCTCATCAAGAACCACCTCAAATATACGGGCAGTCCCCGGGCGAAGGCGATCCTGGACGATTGGTCAGGCTATCGTACCAAGTTCGTGAAGGTGATGCCGGTGGAGTATCGCCGAGCGCTGCGCGAGATGGAGATGGCGCGGATGCCGGTGGCCGCGGAGTAGCCGGCGCTCAAGGCCGGGCGGTGAGCCGCCCGGTCACGGACACACGAGACGAGACGACGCGGGCAGCGCAGTCACAGACTGGCCGGCCCAGGGGCTGACTAATGGGCAAGATCACAGGCTTCCTCGAGTTCGACCGGCAGGAGCAGAAATACCAGCTCGCCGCCGACCGGGTTCGGCACTTCCGCGAGTTCACGCTTCCGCTCGACGAGCACGACCTCACCAAGCAGGCGGCCCGCTGCATGGATTGCGGTATCCCGTTCTGCCACGGGCCGACGGGCTGCCCGGTCCACAACCAGATCCCGGACTGGAACGACCTCGTCTTCCAGTCGGATTGGGAGGAGGCCTCGCGCAACCTCCACTCGACCAACAACTTTCCGGAGTTCACAGGCCGAGTCTGCCCAGCGCCCTGCGAGGAAGCCTGCACGCTGAACCTCGAGAACCAGCCGGTCGCCATCAAGACGATCGAGCAGGCCATCGCCGACCGCGCCTGGAACATGGGCTGGGTGAAGCCCGAGCCGGCGCAGACCCGCACCGGCAAGCGCGTAGCGGTGGTGGGCTCGGGGCCCGCCGGCATGGCGGCCGCCCAGCAGCTTGCCCGGGTCGGGCACGACGTTCACGTCTTCGAGCGCGAGCCGAAGGCCGGCGGCCTGCTGCGCTACGGCATTCCGGACTTCAAGATGGAGAAGCGCCACATCGACCGGCGCGTGCGCCAGATGGAGGCCGAAGGGGTCGTCTTTCACTACAACCAGAACATCGGCGTGACGAAGTCGGTGGACGAACTCAAGGCCGAGTTCGACGCCGTGATGTTCTGCGGGGGCGCCGAAGATCCCCGCAACCCGCAGCTGCCCGGACAGGAACTGGACGGCGTCCACTATGCGATGCCGTACCTCGTCCAGTCGAACCGACGCGTGAACAACGAGCCGATGCGCGGCAACGGCGAGGTGCCGATCCTGGCCAGCGGCAAGAATGTCGTCGTCATCGGTGGCGGTGACACGGCTTCGGACTGCGTCGGCACGGCGTTCCGCCAGGGCGCCCTGTCAGTGACGCAGCTCGACATCCGGCCGCGGCCGCCGGAGCGCGAGGACAAGCTGACCGTGTGGCCCTACTGGCCGACGAAGATGCGGACCTCCTCCAGCCAGGCTGAGGGCGCCGAGCGCGAGTTCCAGGCAGCGACGCTCCGCCTCGAAGGCAACAAGAAGGGGAAACTCACCGGCGTGGTCTGCGCCCGGGTCGACGCCAAGCGCCAGCCGATCGCGGGGACCGAATTCGTTCTGCCGGCTGATCTGGTCTTCATGGCGATCGGTTTCGCCGGCTCGGTGCAGAAGGGCCTCCTCGAGCAATCCGCCGTCGGCGTCAGCAAGCGCGGCAACGTCGAGGCAAACGAGGACGATTACCGGACCTCGGATTCGAAGATCTGGGCGGCCGGCGATATGCGGCGCGGCCAGTCCTTGGTGGTCTGGGCGATCCGGGAGGGACGGCAGGCGGCGCGCGCCATCGACGAGACGCTGATGGGTTCGAGCGTCCTGCCGCGCTAGGGCGATCGCCGATCCGCAGAGCCGTCCGGCGTCAACCGGGCGGCCAGCGGAAATCGTCGGCCCGGCCGGGTTGCGGCATGGGCGCGTTCCCGCGCTGGAGCGTCCGCTCGACCGTGCCGAGATTATCCGGCTCGCGCGGCCGGCCGTTCAGCAGCGTGCCGCCGGGCGAGACCTCCGCCCGGCTGAGCGGCACGACTGGGCCGGCTGCCGGTTTCACCGGCAGCGCCGGAACGCCCGGAGGCTCCGGCAGGCTCGGCAGCATCGCGGTGATCTGGCGGTCGATCGCGGCCGTGTCGGTGAGCTGCGGGGTCCCGTCAAGGCTCGGACCTGTGGTCGTGGGCGGCGCGCTCGGCGCGATCGTGGCCGTTGGCGGCTGATCGGCCGGCGGCGGCGTCGTGCCCATCAGCCGCTTCAGCTCGACATCGGCGAAATGCGCCAGCTTCCGGTCGCCGGCCTTAGTGAAATGGACGCCGTCGGCCGTGCGGAGCTTGGCAATTTGACCCTCCGGGTCCGGCCCCGAGGCGGCATACCTGTCGCGGTCATCGACGAAGCCGGGCCAGATATCGACGTAGGTCGCCCCGGCTTTGGTCACGCTGTCGCGGATGATGTCGTTGATGGAGGCGAGATCCCGGCTGAGGGCCTCGCTCTGCACGGGGGGAAGGCCGACCCAGATAAGCGGCACCTTCTTGTCGGTGAAGACCTTGAGGAGGGCGTCGACACGCGCGTGGTACAGGGCGCGCCAGCGATCCGTCAGCGGCTCGACGGTCTCATCGCCGTCCCGGATCGGCTGCCGGTCGTTCGCGCCCAGCATGACCAGCGCGTAGCGGATCTTGGAATTGCCCTGCAGGGAATCCTGCGCGACCTTGGGCCAGTCGACCACGTCCTTTCGGACCAGGCCGCTATCGCCCTTGGCGCGATCGAGGACGGCAACCTCGGCATTGTCCTCAAAGATATTATCGAGGCCCTTCGCCAGATTATCGGCCAGAGAATCGCCGAACACGGCGATCTGGACGTTCGGCTCGCTCTTGGCGATGGCGGGTTTGGGCGGGGTCGGCGCCCGGGCCGGGCGGACGCGGCGCTTGACCACAGGCGCGGGGCGCTGGGCTTCGGACGGAGCGTAATTCGGCCGCGGGCGCGGTGCCCGGTAGGTTCGCTCAGGCTGCGGGGCGACCGGCTGCGGCCGATCCTCCCAAGGCCAATAGAACTGGCGTGGTGCCTCCGGCTGCGGTGCGTAGCGGGGTTGGCGGCCGTAGGTCCCATCGTCCCGGTAATAGGCGTCGCGGGCCCGCCGCCGCGGCGGTGCCTGGTAATTGGCGCCACCCCCGGGCTGCTGGTAGCCGTCGCCCCATTGCGCCAGCGCCGGCGCGCTGCCGATCAGCGGCAGACAGGCCAAGCAAAGCAGGATCGCCAGGCCGTGAAGCACGGGGCGGATCGTGGGACGCCGATCAGCGACTTTCATGCGCATCCTGCAACTCTATCCCGAACGGCGACATTGCGGAACGTGCTGAGCGAAATCGGTTCGGCTTCCGGCCGAGAGCCTGCGCTCGCTCTTACGGGCGGGCCGCTGAGCCGCCCTGAATCTGCGCGAGAAGGGCGGGCGTGGCGTATCCGTCGGCCGGCAGGCCGACGCTGATCTGGTAGCGCCGAACCGCCTCGCGCAGCTTCGGGCCGGCGCGGCCGTCCGTCGGTCCATCGTAGAACCCGGCGCGGGCGAGGCCAGTCTGAAGCGCCCGCAATCCCGCGCCATCGAGTCGCGCTGCCGCGGCCGGCCACGGGGATGCGAGCGGCGGACCGCCGTCCAGGCGGTCGGCAAGGTGACCCACCGCCAATGCGTACGAATCCGACGTGTTGTAACCGCGGATCACCTCGAAATTGTCGGTGATCAGAAAAGCCGGCGCGTTCAATCCGCCCGGCAGGAACAGGCTGGCGCGCCCGCCGGCCGGCAATGGTGTCCCATCTGCGCGGCGAACGCCTCTTTGCGAAAAAGCACTCAGGTCGTCCGTGTAGCGGGACAGGTCGAAGTCTTCCGGCAGCGACACCGCGTAGCCCCAGGATACGGACGGATTCCAGCCCAGATCCTTGAGATAGGCAGCGATGGAGGCCAACGCATCCGCGTCGCTCGTCCAGATGTCCCGACGACCGTCGCCGTCGAAATCGACCGCATGGGCCAGATATGTGGTGGGCAGGAACTGGACCTGACCCATGGCGCCCGCCCAGCTGCCGCTCATGCGATCGGGGGTGATGTCCTGGCGCTGAAGAATGGTCAGCGCGGCAAGAAGCTCGTCCCGGAACAGATCGCCTCGGTGCCGAGCCTGGGCGAGCGTCGCCAGGGCTCGAACCGTGGAGACGCTGCCCGCACTCGCTCCGAAATCGGATTCGATGCCCCAGAACGCCAGAATCACCGGTCCCGGCACGCCGTACCGCGCCTCGATCTGCCTGAGGGTCGTTGCGAGCGCCGCGGCTCGCGCCCGCCCCCGACTGATCCGTCCCGCGGTCACGGCACCGACGAGATAGTCCCAGACCGGCCGCACGAATTCAGTCTGACGTCGGGTTCGCGCCAGGACCGTCTCATCCGGCGCAGAGATCCCGCGAAAGGCCGCATCGAACGTCTGTGCGGACACTCCGCGCGCCGCGGCGTCGGGACGCAGGGCGTCAATGAAGGCTCGGAACGCGTCCTCCTTGCCCGCAGCCGCCGTGCCCCGGATCGGGCCGGCGGCGAGGTAGAGGCTGGCGGCAAGCAGCGTTCTGCGCGACGGCATCCGGTCAGAGCCGATTGCGTTTGCCGAGATGCTGCTCCCAGGCGAGTGCCTGGGCGACGATGGCGTCGAGGTCGTCGTGGCGAGGCTCCCAGCCCAGCCGATCGCGGATCAACGCGGCCTCGGCGATGATGCGCGCCGGATCTCCGGGCCGGCGCGGGCAGAGACGCACCTCGAAATCACGGCCGGACAGCCGCTTCACCACGTCGATGACCTCGAGCACCGAGTAACCGCGGCCGTAGCCGCAGTTCAACGTCAGGCTCTCGCCGCCCGCTCTGAGGTGATCGAGCGCCACGCTGTGGGCTGCAGCAAGGTCGGAGACCTGGATGTAGTCGCGCAGGCAGGAGCCATCGGGCGTCGCGTAATCGGTCCCGAACACGTCAAGCCGCTCGCGCTGGCCGAGGGCAGCCTGCGTGGCGACCTTGATCAGGTGCGTGGCGTTGGGGGTCGACTGTCCGGAGCGGCCAGCCGGGTCGGCGCCGGCCACATTGAAATAACGCAGGATCACGTAGGAGAAGCCGTGGGCGGCCGCCGCGTCGGCGATCATCCACTCGCTCATGAGCTTCGACCGTCCGTAGGGGTTGATCGGCTTCAGCGGCAGATCCTCTGGGACGGGCACGACCTCCGGTTCACCGTAGACCGCTGCCGTCGAGGAGAAGATCACATGCCGCACGCCGGCACGTACCGCGGCCTCGATCAGGGAGCGCGTCTTCACCGTGTTGGCGAGATAGTAGCCCAGCGGATCGGACACGGAGTCCGGCACCACGATCCGGGCCGCGAAATGGGCGAGCGCATCGATCCTGTGCTGCAGGATCGTCTGCGTGACGAGCGCTTGGTCCGCCACGTCGCCGACCACGAGCTTGACGCCCTCGGGGACGGCCCAGTCGAAGCCCGTCGACAGATCGTCCAAGACGACGACCTCCTCATGGCCGGCATCGAGCAGTGCCAGAACCATGTGGCTGCCGATGTAGCCGGCGCCTCCCGTCACAAGGACCGCCATGTCACCCCCTCCGGTGCCGTTCTCGCCACGCCCGCGCACGCCCATGCAGACGGTATATTTACGGCCGATTGCCTCTTACTATCGCTGCAGCGTTCTTGCGACGCTTCGCGATAGCCTATCTGACAGGCCGCACCGTTGACCACGTTCTTCCGTTCCGTTGCCGGGGTTACCTTTCGATGAAACCGATCCGCAAGGCCGTCCTGCCCGTCGCGGGCCTGGGCACGCGCTTCCTGCCCGCGACCAAGGCAGTCCCCAAGGAGATGCTCACGGTTGTGGACCGACCCGTGGTTCAACACGTCGTCGATGAAGCGCGCGAAGCCGGGATCGAACACTTCATCTTCGTCACGGGTCGCGGCAAGGCGGTCATCGAGGACCATTTCGACATCGCTTTCGAACTCGATCACACCTTGCAGGAGCGTGGAAAGACGGCGGCCTACGAGGAGTTGAAGAAAGACCTGCCCAAAGCCGGTCAGACCAGCTTCACCCGCCAGCAGGCTCCCCTCGGTCTCGGACACGCGGTGTGGTGTGCCCGCGAGATCGTCGGCGACGAGCCGTTCGCCGTGCTGTTGCCGGACATGCTGAGCCGCGGCTGCATGCAGCAGATGCTGGCTACCTACGAACGTCATGGCGGCAACGTCATCGCCGTCGAGGAGGTCGCGCCCGAGGAGACCCACCAGTACGGGATCGTGAGCGTCGGCGAGACCTACGGGCAGTCCTTCCAGATCACCGGCATGGTCGAGAAGCCCAAGCAGGGCACGGCCCCCTCGAACTTCATCATTTCCGGACGCTACATCCTGCAGCCCGAGATCTTCGGCATCCTGGAGCACGGTAAGAAGGGGGCCGGGGGCGAGATTCAGCTGACCGACGCCATGATCGACCTGATGGCGACGCAGGACTTCTTCGGCATGCGCTACGAGGGACGAACCTACGACACGGGCTCCAAGCTCGGATTCCTCACGGCGAACTTGGCATACGCGCTGGAGCGGAAGGATCTCGCAGGGCCTCTGCGTGCCGAGATCGCCAAGCTTCTGAAGGGGCAGGGCTAAGGCGGCGAACCGGGCGCCCGACATCCTCGCCCGCGTGTTTCGCCGAGAGGGCCAGAGCGCTCTCGGCACGCGGTTGGGTGACGCTCAGTCGGCATTGCCCGTTACACGACGCGGCCATTCCGCAAGCTTTGTGCGTTCGCGGTAAGCGCCGGAAACTGGCGACGACATTCGGCACGCGGTTCAGGTATGCAGTGGGAGCGGAGGCCGAGCCCAGATTGTCCTTGCGTTTGGTGCGGCGCACTCTATTTTGTGCATTGCGGGATCGCGATGGCGTCGCGGTCACGCAGCCCTTCTTGGGCGTTTCCTCCCTAGACTTCGGGCCGCTCCTTCGGGAGTGGCCTTTTTTCTTTGTCGCTGCCGTCTCGCGGTGAATGCGCGGCGTCCAGCCTCTACTCCGCAGCCATTCTACGGGGCGTGAGATCGCCCAGATCGGACGCGACCTCGGCGACGATCGATTTCAGCGCTTCTGCCAGATCGTAGAAGCCCGCTGTCATCGCGAGGCTACCTTCGTTCATGTAGAGCCCGCGGCTGACTTCGATCTGCAAGGCATGGCGCCCGAGATTTGGTTCGCCGTAATGCTCCGTGATGAAGCCGCCCGCATATGGTTTGTTGCGAACCACCCGGAAACCGCGCGCGCGAAAAGCGGTCTCGAAACCGTTGATCAGGCCGGGAGCGCACGCGGTCCCGTAGCGGTCGCCCAACACCACGTCGGCCTTCATCTCAGGATCCCGCCCGAGGCTCGAGGACGGCATCGAATGGCAATCGATGAGCACGCAATGTCCGTGGCTGCGGGCCGTGCGCTGGATCAGGCCGCGCAGCATGCGGTGGTAGGGCTTGTAGAGCCCCTCGATCCGCGCGGTCGCCTCGGTCACCGGCAATCTGCGCGCGTAGATTTCCTGCCCATCTGCAACCACCCGCGGCACCGTTCCCAGCCCGCCGGCGACCCGCATGGAGCGCGTGTTGGCAAACGACGGCAGCCGGCCTTCGAACATCCGCGGATCGAGTTCGAAGGGCTCGCGGTTCACATCGAGGAACGCGCGCGGAAAGTTTGCCCGCAAGAGCGGCGCGCCGAGGGCGACCACCGATGCGAACAGCCGATCGACATGCGCATCTTCTGAGCGGCGGAGCGTGAGTGCGTCGAGCCGGGATGCCGCGACAAAGTCGGGGGGGTAGACGGCACCGGAATGGCCGGTATTGAAGACGAAGGGCAGGATGTGCGCCGCCGGCTCGTCGACCGCGAAGGCTGGGGCAAATCCGAAGACGTCTGGCTCGACCGATACGGGCGCGATCATCGGCTGGTGGACACCCCGGCAGTTGTGAAAGCACGGCAGGTCCGTACTGTGCGGCGCGATCGACCGCCTGTCCACTCGGCGCCGGCGACGGTTGCCGTCGCCAAAGGGTCACGCGGCACGCGCTGCGGACCTCATCCTAACACCTTGTTTACCATCGCCTCCCTTTATGGGATCAACAACGCGACTCGAAGGCTCGGATCCGGCCGATGAAAATCCTGCTGGCGGAAGACGACAACGACATGCGCCGGTTCTTGGCGAAGGCGCTGCAGAATGCGGGATACGACGTCCTGTCCTTCGACAACGGCCTCTCGGCGTACAACCGGCTGCGCGAGGAGCCGTTCGAGCTGCTGCTGACCGACATCGTGATGCCGGAGATGGACGGCATCGAGCTCGCGCGCCGGGCCACCGAACTGGACCCCGACATCAAGGTCATGTTCATCACCGGTTTCGCGGCGGTCGCGCTGAATCCGGATTCCAAGGCGCCTAAGGACGCCAAAGTCCTGTCCAAGCCGTTCCATCTGCGCGACCTCGTCAACGAGGTCGAGAAGCTGCTGGCGGCCTGACGGCAGGTCCGGCGGAGCGGAATCCCGGCATTTGGAACGGTGCGGCAGGAGGACGAGTCCTCCTGTGACCACACGAGCATAGGCAATTCGGATCGCGCGCTCCTATATGGCGGGAGATCACGCGCGGGACGATGAACGCCATGCAGCCGGTCACCATCTACACCACGGCCTGGTGCCCTTACTGCTCGGCGGCCAAGAGCCTGCTGAAGGAGAAGGGCGTCACCTTCCAGGAAATCGACGTCGAGCGCGTGCAGGGCGCACGCGGCACCATGGTGGAGAAGGCCGGCGGCCGCACGAGCGTGCCGCAGATCTTCATCGGCGGCACGCATGTCGGTGGCTGCGACGATCTCTACGCGCTCGATCGGGCGGGCAAGCTGGATCGGCTGCTGAAGGATACCGCCGATGCCTGACGCGCGCTTCACGGCCGCCTGCGTGCAGATGCGCTCCGGTCGGGATCCGGGCGCGAACCGCGATGCGGCGGTGGCCGGAATCCGTGAGGCAGCGTCGCGCGGCGCGGCATACGTGCAGACGCCCGAGATGACGTCGCTGGTCGAGCGGAGCCGCGAGCGGCTGTTCGCGCTGGTGACCGGCGAAGATCAGGACCCGACGCTGTCTGCCCTGCGCGAGGCCGCGCGCGCGACGGGCACGGTGGTCCAGATCGGCTCGATCGCGGTGCGCTCGGGCGACAAGATCGCCAACCGCGCCTACCTGATCGGCACGGACGGCGAGATCCTCGCGTCCTACGACAAGCTTCACCTGTTCGACGTCGACCTGCCCAGCGGCGAGCGCTGGCGGGAATCGGCGACCTATACCGGCGGCGCCTGCGCCATTGTCGCGGCGACGCCCTGGGGCCTGCTCGGCCTGACGATCTGCTACGACATCCGTTTTCCGGGCCTGTACCGGGCACTGGCCGAGGCGGGGGCGGAGGTGCTCACCGCGCCGGCCTGCTTCACCCGCCAGACCGGCGAGGCGCACTGGCACGTCCTGCAAAGGGCGCGGGCGATCGAGACCGGCTCCTTCGTGATCTCGGCGGCCCAGGGCGGCCTCCATGAGGACGGCCGCGAAACCTTCGGCCACTCGTTGATCGTCGATCCCTGGGGCCGGGTCCTCGCCGACGCGGGCGGCTCCGAGCCGGGTGTGATCCTGGCGGAGATCGACCTCGCGCAGGTCGCGGATGCCCGGGCGCGTATCCCCTCGCTGAAGCACGGCCGTGCCTTCACGGTCGAACGGGTCGGTCCTCAGATCCGGGCCGCACAGTAGACAGAACAGCAAGCAAGAGAATGATCCGGTACAGTCTCGTCTGCGAGGCCGGGCACGGCTTCGAGAGCTGGTTCCCGTCCTCGGATTCCTACGACGAACAGGTCGCCCGCGGGCTCGTGACGTGCCCGGTCTGCGACAGCGCCAAGGTCGCCAAGGCGCTGATGGTGCCGCGTGTCGCCCGCACCGATCGCGAGCGTTCGTCTGCGGTTGTACCGGCGCCGTCGGACCCATCCGTGACTGTGATCGCGGAGCCGGAACGACAGGTGCGAGCCATGCTGCGGGCGCTGCGCGAACATGTCGTGGCCCATTCGGAACATGTGGGTGCGCGCTTCCCCGAGGAAGCCCGCAAGATCCACTACGGTGAGGCGGAAGGCCGCTCAATCTACGGCGAGGCGAGCCCCGCAGAGGCCCGCGCGCTTCTCGAAGAGGGCATCGAGGTGGCCGCGATTCCCATCCTGCCGGACGACCGAAACTGAACCCGCGCGGCCTGTACCGGGGTGGCGGTCGAGGCCCCACTCAGGCGCAGGCCCGTCCGGATCTCATCCCGAGTGCGTCGGGCATCCCATCAGGGGCGCGCAGCCGCGGTGCCGGCGAGGGAGGCGAGCGCGAAGGAGACGAGCGCGTTCCAGCCGGCCAGGGAGATCCCGAGCACCCGGAGCGCGGCGACGGAGCAATCGACGACCTTCGTTGATCCCAGCGCGTTGAGGAAGTCGCCGACCTGATTGGGGTTGGCGCCAGTGCCGCCGCCGCAATCGGACGGTCCCGGCCAAAACCCCCACTCGGCGCCGGCGTGATAGACCCCGACACCCGCACCGTAGAGGAGGCCGAGGGCGGCAAGACCGAGAGCGATCCGGCCGACCCGTTCTGGTGCCAGCAGGGCGACGAGCCCGAGTGGCAGCGCTGCGTAGAAGGGCAGACGCTCGGTCAGGCAGAGCTTGCACGGCGCGTAACCGTACCCGTACTGCAGCACCAGGACGACCCCCACAGTGATGGCGGAGAAGATCGCGACCCACAGGCCAGCCGTCTTCAAACGGAGTGCTGCCGCCGTGTTCATCGTTACAGAATCACTTTGAAGAGGAGGAAGCCGAGGACGATGACGGCGACGGAAATCGCCGCCACCGCATTGAGATGCCGATCCAGGACGCCCCGGATCTGGACGCCGTAGCGTCCGAGCAATCCGGCCAGGATGAAGAACCGCGCGCCGCGGGTCACGATCGACAGCACCGTGAACCAGAACAGGCTGTAATGGGCGAAGCCCGAGGTGATCGTGACGAGCTTGTACGGGATCGGCGTCAGTCCCTTCAGCAGGATCACCCAATGGCCGTAACGGGCGTACGAGTCTTGGAACGTCGCGGCTGAGTTCTGCAGACCGTAGAGGCGGATCAGCCACTCGCCGAGGGAATCGAACAGCAGCGCGCCGATCGCGTAGCCGACGAGGCCCCCGAGAACGGACGCGATCGTGGCGATGGTCGCGTAGAACCAGACCCGGTCCGGACGACTGACCGCCATCGGCACCAGCATGGCGTCGGGCGGGACCGGGAAGAACGAACTTTCGGCGAATGCCACGGCGCCGAGCGCGTAGGGCGCGGAGGGCCGGCTGCTGAGGGCCAGGATCCACGCGTAGAGCCGGCGGAGCATTCAACATCCTGGATGGGAAGACCGGTGGTCCTTTGAGCATAGGTGCCCGCTCTTGGCCAGATCGGCCGCAGGCCCGAAAAACACACTTGGCCCGCGCGGCCGGTTCGTGCGAAGAGCGCCGGGCGCGCGGGTATGGCGGAATTGGTAGACGCGGGCGACTCAAAATCGCCAGCCGAAAGGCGTGGGGGTTCGATTCCCTCTACCCGCACCATCCGCCTCTGTGATCGGGATAGGTCTGCGGCAGGCCTCCTTGTCGGTGCGGCGCATCCATCCAGACTTTTATCCTGACTTTGCTCGCGATCCTCCTACTTCCTGATGCGCGCGCCTGAGCGGGCCGACCTGGGAAGTGGATCGAGGGTGTGAAGAAGCGCCGAACCGTCGCGATCCTCGGGGCCGGCATGGCCGGCGCCAGCGCCGCCCGGGTGCTCGCCGATGCCGGCCTGCCGGTCCAGGTCTTCGACAAGGGGCGGGCGGTCGGCGGCCGCATGGCGACCCGCCGCAGCGCGTCCCTGCAGTTCGACCACGGTGCCCAGTTCATGCGGGCGCACGGATCCGCCTTCGCGGCGCGCCTTGCGGCGTGGGAGCGGCGGGGGATCGTCGCCCCCTGGGCGGGGGCAGGGCGCCGGGTCGGCGTCCCCGACATGACCGCGCCGGTTCGCGATCTCTTGGGCGACCTCTCCGTACACAGTGCCACCACGATCACGCGGATCCGACGGGACGACGGGGCTTGGTATCTCGAAGACGCTGCGGCTGCGGTGCACGGCCCGTTCGGTGCGGTGGCGATCACCTTTCCGGCGCCGCAGAGCGCTGCGCTGCTCGACGGATCCGGATACGCGCTCCCCGATGTCGGGCGGGCCGCCTTCGCGCCCTGCTGGTCGGTGATGGTGGCCGCCGAGGGCGCGTCGACCGGCGACCTGATCGAGCCGCACGAGGAT
This sequence comes from Methylobacterium sp. PvR107, assembly GCF_017833295.1. Classification (NCBI taxonomy): domain Bacteria; kingdom Pseudomonadati; phylum Pseudomonadota; class Alphaproteobacteria; order Hyphomicrobiales; family Methylobacteriaceae; genus Methylobacterium; species Methylobacterium sp. PvR107. The sequence goes on from NZ_JAFIBW010000001.1 coordinate 4,811,229, forward strand.
CCGATCCGCCTTATCGCCCTCGACGCGTCGAAGCCGGGTCGCCCTGAAGGCGTTCGCCTCACGATACACGCGACGGCCGCGTGGTCGCGTCGCCATCTGGAGGAGCCGCGCGCGTCGATCACCGGCAGCCTTCTCGAAGCTGCAGAGCGGCATCTTCGCGTTTCGCTCCGGCCGATTTATGCGGAAGCGCATCGCTGGCGCTACGCACAGGTTGAGACCGCCCTCGGCGTGGCCAGCCTGTACGACGCGGCTCTCGGTCTCGGCGCGGCCGGCGACTGGTGCCTCGGCGCGCGGATCGAAGCCGCCTACGACAGCGGAGCGGCGCTGGCCCGGACGATCGTGGCCGACCTGAACGGGGCCGCATGATCCCCCCGATCGCGTTCCATCCGGCCTACGAGGCGAGCCTGCCGGCCGGGCACCGCTTCCCGATGCGCAAATACGGCCTGCTGGCCGAAACGCTGATCGCCAAAGGACTCGCGCCGCTCGGTTTCGTGACACCGGAACTGGCCACCGCCGATATCCTCGTCCGCGCGCACGATCGCAGCTACGTGGAGGCGGTTCTGACCGGCTCTGTTTCGCGGGAGGTTGAGCGGGCGATCGGCCTGCCGGTCGATCCGGCCGTTGTCCGGCGCTCGCGCGCGTCCGTGGGCGGGACCCTGCTGGCGGCGCGCCTGGCGCTGTCGGAGGGCCTGGCCGGGAGCGCCGCCGGCGGCAGCCATCATGCCCGGCGACAGCAGGGCGCCGGCTTCTGCGTGCTGAATGACGTCGCGGTCGCGGCCCGCACGCTTCAGGCCGAAGGCTTGATCCGGCGTGCCCTCGTGGTCGACCTCGATGTCCATCAGGGCGACGGCACCGCGGATTGCCTCGCCCTATGTCCGGAGCTGTTCACGCTCTCGATCCACTGCGAGAACAACTACCCCGCCCAGAAGATTGCCGGCGATCTCGATATCGGTCTGCCGGACCGGCTCGATGATGCCGGCTACCTCGATGTCCTGCAAACGCGCCTGCCGCCGCTGCTCGATGCGATCGCTCCGGATCTCGTCTTCTACAATGCCGGTGTCGATCCCCACCGGGATGACCGTCTCGGGCGGCTCTCCCTCTCCGACGCGGGCCTGCTGACCCGCGACCGCTTCGTCGTCGCGCAGGCTCGCGCCCGCGGCATTCCGATCGTGGCGGTGATCGGCGGCGGATACACGTCGGACGTGGAAGCGCTGGCCCGAAGGCACGCCCTGGTCTTCGAGGCCCTGGCGGCTGAGGCCGCGACGCGCCCACCCCACAGGTGAGGCCTGGATGCATCAGGTCGGGCCCGACATCGTCCACCCGTGACTCCGGAAAGGTTTTGGGAAGGGCTGCGCCAGAGGATGGCGGCACCGCGGACCTGCGAAGGGGATCCGCGGCATTCACGCAGTGACGCCCCTGAGGTTTGGCCATGCTTGCGCGGGTCTGGGACGTGGTGAAGGCGACGCTCGCCGTGTCGGCCCTGATCGCCGCCGCACTCGTGTCTGCCGACAAGCTCGACCGACAGCGCACGGCGCCAGTGCTCGGCGCGGCGGTGGTCGAGCCCGCTATCACCGGAGCGATCGCGCCCGCCGGGCGCCCGTGAGCCTGAAGCTCGCCCGCAGGCGCACCGAAGCTCTGCGCCAGGGTGGACGTCGGTTCGACGGTAACCTCGGCGGTTACCGGCGTTCTGGCCCGGCTCCCCGACCTGCGCGCATGCGCCGGCCGCTTCGCTCGTGAGGATGCGGCTCGATGAAATCCGCCACCTTCGCATTGCTGGCCGTCGCCGCCGGAGCGGTGCCGGCGCTTGCGGAGACGTCGGCCGAGCGCGCCGCATGCACACCCGAGGTTCTGCGCCTGTGCGCCGCGCAGATGCCGAATGCCGGGGCGATCACGGCCTGTCTGCGTGAGCGCCGCGCCACCCTCGGCCCCGGATGCCGAACCGTCATGGCGGAATCCGCCGCTCCGGTGCGGTCCGTGACAGCCCGCCGTTGAGCGCGCGTCGCCGCTTCACCAACCGTTGATGCGCGGCCAGACCTCGCCGGTGGCCTCGCCGCCGCGGATCACGTGGTAGCGGTCGTGCTGGGCCCCGGTCGCGCAGGCATGGTTCGGCAGGATCCGCAGGCGCGTGCCAATCGGCAGGTCCGGCAGCGCAGCGGACGAGCCCTTTCGCAGGGCCAGGATGCCGTGCTCCTGATTGGCGTCCTGCACGATCAGATCCGGATAGGGCTGACCGGCCCGATCACAGGCGAGACCGTAGCCCTGGTCGACTGCCTGGCGCGCCGTGCCCCGATCCCGCGAGAGCGCCATCCAGCCGGCATCCGTGATGATCCAGCCCTTATCGCGCTGGTGCCCGATCACCGTGGTGAGGATCGTGAGGGCGATGTCGTCCACCGTGCAGGATCCGACGCCGGCCTGGAACAGGTCGCCGATCATGAACACGCCGGCGCGCACCTCCGTGACGCCGTTCAGGGTCCCGGCGTAGCGGGCCGTCGGAGTCGAGCCGACGCTGACGATCGGGCAGGGCAGACCGGCTTCGCGAAGGATCGCGGCGGCCGCGACGGCGGCTCTGCGCTCGGCCTCCGCAGCGGCACGCAGCGCGGCGGGGTCGCTCAGCCCGTAGCTGTCGCCCGCGTGGAGCAGGACGCCGCGCAAGGCTGCGCCGTCGGACAGCGCACGGCCAATGGCGATGAGCGTGTCGGCGTCCTGCGGCGCGACGCCGGAGCGGTGACCGTCGGCGTCAACCTCGATCAGCACCGGCAGGGCGTCCCGGTTCTGCCGGCTCCACGCCGCCGCCGCTTCCGCCTGCGCGACGGAATCGAGGATGATCGCAAGGTCCGTGTTCCAGCGTCGGCGGATCGAACCGACCCGATCGAGCTTGTGCGGCGCAATCCCGACCGCGTAGATCATGTCGCGGACCCCGCCCTCGGCGAAATACTCGGCTTCCCGCAGGGTCGAGACGGTGGCTGGCCCTCCGGGACTCGGCATGGCGACGCGCGCGACGTCGAGGGATTTGGCCGTCTTGAGATGCGGACGCAGGGTGACCTGCATCGCATCGAGATGCCGGCGCATCCGGTCGATATTGGCGTGCAGCTTGTCGGCGTCGAGGACGAGGCAGGGCGTGTCGAGACCGCCGAGCCCGTCGCGCTCCGTACCTGTCCCGCTCTTACCGATCATCGACCCGCTCCTATCCTCGCTGACGCAGCAGCCTGATAGGCTGCCCAGGATCCGGGTAAAAGCCGGGATCCGGACGGGAGCGGGTGGCGCCGGTCACTCAGCCGGAGTGCCGGCTGGCCGCGACGAAGGCGGCCGCATCACGGGCGACGTCGGCCGCCGCCTTTCCAGGGCGGTAGAGGTTCGATCCGAGGCCGAAACCGTCGGCGCCGGCCTGACGCCAGCCGGCGATGCTGTCGAGCGTGACACCGCCGACCGCGAGAACGCGCGTGTCCGCCGGAAGCACCGCCCGGTGCGCCTTCAGCGCAGCGGGTGTGGCGACGTCCGCCGGGAAAAGCTTGAGCGCCGTCGCGCCGGCCGCCAGCGCCGCGAAGGCTTCTGTCGGCGTCTGATAGCCCGGCAGCGCGATGAGCCCCGCCCCGACCGTCGCGCCGATGACGGCGGCATCGGTATTGGGTGAGACCACCAGGGTCCCACCGGCGTCGGCGACCGCCCCAACCTGAGCCGGTGTCAGGACCGTGCCGGCGCCGACGAGGGCGCGTCCGGCCAGCCTTTCTGCAAGAAGCGTGATGCTCCGCAGCGGCTCGGGCGAGTTCAGCGGAACCTCGATGAGCGTGAACCCGGCCTCGACCAGCGCGTCGCCCACGTCCGGCGCCGCATCGGGCGTCAGACCGCGCAGGATGGCGACGAGCGGGCAGGCGGAGAAGGCGGTCTCGAACCGATCGCGGATGGTCATGCCCGCAAACTCCAGATGGCGTGAATACCGGCGGTCGTAGACCCGTCCGGCACGAGCACCGGCGTTCCGCCAGCCTCCGTGATGGCGACGGCGTAGAGCGCGCTCAGAGCCCCGCTGCCGACCACGTGGACCGAGCGGCGGGCGAGATCCTCCCGGGTGCCGATATCGGCGCCGATCAGGATCCCGCTCGCATAGGCCGCGGCGTCATCGGGCGCCAGCCGGCCGAGCAGGACGCCGGCCCTGACTTCGAACAGGGTGGCGGCGACGTTGTGCGAGGCGATCCCGCGGCGCAGCCCCCTCCGGAAGGGTGCGCCGTCCGCGACCGGGCCGTCGAGCATCCCGGCCAGCACGCCCTGGCCGCGAAGAAGCGCGTATATCTCGCCGGTCATGACCGTGGTGAAGTCGGTGATCGCGCCGTCCACGGTCTCGATCCACTTGTTGTTTGTGCCGGGCTGGCAGAACAACGCGGTCGGCGGTGCCGCGCCGGCACGGATCGCGCCCAGGATCTGTATCTCTTCGCCCCGCATCACGTCCGGCCGCTTGCCGTTGCGGAGGGCGATGCCGGGGACGATGTGCACGCCTGGGGCGGCCTCGGTACAGGCATCCGCGAGCCGGTCCAGCGTCGCCGGAGCGGAGACATAGGGGGCCTCGAGCCAGCCGCGGTTGGAGCCCACCATCCCGACGGCGAGCACCGGATAGGCACCCAGACGCTCCCGCAGAGCCGCGATCTCGGCCGGATACGCGCCGGGTTTCAGCGCCAGAACGCCGCGGTCGTCGTGCAGGCTGTCCAGCACCACACCCGCACGCGTCATCGCGTAGGCGCGACGGTTCGTCGTGCCCCAATCGATGGCGATGTAGGCCGCGCGATCGGCCATCCGGACCTCCCAGTCGCTATTTGTCTGAGTTAATCGCGGGTTTGCCGACGGTCAAGCGGTGCATCCGGGCCGTCGGCCGTGCGGGCATTTGAATATCACTCCCGGGGGATTGTCGCGCTGCATCGAGCGTTTGCGATGGACTGGCCCTATCGGCATCGGCGATATGGCGGGCAAGAATTCATACCCCGGGAGGGAGACGCTTGGCACAGGACGTGATCCTGGCGACAGATGGCCTGACGATGGAATTCAAGGGATTCCGGGCCGTCAACGGCGTTGCCTTGCAGGTCGAGCGCGGGACGATCCACGCGCTGATCGGGCCGAACGGCGCCGGCAAGACCACCTGCTTCAACCTTCTGACGAAGTTCCTCATCCCCACGGCCGGGACGATCCGCTTCAAGGGCCGCGACATCACCGGCATGAAGGCAGCCGATGTCGCGCGGCTCGGGCTGGTGCGCTCCTTCCAGATCTCGGCGGTGTTTCCGCACCTGACGGTCATGGAGAACGTGCGCATCGCACTCCAGCGGCGGCTGCGGGGCGATTCGTTCGACTTCTGGAGACCCGAGCGGGTTCTGCGGGGTCTCAACGGCGAGGCGCTGGCGCTGGTGGAGGCCGTCGGGCTCTCCGACCTGTCCGACGTGTTGGCGGTGGAACTGTCCTACGGCCGCAAGCGCGCGCTGGAGATCGCCACGACGCTCGCCCTCGATCCCGAGATGCTGCTCCTCGACGAGCCGATGGCCGGCATGGGCCACGAGGATGTCGAGCGGACGGCGCAGCTGATCCGCCGGGTGTCGAAGGACCGGACCATCCTGATGGTCGAACACAACCTCTCGGTGGTGGCGTCGCTGTCGGACCGCATCACCGTCCTGGCCCGCGGCCAAGTGCTGGCCGAAGGTGATTACGCCACCGTCTCCAAGGATCCGCGCGTGGTCGAAGCGTATATCGGGGCTGGACATGCCTGAGGCGGCCCTGAAGACTTCAGCTCCGGCGGCCGCAACCGGCGCGCTTCTCACCGTCCGCGGCCTGGAGGGCTGGTACGGCGAGAGCCACGTGCTCCACGGCATCGATATCGACGTCCGGGCCGGCGAGGTGATCACCCTCCTCGGCCGCAACGGCGCCGGCAAGACGACGACGCTCCGGGCGATCATCGGCATCCTCGGCCGGCGCTCCGGGTCCATCGTCTACGATGGCGTCGAGACCATCCGGATGGCATCGCGCAACATCGCCCGGCTCGGGCTCGGCTACGTGCCGGAGGAGCGCGGCATCTTCGCGAGCCTCACGGTCCACGAGAACCTGATGCTGCCGCCGCGGGTGAAGCCGGGGGGCATGTCGGTGGCGGAGATCCACACGCTGTTCCCGAACCTGAAGGAGCGTGCCGGCAGCCAGGGCACGAAGCTGTCCGGCGGCGAGCAGCAGATGCTGGCGATCGGCCGGATCCTGCGCACCGGCGCCAAGCTGATCCTGCTCGACGAGCCGACAGAAGGTCTCGCGCCGGTCATCGTCCAGCAGATCGGCCGCACCATCCAGCAATTGAAGTCTCAAGGCTACACCATCGTTCTGGTGGAGCAGAACTTCCGCTTCGCCCAGACGCTGGCGGACCGGCATTTCGTGATCGAGCAGGGCCGGGTGGTCGACATGATCCCCAATGCCGAGCTTGACGCCAATATCGACAAGCTTCACGCCTATCTCGGCGTCTGACAACATGGCTGGGATCGGTCCAAGCAACGGATCTTGGCAGATGAAGGCGCCGTCGTTCCGGGGCTCGCCGCAAGCGAGGGCCCGGAATCCAGAGACACCGCGGGTTCGGCACGTCGCGCTCCGGTTCAGCCTCATGGCGGATCTGGATTTCGAGTTCCGCTGCGCGGCCCCGGAGTGACGGCGGCGGTCTTCAATTCAGAAGAACGACGACGTTAGACAATACTATCACTCCCCGTCAGTCCGAATACCGGGTGGGCGTGAGTGGGTGGGTTAAGATCAAGGATGGAAACGAACATGTTCGGACGTATCGCCCGGCCCGCGACCCTCGCCGCCCTCGCCGGCGCCCTGATGATGGGCACCGCCGCCGCGCAGACGAACGTCAAGATCGGCATCCTTGGCGACCGCTCGGGTGCCTATTCGGACATCAGCGGCGAAGGCTCGGTGGTCGCCGCCAAGCTCGCCGTCGAAGATTTCAAGCCGGAGCAGCACGGCCTCAAGGTCGAGATCGTCTCGGCCGATCATCAGAACAAGCCGGATGTCGGGGCCGCCATCGCCCGGCAATGGTACGACCGCGACGCCGTCGACATGATCACCGACGGCGTGACCTCCTCGGTGGCGCTTGCCATCAGCCAGGTCACCAAGGAGAAGAACAAAGTCTTCATCGACACCGGCGCCGGCACCGCCGACCTCACCGGCCCGCAATGCACGCCGAACACGATCCACTGGGTCTACGACACGGTGGCGCTGGCCAACGGCACCGGCGGCGCCATGGTGAAGCGCGGCGGCACCACGTGGTTCTTCCTCACCGCCGACTACGTCTTCGGGCAGACCCTCCAGCGCGACACCAGCGCGGTCATCACCAAGAACGGCGGCAAGGTCGTGGGCTCGGTGAAGACGCCGTTCCCGACCTCGGATTTCTCGTCGTTCCTGCTGCAGGCCCAAGGGTCGGGCGCCAAGGTGATCGGGCTGGCCAATGCCGGCACCGACACGATCAACTCGATCAAGCAGGCGGGCGAGTTCGGCATCACCGAGGGCGGCCAGGCGCTCGCCGGTCTCCTGGTCTTCTCCTCGGACGTGCATTCCCTCGGCACCAAGGTCGCCCAGGGGCTGGTGCTGACCGAGCCGTTCTACTGGGACCTGAACGACCAGACCCGCGCCTTCTCGGATCGGTTCGCCAAGCAGATGAAGGGCGGCTCGAAGCCGACCGCCAACCATGCCGGCGTCTACTCGGACGTGCTCCACTACCTGAAGGCGGTGGCCGAATTGAAGTCGACGGCTGACGGCGCCGCTACGGTCGCCAAGATGAAGTCGATGCCGACCGACGACCCGCTGTTCGGCAAGGGCACGATTCGCGCCGACGGCCGCAAGATCCACGACATGTACCTGTTCGAGGTCAAGAAGCCCGCCGAATCGAAGGGCGAGTGGGACCTCTACAAGAAGCTGGAGACCATCCCGGGCGATCAGGTCTTCCGGCCGCTCAACGAGGGCAACTGCCCCCTCGTGAAGGGCTGAGCATGCGATCGGGGCGCGGAGAACGGCCATGACGACGATCTTCGGTGTGCCGACGCAGGCCCTGTTCGGGCAATTGCTGCTCGGCCTGATCAACGGCTCGTTCTACGCGATCCTGTCGCTGGGGCTGGCGATCATCTTCGGGCTCCTGAACATCATCAACTTCGCCCACGGCGCGCTCTACATGATGGGCGCGTTCGTGGCCTGGATGCTGCTGACCTATGTCGGGCTCGGCTATTGGTGGGCGCTGGGCCTCGCGCCGCTGGTGGTGGGCGCGTTCGGAATCGTGCTGGAGCAGGTGCTGATCGCCCGGCTCTACAAGCTCGATCACCTCTACGGCCTGCTGCTGACCTTCGGGTTGGCGCTGATCATCCAGGGCCTGTTCCGCAACCAGTACGGCGTCTCGGGACTGCCCTACGCGATTCCGGCCGAGCTGTCCGGCGGCCAGCGCCTGCCGTTCATGTTCCTGCCGAACTACCGGGCCTGGGTGGTCGTGGCGTCGCTCACCGTCTGCATCGCCACGTGGCTCGTGATCGAGAAGACCAAGCTCGGCGCCTACCTGCGCGCCGCCACCGAGAACCCGACCCTGGTCCAGGCCTTCGGGGTGAACGTGCCGCTTTTCTTGACGCTGACCTACGGCTTCGGCGTGGCGCTCGCGGGCTTCGCCGGGGTGCTGGCCGCACCGATCTACTCGGTGAACCCCAACATGGGCGCCGACATCATCATCGTCGTCTTCGCCGTCGTGGTGATCGGCGGCATGGGCTCGATCATCGGCTCGGTGATCACCGGCTTCGCCCTTGGCCTGGTCGAGGGACTGACCAAGGTGTTCTATCCGGAAGCCTCGGCCACCGTGATCTTCGTCATCATGGTGCTGGTGCTGCTCGTCAAACCTGCCGGCCTGTTCGGGCGCACGGCCTGACCGCGAACTGAGGCATCCCCCAATGGCCGACACCGCCGCCATCGACGCCGCCCCGATCGCCGCCGCTTTGCCGACGAGCCGGGATGACAAGGCGCTTCATCGCCTGATCTTCGTCGGCATCGCCGTCCTGCTGATCGTGGCGCCGCTGATCCTCTATCCCGTCTACCTGATGAAGGTGTTGTGCTTCGCGCTGTTCGCGCTCGCCTTCAACCTGCTCCTCGGATACGGCGGCCTGCTCTCGTTCGGCCACGCCGCCTATTTCGGCATGGCAAGCTATCTCTGCGCCTACACGGCCAAGCATCTCGGCTTCACGCCGGAGGTTGCGATCCTCGCCGGCACGGCGACGGCGGCCTTGCTGGGGCTGGTCTTCGGCGCGCTGGCGATCCGCCGGCAGGGCATCTATTTCTCGATGATCACCCTGGCGCTCGCCCAGATGGCGTACTTCTTCGCGCTGCAGGCGAAGTTCACCGGCGGTGAGGACGGCATCCAGGCGGTGCCGCGCGGTGCGCTGTTCGGGGTGATCAGCCTCGCGGACGACCGGGCAATGTACGCGGTCGTCGCCGTGATCTTCCTGGCCGGGATGCTGCTGATCTATCGGATTATCCACTCGCCCTTCGGGCAGGTGCTGAAGGCGATCCGCGACAACGAGCCGAGGGCGATCTCGCTCGGCTACCGGGCCAGCCAGTACAAGCTCGCGGTGTTCGTGCTCTCGGCGACACTGGCGGGGCTCGCCGGCTCCACCAAGGCGATCGTCTTCCAGCTCGCCTCGCTGACCGACGTCCATTGGGCGATGTCGGGCGAGGTGGTGCTGATGACGCTGGTCGGCGGGATGGGCACGGTGTTCGGGCCGATCGTCGGCGCGCTGGTGATCGTCACGATGGAGACCTACCTCGCCCAGTTCGGGGCCTGGGTGACGATCATCCAGGGCTGCGTCTTCGTCCTCTGCGTGCTGCTGTTCCGCGAGGGGATCGTCGGCCTGATCGCACGCATGATCCGCAGACCGCTCTGACAGCGGGTCTGCAGTTGCGGATCCGGGCTGCGCCGCGCAACGCGTTGGAGCAGCCCGTGCCGTCAGAGGATTATGCCGACCGCCATTCCTGGTCACCCTTCGTTAACCAAGAACGTTCAACCTGAAGTTCCAGAACGGTCAGGTTCCGACATGACGAAGGCCCCCGCGCTCAGCATTGACGATCCCGCCAACGATTGCCCCGTCTCGCCCGAAACGGTGGGCCGACTGATTCAGTCCGATGCCGAGGGCGCCACCTATCTGCTCGAAGGCATCCCGGAGACCACCCGGGCGCGGCTGGCCGTCTGGCTCTACGGCCGCAGCCACACGCACGAGATCGGGGTCCGGGTCGCGGCGACCTGCGACGGCACGACCCTGCGGCGCGCGGCCGGGCTCGTCGGCAACGTCCTCTACGATTTGTCCCGCCGGCCCTACGCGGCACCCAGCCACGGAACGCGGACCGGCAGCGCCGGCCGGATCTCTCTGGGCGGAGCCAAGCGGCGCGCCTGAGCGCCGGACCTCTGCCGGCGCCCGATTGGTTCGGGGCCGCCCAGGGCTTATCGTGGCGACAGATGTCCAAGACCTCCGCCGCGCCGCCCGTCCGCCGCCTCGATCCCGTGCTCGTCGACCGCATCGCGGCCGGCGAGGTCGTGGAGCGCCCGGCTTCGGCCGTGAAGGAGCTCGTCGAGAACGCCATCGATGCCGGAGCGCGAGCCATCGAGGTCACGGTCGAGGCCGGCGGCCGGCGGCTGATCCGCGTCGTCGATGACGGGATCGGCATGACGCCGGCCGACCTCGACCTCGCGGTCGAGCGCCACGCCACCTCCAAGCTGCCCGGAGGCGATCTCACGGCGATCGACACGCTGGGATTTCGCGGCGAGGCCTTGCCGTCGATCGGCGCGGTGTCGCGGCTCGCCATCGTCAGCCGGACCCCGGACGCCGAGGCGGGGGCGAGCCTCACCGTGGAAGCCGGCCTGAAGGGACCGGTGCGCCCGGCGGCGGCGCAGCGCGGCACGCGGATCGAGGTGACCGAGCTGTTCGCCGCGACGCCGGCCCGGCTCAAGTTCCTGAAATCCGACCGCGCCGAGAACGCGGCCATCGCCGAGATCCTGCGCCGGCTCGCCGTTACGCAAGCGGGGATCCGTTTCACCCTGCGCGCCGATGCCGGGCAGCCGCTGGTTCTCCCGGCAGAGAGCGGGCCGGAGGCGGAACTGCGCCGGCTCGCTGCGGTGCTGGGACCGGATTTCGCCGCCAATGCCCTGCCGGCGTCTCTCGGCCGCGAGGGCTTCGCGGTGACCGGCCATGTCGGGCTGCCGACCTACCACCGGGCTGCGGCGACCCACATCCACCTCACGGTCAACGGCCGCCCGGTGCGCGACCGTCTGCTGCTCGGGGCGGTGCGCGGCGCCTACGCCGACACGCTGGCCTCCGACCGGCACCCGGTGCTCGGCCTCACGATCACGTGCGATCCGGAGCTCGTCGACGTCAACGTCCACCCGGCCAAGACGGAGGTGCGGTTCCGAGAGCCCGGCCTCGTGCGCGCCCTGGTGGTGAGCGCCATCCACGACGCCTTGCGCCGGGGCGGCGCCCGTTCGGCCACGACCGGTGCCGCCCGGACCCTCGATGCCCTGCGGCCGGCCGGGCCACCGCTCGCGACCCATACGGGGATTGCCGCGCCGAGCCTGTTCCAACCCGCGCGCCCGAGCCCGTTTGCGGCCGGTACGCCGTCGGTCGGGGCGCCTCCGGGTTACGGCAGGTCGGACGCCTGGCGGCCCGCCCCCGCGACGCGCGCGCCGGATCCGGCCTTCGTCCTGTCGGACGCGCCCGGTTTCGCCGAGGCGGCCCAGGCTCCGTTCGCGGGGCCGGAGATCGAGGCCCCGCCCCATGCGGATGTCCGGTCCTTCTCCGAGGCTGCGGAAGCCGTCGACCACCCCCTCGGCGCGGCACGCGCTCAGATCCACGAGACCTACATCCTCGCTCAGACCCGCGACGGCCTCGTGATCGTCGACCAGCACGCCGCGCATGAGCGGCTCGTGTACGAGCGGATGAAGGCCGAGCGGGCGCAGGGCGGAATCGCCCGTCAGGGATTGCTGATCCCCGACGTGGTCGAGATGAGTCCGGAGGAAGCGGAGCGGCTCGTCGCGGCCGCGCCGGATCTCGACCGGCTCGGGCTCGCGATCGAGGCCTTCGGCCCTGGCGCCGTGCTGGTGCGCGAGGTACCGGCGGCGCTGATCGGCGCCTCGGTGCGCGACCTCGTCACCGACATCCTCGACGCGCTGGAGGCGAGCGGCGACGAGGAGGGCGGCGCGCCGGCCACGGAGGGCGGTCCGCTCGGGCGGCGTCTCGACGCCGTCCTGTCGCGGATGAGCTGCCACGGCTCGATCCGCGCCGGGCGGCGCCTCCGCCCGGAGGAGATGAATGCCCTGCTCCGCGAGATGGAGGCGACGCCCAATTCCGGTCAGTGCAATCACGGGCGCCCGACATCGATCGAGCTGAAGCTCTCCGACATCGAGCGGCTGTTCGGCCGACGCTGAGCACCGCCGCGGACCGCATGGGCGCCGAACAGCCGCGGCACTTCGTTTCGCCGGGCGGTTGCCTGACCGGGTCTCGATCGTGGAGAGAACGGACGAGAGCGGGTGTGCCCGGCCCGGTGGGCGGCCCCCGACCGCGCACGGGCATCCGTCGGAGGCCGCGACCATGGATTTCACCATCGCTCCACGCGTCGAGGCGTATCGCGCCCGGATCGCCGACTTCGTGGATACCCACATCGTGCCGCTCGAATCCGAGCCGGCGGCCTATGACGGGCACGGCAACATCAGCCTCGCCGAGCTGGCGCGGCTGCGCGGCCTCGCGCGCGAGCAGGGCCTGTGGTGCCTCCAGCTGAAGCCCGAGACCGGCGGCGCCGGGCTCGACAAGGTGGGCATGGCGGTCTGCTACGAGGCGATGAACCGCTCGATCTTCGGGCCGGTCGTGTTCAACTCGGCCGCGCCGGACGACGGCAACATGATGGTGCTCGAGAAGGTCGCGACTTCCGCCCAGAAGGAACGCTGGCTGGCGCCGATCGTGGACGGACGGGTCCGGTCGGCCTTCGCCATGACCGAGCCGCATCCCGGCGGCGGCTCGGATCCCGGCATGATCCAGACCCGCGCCGAGCGCCGCGGCGACACCTACGTGGTCGCCGGCCGCAAGTGGTACATCACCGGCGCCGAGGAGGCCGACCACTTCATCCTGATGGCGCGCACCTCGGACGACGCGCGCAAGGGCTTGACCGCCTTCCTGTTCCACAAGGACCAGCCCGGTTGGCGAATCCTGCGCCGCATCCCGATCATGGGGCCGGAGGAGCATGGCGGCCATTGCGAGCTGCTGTTCGAGGGGCTGGAGATTCCGGCCGAGAACGTCCTGATGAACGAGGGCGACGGCCTGAAGCTCACGCAGATCCGCCTCGGCCCGGCGCGGCTGACCCACTGCATGCGCTGGCTCGGCCTGTCCAAGCGCTGCGTCGAGATCGCCCGGGCCTACGCGGCCGAGCGCCACGGCTTCGGCATCCGCCTGGCCGACCGCGAGAGCATCCAGCTCATGCTGGGCGACCTCGCCATGCGGATCGAGATCGGCCGTCTGCTTGTGATGAAGGCTGCCTGGGCGCTCGACCAGGGCAGCTTCGCCCGCAAGGAAGTCTCGATGGCCAAGGTCCACGTGGCCAACCTGCTCCACGCGGCCGCCGACGTTGCGATCCAGATCAACGGCGCCCGGGGCTACTCCACCGACACGCCGCTCGAATGGATCTACCGCTACGCCCGGCAGGCGCGGCTGGTGGACGGGGCCGACGAGGTCCACAAGATGGTACTCAACCGGAACCTGGACGCCGAGGGCGACGCCTTCTGGTCGTGGCCGGTGGGCGCGTAAGCGAGAGATGACGAGCATGACCGACGTCGTGATCACAGGCGCGGTGCGGACCGCGATCGGCACTTTCGGGGGCGCGCTGGCGGCGATCCCGCCGTCGGACCTCGCGGCCCAGTGCATCGCGGAGGCGCTGCGCCGGTCCGGCACGCGACCCGAGGCTGTGGGGCACGTCGTCCTCGGCAACGTGATCCCGACAGAGCCGCGGGACGCCTACATCGCCCGCGTCGCAGCCATGGAGGGCGGCCTCCCCAAGGAGGTGCCGGCCATGACGGTCAACCGGCTCTGCGGCAGCGGCCTCCAGGCGATCGTCTCGGCGGCGCAGTCCATCCTGCTCGGCGACGCCGACACGGCAGTGGCCGGGGGCACCGAGAGCATGAGCCGTTCGCCGCATCTCCTGAAGAACGGGCGAACCGGCCAGCGCATGGGCGACGCCGTACTCGTCGATTATATGCTCGGTGCTTTGAGCGACCCGTTCGGCAACGGCCATATGGGCGTGACCGCCGAGAACATCGCGGAGCGCTACGGCATCCCCCGCGAGACGCAGGACGATTTCGCCGCCGAGAGCCAGGCTCGGGCCGCCCGGGCGATCCGGGAGGGACGGTTCCGCGAGCAGATCCTGCCCGTCGAGATCCAGCGCAGGCGCGAGACGGTGGCGTTCGATACCGACGAGCACCCGAAATCCACGCGCGCCGAGGATCTCGCCAAGCTGCGCCCGGCCTTCTCCAAGACCGGCAGCGTCACGGCCGGCAACGCCTCGGGCCTCAATGACGGCGCCGCCGCCCTCGTGCTGTCGAGCGCCACCAAGGCGGAGCGCGACGGCCGCACGCCGCTCGCCCGCATCGTCGGCTACGCCCATGCCGGCGTCGATCCGTCCGAGATGGGCATGGGCCCGGTTCCGGCCGTGCGACGGCTGCTCAAGCGCACGGGCCTGCGCGCGGCGGATTTCGACGTCATCGAGTCGAACGAGGCCTTCGCGTCCCAGGCCTGCGCGGTGTCCCGCGAACTCGATCTCGATCCCGCCAAGGTCAATCCGAACGGCGGCGCCATCGCGCTGGGCCATCCGATCGGCGCCACCGGCGCGATCATCACCGTGAAGGCACTCTACGAGCTGGCTCGCAGCGGCGGGCGTTATGGGCTGGTGACCATGTGCATCGGTGGCGGCCAGGGGATCGCTCTGGCCGTCGAGCGGCTGCACTGAGATGACGAACCCCTTCGATCTCGCCGGCCGGCACGTCCTGGTGACCGGGGCATCCAGCGGACTCGGCCGCCACTTCGCCGGGACCCTGGCGCGGGCCGGGGCGCGGCTGACCCTCTGCGCGCGACGGGCCGACGCCCTCGCCGAGACGGTCGCCCGCGTCGAAGGTAAGGGGGGGCAGGCCCATGCGGTGGTGATGGACGTGACCAACGCAGCGAGCATCGAGCAGGCGCTGAAGGCCGCGGAAGCGCGCTTCGGTCCGGTCCGAGTGCTCGTCAACAATGCCGGCGTCACCGCGACAAAGGCCGCGCTCGACCTCGACGAGGACGACTGGGATGCGGTGCTCGACACGAACCTGAAGGGCGTGTGGCTGGTTGCCCAGGCGACCGGTCGGCGCATGGCCCGCCACGGCGCCGGCGGCAGCAT
Source organism: Methylobacterium sp. PvR107 (assembly GCF_017833295.1). NCBI lineage: Bacteria > Pseudomonadati > Pseudomonadota > Alphaproteobacteria > Hyphomicrobiales > Methylobacteriaceae > Methylobacterium > Methylobacterium sp. PvR107. Next base: position 4,826,661 of record NZ_JAFIBW010000001.1, read on the forward strand.
CGTCAACATCGCGTCGATCTTAGGGTTGCGTGTCACCGGAGGGCTCGCGCCCTACGCGGTCTCGAAGGCCGGCGTGGTGCAGCTCACCAAGAGCCTGGCTCTCGAATGGGCGCGCCACGGGATCCGGGTGAACGCCCTGGCGCCGGGCTACATCAAGACCGAGCTGAACGACGCGTTCTTCGAGTCCGATGCCGGCAAGGCGCTGATCAAGCGCATTCCGCAGCGCCGGCTCGGCGAGGCGGCCGAACTGGACGGCCCGCTGATGCTCCTCGCCTCCGATGCCGGCGCCTACATGACCGGGAGCGTCGTGGCGGTGGATGGCGGCCACCTCGTCTCGGGCCTGTAGCGGATGGACGCGAACCGCCTGCGCGCCTGGATGGCCGACCATCTCGGCTGCCCGGACCTCGCGATCGAGGAGATCCGCCCACTCGGCGGCGGCTCGATCCAGGAGAACAGGCTGGTGCGCTGCCGCTTCGGGGACGGCGTCCGGGCCTACGTGCTGCGCATGGATGCGGCCGCGACCATCGCGTCGAGCCGCTCGCGCGCGGAAGAATTCCGGATTCTGGAAGCCGTCTGGAGCGCCGGCGTGCGCGTGCCGGAGCCGGTCGGGTTCTGTACCGACCCGGCCGTGGTCGGCGCGCCCTTTGCGCTCATGGGCTTGGTCGAAGGCGTCGGCCTCGGGCCGCGGATTGCCAAAGACTTGAGCCTCGGGGGTGACCGGGAGCGTCTCGCGGAGGATCTCGGTCGCGAGCTTGCCCGGATTCACGCGAGCCTCGACGCCCGTCAGCCGTTGCCCGCCGCGCTCGCCTTCCTGGGCGCGCCGGAGGCGAACCCGGCCCGCGCCGAGATCGCGCGGCTCCGCGCGAATCTCGACGGGATCGGCGCGCGGCGGCCGGCGATCGAATGGGGCCTGCGCTGGGGCGCGGTGCGCGCCCCCGATTGCCCGGACCCGACCCTGGTGCATCGGGATTTCCGCACCGGCAACTACATGGTCGACGGCTCGGGCCTGACCGCCGTGCTCGATTGGGAATTCGCCGGCTGGGGCGATCCCGCTCAGGATCTGGGCTGGTTCTGTGCCGCCTGCTGGCGTTTCGGCAGACCGGACCTGGAGGCTGGCGGGATCGGATCGCGCAGGGCCTTCTACCGCGGCTACACGGCCGCGAGCGGTCGCGCGATCGATCCTGACCGCGTGGCGTACTGGGAGGTGCTGGCCCATCTGCGCTGGGCGGTGATCGCCCTGGAGCAGGGCGCCCGCCACGTCTCCGGCCGCGAGTTCTCCCTTGAGCTGGCGCTGACCGGCCGGATGGTCCCCGACCTGGAACGAACCATCCTGCGGGCAACCGCCCCCGGGGCCTGGAGCTGATCATGCAGGACGAGCCTTCCGGCGCCGCCCTTCTCGACGCCGCCCGCCGGGCCCTCACCGATGAGGTTCTCCCGGCCCTGACCGGCCGACCGCGCTACGTCGCGCTGATGGTGGCCAACGCGATCGGGATCGCCGCGCGCGAGATCGTCGAGTCCGACGCCTTGAATGCGACGGCCGAGCGCGTCCTGGCCGGCGAGCCGGTCGAGGCTCTCGTCCAGGCGATCCGCACAGGCATGCGCGATGCCGATCCCGATCTGCACGCGGCCCTCACGGCGGCAGCGGAGAATGCCGCGCGGGTGTGGAAGCCCGCCGCCTCGAAGGGGTGAAGGGGCAGAAAGGCCCGGGGCGCCCCGTCACAGCGCCCGAGCCTGTTCCCGCAGCACGAATTTCTGGATCTTGCCGGTCGAAGTCTTCGGCAACGGTCCGAACACGACCGTCTTCGGCAGCTTGAACCGCGCCATCCGGTCGCGACAGAACGCGATCACATCCTGTTCGGTCGGTGCGTCGGAGCCCGGCTTCACTTCGAGGAACGCGCAGGGACTCTCGCCCCAGGTCGGATCCGGCCGCGCCACGACCGCCGCCAGCATCACGGAGGGATGGCGCATCAGCACCTCCTCCACCTCCAGGCTTGAGATGTTCTCGCCACCCGAGATGATGATGTCCTTGGCCCGGTCCTTGATCTCGACGGAGCCGTCCGGATGCCAGACGGCGAGGTCGCCCGTCCGGTACCAGCCCCCGGCGAGCGCCCGCCCGGTGGCGTCGGGATTGCCGAGATAGCCCTTCATCACCGTGTTGCCGCGCAGGCAGATCTCGCCGACCGCCGTGCCGTCCTGCGGGACGGGCCGGCCGGTCGCCACATCGACGACCGACACGCCCTCGAGCGTCGCGAGCGGCACGCCCTGGCGCGCCATGCGGGCGTAGCGGTCGTCGTCCGCCAGATCGACCCAATCCGGCTGTGCGAGGCAGACCGTGGCCGGCCCGTAGCTCTCGGTCGCGCCGTAGAGATGCGTCACCTGGAAGCCGAGCTCCTCCATCGTCCGGATGATCGTCGATGAGGGGGCCGCGCCGCCGACCGCGCAGCGCACCCGCTGCGGAAAGGCCAGCCGGTCCGTCGCCGGCGCGTGTGCGATCATCGAGAGCACGATCGGGGCGCCGCAGAGATGCGTCACGCCGTGCTCGGCGATGAGCCGGAAGATCGCTGCCGGCTCGACCTTGCGCAGGCAGACCTGCGTGGCGCAGGCGGCTACGCTCGCCCAGGGATACGACCAGCCGCTGCAATGGAACATCGGCAGGGTCCAGAGATACACGCTCTCCGCCGTCAGGCCGAAGGTGACGGCATTCCCGAGCGCCTGAAGATAGGCGCCGCGGTGACTGTAGACCGCGCCCTTCGGGTCGCCGGTCGTGCCGGACGTGTAGAGGAGGCAGAGCGATTGCCATTCGTCCTCCGGGCCGGTCCAGACGTGATCGGCGTCGCCCGCATCAAGCAGACCTTCGTACGGGATCGCCCCAGCCAAGCCGGTCTCGCCGATCGTCACCACGCGAATGGGCTCGGCCCGATCGGCCAGGGCCCGCGCCGCCAGCGCGCCGTACTCGGCCTCGACGATCAGCACCCGGGCGCCGCCATGCGCGAGGGAGAAGGCGATCGTCGCCGGATCGAGGCGGGTGTTAAGCGGGTTCAGCACGGCGCCGAGCATCGGCACGGCGAAATGGGCCTCGATCATCTCGGGCACGTTCGGCGCGAGGATCGCCACAGTGTCGAGCCGCCCGATTCCGAGACGGGCGAGGCCGGAGGCGAGGCGGCGACAGCGTGTGTAGAGCTCCGCATAGGTGAGGCGCCGGCTCCCGTCGATGATGGCGGTCCCGGCCCCCGATGCAGCGGCGGCGCGCGCCAGAAGACTCACGGGAGTCAGCGGCACGTAATTGGCGGGCGTCCGGTCCAATCCCGTCTCGAAGGGATGACGGCCGGCGTCTCTCGGCTGGGAAGACGGCGGGCAGGTCTCCGGCATCGTTCTGCCTTCTGTCGGGCTGCGGGCGTGGCGTTCGCTCCCGAACGGAGATGATTTCGCGGCAGAGCCGGCTGTCAATCACGAATGCCGCCGCAGCGCGTGCCGCGGTCCCCTTCTGTCACAGGGCATGGTTGACGCCAGGACGCCGCTGACGGATGCCGGTGGTGCGAGCCGCCGGTGTCTCGCGAGCAACGGGGGACGATCTTGGGCAACGACAACCTGCCGGCGATCTCCGGCCAGGCCGGGCGCGCAATGGCCGAGGGCGGCGTTGCGCGGGCGCGCGAGTCCTATGAGCGCCTCGCGGAGGCCGGCGAGATGGCGCTCAACGCATTCGAGGCGTCGATGGCCCAGAGTTTCGAGGGCTGGCGCTCGGTCATGGGGTCCAGTCGCGAGACCGCACATCAGCTCACCGATAGCAACGTCACCGGCGCCCGCAAGGTGCGCGAGCAGTGGGACGCGGCCGGCGCGCGGCTCTACAACGCCTTCGAGGATAACGCCGTCCATGCCATGGCGGCGATGCGCGAGATCGGACACCGGATGCTGGTGGCGACCGACACGAATGTCCGCGCCACGCTGGATTTTGCCGAGCGCGTCGCCAAGGCGGCCGATGCCAGGGAAGTCGCTGCGCTGAACATCACCTTCATGCAGGAACAGTCGCGCCGGCTGACGGAACAGATGGTCGATCTCCACCAGACGACCAGCCGCCTCGCCCGCGAGGCCGCCGCCCGTACCGAAACACCGTGACCTTGCTCTCGGGGGGGCAGGCCGCGGCGAGTCCGGCCGAAGCGATGCCGCGTCTCGACGATCTCAGCAGCGCCGACGTGCCGTTCCGGACCGGGCAGTTCTGGGCCTACGCGCCGCACGACTTTCACCGGATCGCCTATGTGGAATGGGGAGACCCGGACAGCCCGCACGTGGTCGTCTGCGTCCACGGCTTGAGTCGGCAGGGCCGCGACTTCGATCCTCTGGGCTACCGGCTGGCCAAGATGGGCTACCGCGTCGTCTGCCCGGACCTGCCAGGCCGGGGACTCAGCGGTTGGCTGAAGGATCCGGAACATTACGGCCTGCCGCAATACGCCGCCGACATGGCGGCGCTGATCGCCCATCTGCGCGTCCCCGGGAAGATCGATTGGGTCGGAACCTCGCTCGGCGGCCTCACCGGCATGGTCCTGGCTGCAGCGGCCAACACGCCGATCCGCCGCATGGTCATCAACGACATCGGCCCGTTCCTGCCCTGGGCGCCCATCCGCCATATCGGCTCGCGCCTGCGCGACGCGCCGCGGTTGCACCACAACCTCGCCTCGGGCGAATCACGTCTGCGCACCGTGCTGGCCGCATTCGGAGCGCTGACCGACGAGCAGTGGCGTCACATCGCCAAGCACAGCTTCTTCCGCGAGCCGAATGGCGGCTGGCGCCCGCATTACGATCCCGGCATCGGGGACGCGTTCCGGCCCGGTCGGGTCTACAGCGTCAGCATGTGGCGCGACTGGGACGCGATCACCTGTCCCGTCCTGCTTCTGCGCGGTGCCCAATCGGAACTGCTCCTGGCATCGACCGCCGATGAGATGACGCGGCGTGGCCCGCCGACGGAGCGCATCGAAATCCCTGATTGCGGCCACGCGCCCGCGCTGCTGGATGACGATCAACTCAAGATCGTGACCGATTGGCTCGGCCCGACAGCGTGAGCGCGGCACCGGACGCGGCCCGCTCGAGGATTCGTGCAGTCGGTCCAGGGAAGGCCGCGGTTGATAGCAAGCGATCTCTCAACACTCACGCGGATGCCGTCGCATTTTTTCCGCGCGATCAAATGTTCGATAGTCAGTTTCTGCGTACTTTCGCGCGTTTTCCATAAGCATCAAGCAGGGATTTCATGGGCCGCTCGGTCCACCCCATCGTGGGCAGCGCGGATATGCTGGTGACCTCAGATTTCACAAGCGTAACCATTCGTTGCGCGCGCGGCGGGACTGTGGCATCAAAGGATGTCAGGCCGGGATCCCAGCCGCGCGATGAAGCACCTGAGGGTTGTTATCGGCGGCTTTGGTCCAGCCGAGCATGCCTTCCAACTGATACGACCTTCGGACTACCTCTCATGGCCAATCCCACCCTCAAGCCGAAGCAGACCACGGCCATCGATCACGGGGTCGGCAGCCGCATCGCATTCCTGCGCGCCGCGAACGGACTGAGCCAGTCGGCGCTGGCCAGCGCGCTGGGCGTGAGCTTCCAGCAGGTTCAGAAGTACGAGACGGGCAAGAACCGGGTCGGAGCGGGCCGCCTCCAGGCGATTGCCGAGCGGCTCGGCGTCCCGGTGTCGAGCTTCTTCGAGCCCGAGCCGGAAGTCGCGGGCGACAGCGGTCCCGCTCTGCTGCGCGTCTCCGGCGCCGTCGAGCTGCTGCGCGCCTATAATCAGATCGCCGACGAACACATGCGTCGCGACGTGCTGTCGTTGGTGAAGTCTGCGGCTCGTGTCGGCCAGAGCCGGGCAGCCGAGGAGGCGCCGGCTCGGCAATCCGACCAGAACGAGGCGAAAGGCGCCTGATCGCCCTGTGCCGAGCCGCTTGGGCCGGATCAGCTTCGGGCGCGCCGGATCGGCGGATTGCTCTAGGGTAGGGCGATGAAGTCGCCGACGACCGTCGTCAACCTCCTGGCCGATGTGCCCGTCGACTCTCCCGAGGAGATCGTGTCGGTTCTGCTCGCCGTACCGGGGCTGCGCGTGGAGCGCATCGTCTCGACCGGCCAAGCGAGCCCTCCCGGCTTCTACTATGACCAGCCGCAGGCTGAGTGGGTGACGGTCTTGGTGGGCTCAGCCGAGCTGCGATTCGCCGACGAGGCAGAGCCTCGATGCCTCAACGTGGGCGACGCGGTCCTGATCGCGGCGCATCGCCGGCATCGCGTGGAGCGGACAGAGTCGCCGACGATCTGGCTCGCGATCCATTTTGGGCCTCTCGGCGCGCCGGTGGACACGGACTGAACCAGATTCAGGCAGCGAATCGGGCGAAGCCGACGGCGGTCTCGCCGTATACGCGGCGCTCAAGTTCGGTAAATCCCTCCGGCCACGTGACCGTCGCGCCTTCGGCCTCCTCGACCACCGCCAGAGCGCCAGGTGCCAGCCACGCCCCTGCGGCCGCGCTTGCGAGAGCGCGCGGCGCCAGATCGCGGCTGTAGGGCGGATCGCAGAACATGAGCGAGAATTGTCCGGCCGATCCCGCCGGCCCCAAACGCGTGGCGTCCCGGCGGAACAGGCGGGTCACGCCCTCGGCGCCCAGCGCCTCGATATTGGCGCGGATGACCGCGCGGGCCTCGGCGCCTTCATCGACCAGCAGGGCGTAGGCGGCGCCTCGCGAGAGCGCCTCGAAGCCGAGCGCCCCGGTGCCGGCGAAAAGATCGAGGACCCGCGCTCCCGCCAGGGTCTCGTCATAGGCATGCAGCAGCACGTTGAAGAGCGCCTCGCGAAGGCGATCCGAGGTCGGCCGGATTGCATCGGTGCGCGGCGTGGCGAGCCGTCTGCCCCGCCACGCCCCGCCGACGATCCTCATCGTGTCCCGCGTGGCGGTCGTCCACCGCCGGGCTTGGCACCACCCCGAGGCGAACCGGGCCGACCGCCTGGGCGCGCGTTGCCGCCACCCGCGCCGCCACCTTTGCCGGCAAAGCCGCCCGGCCTGGCTCCGCCCGGTTTGGCACCGCCGAAGCGCGGTTTGCCGCCCGGCGATTCCGACCTCTGAGGCCGGAAACCGTCCTTGGCCCGCGGCCGACCCTCGGATGCGGCAGCCCCGAAGGATTTCCCGTGACGACCCTCCGGCTTCGGTCCGCGGCGCTCGTCCTGTCGGACCTGGGGCCGCGGACCCTCGGCGGACCGCGCCATGTCACGACGTGGGCGTTCGCCCTCGCCGCGCTCGCCGCGCGATTCGGGTCGGCGGTCATTGCGCGGTCCGGATCGTTGCTCGCCGCGGGGCGCGAAGCCGCGCTCGCCGGAAGGCCCCGCCTCCCGTCCCGGGCGACCGCCCTCCCGACGCTGCGGTCGCTCGGATGGTCCGTCCTCGGCGTAGCGGCGACGCTGCTTGGCCGCGGGCGCGGCCTCGACCGGTGTCGCCGAAAGTCGCTCGACGACGACCCGACGCTCGCCGGCGCGGATCGAGCCGACCCGCTCGCGGCCCCGTTCCGCGGAGCTCGCCTGCGCGGCACGCGGATCGGCACCCCGACGCGGCACGCGCGTCCCCCGGGGCCGCGTGGGTTCCTCATCCCGCCATGTCGCGTTGCGCGGATTGGAACCGGACCCGCCCGTGGAAACCTGCGGCGCCGGTGCCGGCCGCGCGGCGTTGCGCCGGCCAGCCGCTGGCGTTTGCGCCTGCTTGCCGGCCGAATCGGACCTTTTCGGTCCGCCGAACGGGGTGATCGGCTCGCGCACCGGGCTTTCGAAATCGACGCCGGCCTGCTCGGACAGCGCCTTGCCGAGCTGATCCTTGAGCACGCGGGTGCGCACCTCCTCGGCCAGACCGACCTCCGTGTCGCCGAGCTGGAAGGGCCCGAAGGACAGCCGGATAAGCCGGTTCACCGAGAGGCCGAGATGCTCGAGGATCCGCTTGACCTCGCGGTTCTTGCCTTCGCGGAGGCCGAGCGTCAGCCAGACATTGTCGCCCTGGACGCGGTCGAGGGTGGCCTCGATCGGGCCGTACTCCATGCCGTCGATGGTCACGCCCTTGGCGAGCCGGTCGAGCTGGGCCTGGTCGGTGTCCCCGTGCGCGCGGACGCGGTACCGGCGGAGCCAGCCGGTGTCCGGATGCGCGATCACCTTGGCGAGACCGCCGTCATTGGTCAGCAGCAGCAACCCCTCGGTATTGATGTCGAGGCGCCCGATAGCGACGACCCGGGGCAGATCCTCGGGCAGGATGTCGAAGACCGTCTGCCGCCCTTCGGGATCACGGGCCGTCGTGACGACCCCGCGCGGCTTATGGAAGATCCACAGGCGGCTCCGCTCCCGCAAGGGCATCGGCTCGCCATCGATCAGGACCTGATCATCCTCGGTGATGTTGCGGGCCGGTGAGGTCAGGGTCTCGCCGTTGACGCTCACCCGGCCGGCCAGGATCATCGCCTCGGCGTCGCGCCGCGAGGCAATGCCGGCCCGCGCCATCGCCTTGGCGATGCGCTCGCCCGGCGGGGTCGACGCGGATGCCTCCGCGACGGCCGAAATCTCCGGCTCGGGCCGCGGCACCCTCGGCTCAGCGGCGACCTTGCGCGGACCGGCCTTGGGGCGGTCACCGTCGTCGCTGCCAGCGTCGGTTGCAGGCGTCCAGCCTTTACCGCGCGTGATCTCGGGGTCCGGACGGTCGGAAGCCTCCGGCGTAGTGTCGTTCGGCACGTCGTTCATGCCAGGGCCTTATCAGAGCCCGTACCGTCAGGCGAGACGGGTTCTGCAGCCGCCTTCGGACCGAGCCTGAACGCAAAAGGGGCGGCCCGAAGGTCCGCCCCGCAGCGAATGATGGAGCGCTGCTGTCAGAGTCTGGGCGAACGACCGCGCATCACGCCGAACACGGCCGAGATGAGGAACAGGGCAATCGCCACGAAGAAGACGATCTTGGCCGCTTCCATGGCGGTGCCGGCGATGCCGCCGAACCCGAGCAGAGCGGCGATCAAGGCGACGACGAGAAATGTGACTGCCCAGCCGATCATGGCATCCTCGCTTTATTCAAGTCGATCCATGGTCGGAACCCGCAGAAAGCGGGTCCCGTTCCAGTTGATGCTATGATCAGAGCTTGTCGGTCGCCGATTTCACAGCGCTCTTCGCATCGCCCACGGTGCCCTGGGCCTTGCCCTTGAGCTCCTGAGCGGCGCCCTCGGCCTTCAGCTTGTCATTGCCGGACACGTCGCCGATGCCCTGCTTGGCCTTGCCGAGAGCCTCGTTGGCGACGCCCTTGATCTTGTCGGTGGTGCTGCTCATGGCGATGTCCTTCTTGTGGTTGCTGCGGCGGCGCCGCCTTCATCCAACAAACGGTCACGGTCGCTCGAATGTTCCAGGCCTTAACATTGCCCTGTGTTAAGCAGCGGCATTGGCACAGACCCGCATCGGCGACGGGATAGGAACACCGTGGCAGCTGATCCGATCCACGCTCGGGATGTGGAAGCATCGAGTTCGCTGACCGCGCTCGATCACGCGTTCGCGGCGGCGCGGGCCGCGGCCGCCGCCGGTGAGGTGCCGGTCGGTGCCGCAGTGGTGCGCGATGGCGTCCTCCTGGCCGTCGCCCATAACCAGCCGCGGCGCCTCCTGGACCCGACGGCGCACGCGGAGATCCTGGCCATCCGCGCCGCCTGCGCGGCGATCGGCGACGAGCGTCTGGTCGGTTGCGACCTCTACGTTACCCTGGAGCCGTGCCCGATGTGCGCGGGCGCGATTTCCTTCGCGCGGATCCGGCGGCTCTATTACGGAGCGGCCGATCCGAAAGGCGGCGGCGTCGAGCACGGTCCGCGGGTCTTCAACCAGACGACCTGCCATCATGCGCCGGACGTCTATGGCGGATTTCGCGAGCGCGAGGCGGCTGCGCTGCTCCGCGCGTTCTTCGCGGAGAGACGGGAATAGGCCTGGCGGTTTCCGGCCCTGGCCCCACCTTCCCGGACAACCGGAGGCCAGCCCGATGATTCCGACCTATGCGCGTGCCCTGATCGTCGGCGCGGGTTCCGGCCTGAGTGCCTCGCTCGCCAGGCTCCTGGCGGCGGACGGCCTCAAGATCGGTCTCGCGGCCCGGAACGTCGAGAAGCTCGCGGCCCTGGCTGCCGAGACCGGTGCGGCCGTGCATGCCTGCGACGCGAGCCGGCCCGCCGAGGTCGAGGCCCTGTTCGCGCGGCTGGAGCCCGCCCTCGGGGGCGCTCCGGACGTCGTGATCTACAATGCCAGCGGACGGCTGCGCGGCTCCATCGTGGATCTGGATCCGGAGGCGGTCGCCCGGTCGCTGATGGTGTCCGCCTATGGCGGCTTCCTGGTGGCGCAGGCCGCGGCGCGCCGCATGCTGCCGCACCGCCACGGAGCGATTCTCCTGACCGGCGCGTCGGCCAGCGTGAAGGGGTTCGCGGGATCGGCACCGTTCGCCATGGGCAAATTCGGCCTGCGGGGGCTGGGACAAAGCCTTGCCCGCGAATTGCAACCACAGGGCATCCACGTCGCCCACATCGTCATCGACGGCGCGATCCGGAACCCTGACCGCGGCGCGCCTGCAGACGCACCCGACAGCCACCTCGATCCGGATGCCATCGCGCGCTGCTACCGCGACCTGCTGCGCCAGGATCGAAGCGCCTGGACGTCGGAGCTCGAGCTGCGCCCCTGGGTGGAGCGGTTCTGATCCGGCTTACGGGTTGACCCGCAATCCCAGCAGAAACGTGTTGTCCCGGAAGCTCGAACCTGCCTGCGTACTGTTGATCTGCTGGTAGATGTAGGTGCCCCGCAGCGTCAGCCACCGCGTGAAATGATAGTCGAGCCGCGCGGTCGCGGAGAAGCCGTTCTCCCGGATCGTGCTGTTTTGATAAACGTTTTGCAGGAACGAGCCGCCGACCACGAGCGACAGGTTGCGCAGCAGGTCATGTTGGACCTCCAGCGTCGCGACATCGGTGAAGATGCCGCTGGAGCCCGGGATCGTCGTTTCGGTGACACCGGTCGCGGCGGTCAGCCGGACCGTCGTGAGCGGGCTCGCCGACCAGACCAGGGCGGCGTTGATCAGCGGCGCGTTGATGTCGCGCAGGGTCGGATCGACGTAGGTCCGATGCTGGATCCCGGCCGAGATCTCGCCCGTCAGGGAACGGGCAAGCCCGAAGCTTGCGCCAACCGCGAGCGAAATTCCGTCGGAATCCCGCTGGACGCCAGTCGTATCGCGGCGGAGATCGTAGACTCGCGTATCGCCGGTGACATCGACGAACGGGCTGAAATCCGGATTGACTTCGTAGGCGGTACGAAGCTGCAGGCTGTACTGATTCAGGTTTCGGTCCGACTGGTTGACGATTGTCCCGTCCGAGAGGCGGGCATTGTCGAATTCCGACCGGTCGACCGAGCCGCGCAGCGTGACCGACAGTCGATTGAAGGTCTCGGTCGCCCCGAGCGACGCGCCGTAGACGGCAAGCAGCGGTCGGCTGGTCGCGGTCGCGACCGGAACATTGCCGGTCGCGGCCAGCAGGTTGGGGTTTCCCGTCCGCTGCGTATCGACGAGGAACCGTCCCTCGGCGTCGATGTGCAGGTCCCGGTTGGCGTCGATCCGCAGGCGCACGACCCCGTCGGCAGCCGGGCGGCTCGCGGCCTCGTTCTGGGGCGTCTCGAGGTATGAGCCGCGCAAGGAGCCCTGGAACGAACTCGAGGACCAGTTGCTCTGGAAATCGAGGGAGGCGTCGGTGCGAAGCGCCACCGAGCCCTTGGCGAATTGCCGGGTCGTCTGGTCCGGGTTCGAATCGTAGCCGAGGCTCTGCCCGAAGGTCGGCAGCACGGTGAAGCTTCCGAACTGGTAGCCGATCGGCGCGTAGGCGGGATCCGTCGGGATCGCGCGCGCCAAGTCGGTGCCGAGAATGAAGCCCGGCGTCAGAAGGCCGAGGGCCGGTGAGATCGCCAGGAGCGGAAGGATCGTCCGGACGGGCGCCGTAGCCGGCGGCAGGGGAACCCCGACCACGGGCTGCTGAATGATCGGTGTCAGCCGTAAGGCCGGGCTCGGGACCTGGGTGACTTCCTGGGTGATCCTGCGGGTCGCCGATCCGATCCGCCGCGGCGGCGCCGCCCGGGTCCGGAGAAGATTCGAGGGAGCCAGATTGCTCGGGGTCGTGCCGCTTCCACCGGTCCGCTGACCGCCGCTGGTGATGCGTGTGTTGAGCTGCGAAACGCCCGGCTGCCCCTGCGTCTGCGTCGGGATCGTCGGAGGCGAACTCAGGCTGTCGCCGCCGGTCTGGTCGCCGCTTGTCGCGTCGCCGCCCGGAGAACCGCGGCCGTCGTCGCGCGAGAGACCGTCCGGGATCCGCCGCCGCAGCGCGGGCAAGCCGTTCGGCGCGGTGTCCTGGCCGACCCCCGGGTTGTCGGGCTGCCCTGTGACGGGACTCGTCGCGTCGAATCGCTGGGCATGCGCCGACGAGGCCGCGCATGCGAGCGCCAACACCGCGACAGCGAGCCGCATCTCCTGTCGTTCCCGCCGGTCAGCCCCAGCCGTCCGCACCTGATCACGGTCCCCGCCAAAGTCCCGAGCACCGATCGCTGGGATCCACTGGTCACGCCGAAGCCAAACAGGTCATCGGTATGGTTAATGAAGGCTAGCGGACTCATGGTTAATGCAGCGTCAACGGCCGAGGCTGTGGGCACTTGCAGTCTGCCGGACCACCTACCGTCGTCACGACAGAACCGATTGAGATTTGTTCTACAATCAGATACTGTCTTTGAGAATTCGATCGCATCCGCGAGGGATTGATCGGTCCGAATCATTACAAAGACAGAGGTGGGCCGTGAGTGAAAATGCAGAAGGCGGACACGCTGAGCATGTTGAGCTCGCGGTGGATATCATCGCGGCCTATGTGTCGAACAATTCGGTGCCGTCGTCGGAGCTGGCGGGCCTGATCGGCGTGATCCACGCCGCTCTAGACAGTCTCTCTACTGCGGGACGGACGTCGAAGTCGGCGGTCGAAAAGCTGAGTCCGGCTCAGATTCGAAAGTCGATCACGCACGATCACATCGTCAGCTTCGAGGACGGCAAACCGTACAAGACCCTGCGTCGGCACCTGACGTTGCGTGGGCTCTCGCCCGAAGCCTATCGCGAGAAATGGGGTCTGCCGCGCGACTACCCGATGACCGCGGCGAGCTACTCGGCCCAACGGTCCGAGCTCGCCCGCGCCCTGGGGCTCGGTCAACAGCGCCGCAAGCACCGCGGCGCGCCATCGGCGCCCGCAGAGGTGCCGGCGGCGGCAGCGCGGAAGCCGCGGGCACGGCGGAAGGCACCCGCGGAGTAGGGTCCCCCGCTCACCGTCGCGGCGCCTCGCAGCTGCCCGAGCTCTGGGCGGGGACGGGCTGCCCAACCCAGAGTCGCCCGCGAGCTTGGCGCGAGTTGGCGCTTGCGCGTCTTGCAACCGTGCGCCGCGTCCTCTCGGCTAGGCAGGCGACCCTCGGCTGCCATCCTACGCATGTTGCTTCGCACAATCGCGCGAAGGTCCTGCGCTGGAGAGCGACCGCGTGCCGCCACTGCCGATCCTGGCTCTTGCCGTCGCCTCGTTCGGCATTGGCACCACCGAATTCGTCATCATGGGACTGCTGCCGGAGGTGGCGCAGAGTTTCGGCGTCACGATCCCGCAAGCCGGCTACCTGGTTTCGGGCTACGCCATGGGCGTCGTGATCGGCGCACCGATCGTGGCGATCGCGACCGCGGGCCTGCCGCGCAAGGCGGCGCTGCTCGCCCTCATGGGCGTCTTCCTGATCGGAAATCTCGGCTGCGCCCTGGCCCCCAGCTACGGCCTGCTCATGGCGGCACGCATTCTCACGGCCTTCGCGCACGGGGCGTTCTTCGGCATCGGCGCCGTGGTCGCCCGGGATCTGGTGCCTCGAACGAAGCGCACACAGGCGGTCTCGCTGATGTTCGCGGGGCTCACGCTCGCCAACGTGCTCGGTGTACCCCTCGGCACCGCCCTCGGACAGGCCGTCGGGTGGCGGGCAACGTTCTGGGCGGTGGTGGCGATCGGCCTGGCGGCCGGCCTCGCGATCCAGCTCTGCGTACCATCCGGGCTCCCGGGGACGCGCGGCCGCCTCATGAGCGAGTTCCGCGCGCTCGGCCGCTGGCCGGTGCTGCGACCGATGCTGATCTCGACCCTGTCCTCGGTGAGCTTCTTCACCGTGTTCACCTACATCACGCCGTTCCTGACCGGCGTGAGCGGGTACTCGCCGCAAGGTGTGACCGGCGTGCTGTTCGCCGCCGGCATGGGCCTGACGATCGGAAACCTCGCCGGCGGTCTGTTTGCCGATCGCGGGCAGATGGCGACGATCATCGGAAGTTTCGTGGGGATCGTCGCGGCGCTGCTTCTGCTCGCCGCGGTCGCCCACCATCCGGGCCTGACGCTGGCGGTGCTGGTCCTCTGGTCGGCGCTGGTCTTCGCGCTGGTCTCACCGCTCCAGATCTGGGTGGTCGAGGCCGCGACCGACGCGCCCAACCTGGCCTCGACCCTGAACCAGGGCGCCTTCAATCTCGGCAACGCCACGGGCGCCTGGATCGGCGGTACGGCTTTGACGCTGGGGGCCGGCTACGGCCAGCTTCCCTTGATCGCCGCGGCCGTCTCGCTGATCGGCCTCGGTCTGGTGCTCACGGCTGTCAGCCGGAGCGGCCGGCGCATGCTCGCGCCGGCCGCGCCGGGAGCGTGATCGCGGGACCGCCCGCCGGGCGTATCGAAGCCCGCATGGGCCGCCTCTAATCGGTTCGGACGAGATCACCGAGAAGGCTCGCCGCCACGGTGACCTTCGAGACCGTGAGGCTCGAATCGCCGATGGCATCCACCGCCTGGCGGATGCGCGCCAGCGGCGCACCCCTGGCCTTCGCCCAGGCCTCGACAGCGTCCGGACCGGCGCCCAGATCGGTCACGACTTCGGCCGTCAGCTTGCGATGCGCCGCCCCGATCCCGGCGACCGCACGCTCCAGCGCAACACGGTCGAACGTGTCGGCGACCGGCACGGTCCGCGCCGCGGCCGCGAGGTCGTCCAGCCGGAAGGCGTGCTCCAGCGCGAAGTGCGTCGCCGCCACCGCCTCCACCGGCCGCCCGCTCGCCTCGGCGACCCGGACGATGTCGGGGGCAGAGATCAGGGCGCTCAGCGACGCGAGGCGCCGGGCCTGAGCCGGCGCCATGCCGAGCCCGGCAAGCTCGGCCTCGCGGGTGCCGACGACCGCGAGCGCTTCCTCTCCGAGAACCTTCGGCAGTGCCGACTCCACGGCGGCGATGCCATCGCGGTAGCGGTCTACCACCGGGGCGATGCCACCGCTGAGGTCGAGGTTGCGGATGAACCAGACGATCCGGTTGAGCAGCAGGCCCTGAACCTCCGCGTACAGACCGAGCTGACCCTGGCCGGAGATGCGTCCGGCGAGGCTGTCGATGGCGAGGTTCAACTCCATCAGCCCGAAGGCGTCGCGCGTCACCGCATAAGCCTTGGCGATGGTCGCGGCATCGGCGCCGGTCCCGTCGACGAGGCGGGTGATCAGGGAGGGTCCGCCGCGGTTGACGATGATGTTGGCCAGCGCGGTGGCGATGATCTCGCGCCGCAGGCGGTGCGCCTTCACCGAATCCGGGAATTGCTCGCGCAGCGCCTTGGGGAAGTAGCGCTGGAGCTCGCGGTCGAAATACGGGTCGTTCGGCACGGCGCTGTCGAGGATCGCGTCGTGCAACGCCAGCTTGGCGTAGGCCAGGAGTACGGCGTATTCCGGCCGGGTCAGCCCCTCGTTTCGGCGCATCCGTTCGGTGAGCGCGGCATCGTCGGGCAGGAATTCCACCGCGCGATCCAGCCGACCCTCGCCCTCCAGCGCCTGCATGGTCCGCATGGCGAAGCCGGTCTCGTCGAGGCCGCCGCGCTGGGCGAGGGACAGGGCGAGGGTCTGTAATTCGTTGTTGCGCAGGACGAGGTGCCCGACCTCATCGGTCATGGCGGCCAGCAGGGCGTTGCGCGCCTCGTAGCTCAGACGACCGTCCCGCTCCGGAGTCATGAGCGCGATCTTGATGTTCACCTCGACGTCCGAGGTGTTGACCCCGGCGGAGTTGTCGATCGCGTCGGTGTTGAGCCGGACGCCCGCGCGCGCCGCCTCGATCCGCCCGCGCTGGGTCAGGCCGAGATTGGCGCCCTCGCCGACAACCTTGGCGCGCAGCTCCGGCCCGGTGATGCGCACGGCATCGTTGGCGCGATCGCCGGCATCCTCGTCGGTCTCCGCGGTGGCGCGGACGTAGGTTCCGATGCCGCCGAACCAGAGCAGGTCGGCCGGCGCTTTCAGGATCGCCTGCATCAGTTCGGTGGGCGTTGCCTCGGCTCGGTCGAACCCGAGGGCGGCGCGCACCGGTTCCGAGAGGGGGATGGTCTTCAGGCTGCGCGGAAACACGCCGCCGCCTTCCGAGATCAGGCTCCGATCGTAATCGGCCCAGGAGGAGCGCCCGAGATCGAACAGCCGCCGCCGCTCGACGAAGCTCGCCGCCGCGTCCGGGTTGGGATCGAGGAAGATATCCCGGTGGTCGAACGCCGCGATCAGCCGGATGCTCTCGGACAGCAGCATGCCGTTGCCGAACACGTCGCCCGACATGTCGCCGACGCCGACCGTGACGATCGGATCCGTCTGCACGTCGACGTCGATCTCGCGGAAATGGCGGCGCACCGCCTCCCAAGCGCCACGGGCGGTGATGCCCATGCCCTTGTGGTCGTAGCCCTGGCTGCCGCCGGAAGCGAAGGCATCGCCCAGCCAGTGCCCCTTCTCCAGCGAGAGGGCATTGGCGATGTCCGAGAAGGTCGCGGTCCCCTTGTCGGCCGCGACCACCAGATAAGCATCGTCGGGATCGTGCCGCACCGTGTCGGGCGGCGGCACGATGGCGTCGTCGACGATATTGTCGGTGAGCTCCAGCAGCGTTCGGATGAAGATCCGGTAGCTTTCGGTCCCCTCCTGCATCCAGGCGGCGCGGTCCGAGGCCGGCGGCAGGCGCTTCGGGAAGAAGCCGCCCTTGGCGCCTACGGGCACGATCACGGCGTTCTTCACCTGCTGGGCCTTCACCAGGCCCAGGATCTCGGTGCGGAAATCCTCCGGCCGGTCCGACCAGCGCAGGCCGCCGCGGGCCACGTAGCCGAAGCGCAGATGCACGCCCTCGACGCGGGGCGCGTAGACGAAAATCTCGAAGAGCGGCCGCGGCAGCGGCATCGCCGTGACCCTGGAGCAGGCGAACTTGAAGCTGATCGTCTCCCGGGGCTTTCCGTCCGGGCCGCTCTGGAAGAAGTTGGTCCGGACGGCCGCCTCGACGAGGTTGACGAACCGGCGCAGGATCCGGTCGTCGTCGAGACTGGTCACGTCGGCGAGCGCCGCCTCGATGCCGGCGCGGACCTCCGCCTGCCGGGCGTCGCGATCCCCCGTCAGGGCTGGGTCGAACCGGGTGCGGAACAGCGCGACGATCGCCCGGGCGATCCCGGAATGCCGGCTCAGCGTGCCGGCGAGGTAATCCTGTCCGTAGCGGATGCGCAGCTGGCGCAGGTAGCGCCCGAGCGCCCGGAGCAGAGCGGCCTCGCGCCAGGGCAGGGCGGCTTCGAGGACGAGCCGGTTGTAGCCGTCGGATTCCGCCAGATCGTCCGCGATGGCGAGCATGGCGGCTTCGAGCGGCTGCTCCAGCGCCGCGAGGTCGATCGCCGCGCCGGTGGCGCGCTCGATCAGCATGTCGTGCAGCCAGACGCGCTCGGCCTCGTCGGCGCCGGTGGGCATGACCCGGTAGGTCCGCTCGTTGATGACGCGGAAGCCGAGATTCTCCAGGGCCGGAACGCGGTCGGACAGGGCGATGGCGGTGCCGCGGGAAAACACCTTCAGGCGGACCTGCGCGGCCGGATCGGAGGGGCGGCGGCCGAGATGCACGGCGCGCGGCTGAGCCCCGCCGAGACCTTCGAGGATGGCCACGTCGGCGACCGCGACCTCGGGCTGGAAATTGTCGCGATAGGCGGCGGAGAACGCATCACCGTAGCGCGCGGACAGGATCCGCGCGCGGTCACCGCCCTGCGCGTCGGCGAGGGCCGCCCGCAACGCGTCGCCCCAGGTCCGGACCAAATCTCCGATACCGGCTTCGAGGGCGGCCGGGTCCTGCTCCGGCGCGCCCTGGTCGGGCAGGCCGATGATGTAGTGGATGCGGGCGAGCGGGCCCTCCGGGTAGTCCGGATAGGCGACGCTGAGCCGCCCGCCATAGGCCTCTGCGAGGTAGCCGCCGATCCGTTGCCGGATTGTCGAGTCGTACCGGTCCTTCGGGACGTAGACGAGGAGCGAGACGAAGCGGCCGAACCGGTCCGGACGCGACAGCACCCGGATTCGCGGCCGGTCGGCGAGGTTGGCGATGGCCAGGGTGAACCGGTACAGCCGCTCGACGTCGATCTGGAACAGCTCGTCGCGCGGGTAACTCTCGAGGACCGCCAGCAGGCTTCGCCCGGCATGGCTCGTCGGATCGAGGCCCGCGCGCTGGACAACCGAGTCCACCTTCCGGCGCAGGATCGGCACCTCCCGGGTCGGGCTCGTATAGGCGGAGGCGGTGAACAGCCCGACGATCCGCATCTCGCCCGAGAGCTTGCCGAGGCCGGAGAACAGCTTGACGCCGATATAGTCGAGATAGGCCGACCGGTGGACGCGGGAGCGCACGCTCGCCTTCGTGATGATTAGCGGCTGCGGTTCCTCGAGGAAGGCCAGGATCTCGGGCGTGTAGTCGACCGGCGTCCGGCCGCGGCGCAGGGGCGTGGCGCCCGGATCGCGCAACACGCCGAGGCTCGACCCCTCGATCAGGGGATGGGCCTCGCCGTCGATGCCGTGCTGCTGCATCCCGAGGATCAGGAACTGGCCGTCGCTCAGCCAGGCGAGGAAGGCGCGCGCCTCGGCGGTCTCCTCCTGCGGCATCGGGGTGGGCGCCGCGCCGAGATTCGTCGCGAGTTCGGACAGGCGCGCCAGCATGGCGTCGTGGTCGGCGGCCGCCAGGGCGACATCCCGGTAGACTTGGGCGAGGGCGTCCAGCAGCCGGTCGCCGGCCTCCGCGTCCAGGCGGTCGAGGTGGATGTGGAGGAAGCTCTCCCGCGCGAGGCTGCCGTTCGCGTCCGCCGTCGTCTCGCCGACCACGCGGATCAGGGACCCGCCCGCATCGCGGTCGACGCCGAGGATCGGATGGGCGACGAGGTGGGGAGAAAGTCCCTGCTCGGTCAGCTCCGCGAGGGTCGAATCGAGCAGGAACGGGCGGTTGTCGTTGATGACTTCGAGAATCGTCATTTCGTGACGCCGGCCGGCCCGCGGCAGTTCGGCGTCAACGAGGCGCATCCGGGCGGGATCTTGCGGCCGCCGTGGCTCGGCCAGGAAGGCGCGGGCCCGCCCGGCCAGATCGGCCAGGGAGTCGGCGGGGTAGGGCGCCAGATCCTCGGGCGTCACACGGCCGAACAGGTCGCGCACGAACCCGCCCGGTCCGCCCTGCTCGGTGACGATGTCGGCAGCCGCCTCGATCAGCCCCGTGCGGGCCGACTTCTGCTCCGATGAGGACAACGCCGTCGCGGTCTCGAGTGTCATCGCGCTTCTCCCGAACCGGGTCACTCGCCTAAGCGATAGCAGGGTGATCCGAGGTGTCGATGACACTCCCCACCCGTTTGGCGCCCCGTTGGTGTCGATCGGTGCGAACCGTCAGGCCCCGATTGTCTTCCGAATAAAACGTGCATATACACGCATCATGACAAACGACCCCCCGGTCGAGCCCTGCACCTGTTCCGCGCTGCGGCGGGCGACTCGCGCCGTGACGACGGCCTACGATGCGGCCCTACGCCCGTCGGGGCTTCGGGTGACGCAATTCGCGATTCTCCGCCTGCTGGAGCGGTTGGGACCGAGCCCCGTGACGCGGCTCGCCACGGAGGCCGCCCTCGAGCGCACCACGATGGGACGCAATCTCGATCCGCTGGAACGGCGCGGGCTGGTGCAGATCGCGGCCGGTGCGGAGGATGCCCGCGAGCGCGTGGTGACGCTGACCGAGACCGGGCGCGAAGCCATCGCGGCGGCGCTGCCGTTTTGGCGGGACGCGCAGGCCCGCATCAACGCCCAAGTGGAGCCCGGTGCGGTCGCGGCCCTGACCGATGCCCTGATTTCCGCAGCCTGACCGACCTGCAGCAGCCGTTTCAACCGGAGCCCGATCATGCCCGCTCTCTCAGAGACGCGTCCCGCGCCGCGCCTCCACTACGCCTGGATCATGGCCGCGGTGACGTTCCTGGTTCTCCTCGTCGGGGCCGGGGTCCGGGCCACGCCGAGCGTGCTGATCGTACCGTGGGAGCGTGAGTTCGGCTGGACGGCGGCGACGATCGGGGTCGGGATCGCGCTCAACATCTTCCTGTAC
Source organism: Methylobacterium sp. PvR107 (assembly GCF_017833295.1). Taxonomy (NCBI): domain Bacteria; kingdom Pseudomonadati; phylum Pseudomonadota; class Alphaproteobacteria; order Hyphomicrobiales; family Methylobacteriaceae; genus Methylobacterium; species Methylobacterium sp. PvR107. Next base: position 4,847,079 of record NZ_JAFIBW010000001.1, read on the forward strand.
GGGATGATCGGCCCCTTCGCGGTGGCGATCATCGAGCGGTTCGGCCTGCGCCGCTCGGTCTGCATCGCGCTCCTGATCCTGGCAATCGGCACCGCGGCCACCAGCCTGATGACCGCGCCCTGGCAGATGGTCCTGCTCTGGGGGATCGTGGTCGGCTCGGGCTCGGGCATGGTCGCGAACGTCCTCGGCGCCACCGTAGCGGGGCGCTGGTTCGCCAAGCGGCGCGGGCTGGTGCTCGGCATGCTGACGGCGAGCAGCGCCACAGGTCAGCTCGTCTTCCTGCCGATGCTGGCCTCCCTGGCGGTCGGGCAGGGCTGGCGTTCGGTTTCGCTCGTGGTGGCGGCCGCGACGCTGGCGCTGATCCCGCTCGCCGCCTTGCTGCTGCGCGATCGTCCGGCCGATCTCGGGCTGCCCCGTTACGGGGAGGACGCGATCACGCCGACGCCGGTCCTGACGGAGAACCCGGCGCGTCGCGCGCTGCGCGGCCTGCGCATCGGGCTGCAATCCCGGGATTTTTGGCTGCTCGCCGGCACGTTCTTCATCTGTGGAGCCTCGACCAACGGCCTGATCGGCACGCACCTCATCCCCGCCTGCATCGATCACGGCATCGCCGAGGTGACCGCGGCGGGTCTCCTCGCGCTGATGGGGATCTGCGACCTGATCGGCACCACGGCGTCGGGATGGCTCACGGACCGGTTCGACTCGCGCAAGCTCCTGGCTTGGTATTACGGCCTGCGCGGCCTGTCGCTGATCTTCCTGCCCTATTCCTTCGACTACAGCTTCTACGGCCTGTCGCTGTTCGCGGTCTTCTACGGGCTCGACTGGATCGCTACCGTGCCGCCCACCGTCCAGCTCGCGGGCAAGTCCTTCGGCGAGGAGAACGCCGCGCTGATGTTCGGCTGGATCGCAGCCGCCCATCAGATCGGCGCCGCCTCGGCGGCGTGGCTCGCCGGCATGGTGCGGACCGACACGGGGACGTATCTCGGCGCCTTCGTGTCGGCGGGCCTGCTCTGCCTTGTCGCGGCGCTCATGGCGGCCTTCGTCGGCCGCAAGCCAGCCGAGCCCGTGCTGCGTCCGCTGCCGGCCTGAACTGCGCCGGGCGGGCGCGATTGTCACAAGTGTGCCGCGAAGGACGAGCCCTGATCGGCCGCCTTCCTCACCATTCGAGTGCCCGCTTTGACCATCGCGATCCGGCCCGTGCCGCCGGTCCAGGACGTTCGTGCCCCGCGCCCCTGGTCGGGGCCTGGCTTCGCCGAGTTCGTCGCCATCATCGCGCTGATGATGGCGGTGACGGCGATCTCGATCGACAACCTGCTCCCAGCCTTCCCGGCCATCGAGACGCGGTTCGGCGTTCCGGATCCGAACCGGCTGCAGCTTCTCGTCTACGTCTACATGATCGGCTTCGGATTCGCGCAGATCGTCTACGGGCCGGTCTCCGACGCGCTCGGGCGACGACCGGTCCTTCTCGCGAGCCTCGCCATCTACGTGGTCGGCTGCGGCCTCGCCATGGTGGCGCCGAGCTTCGGCTGGCTGCTCGCCGCGCGGATCATTCAGGGCATCGGCGCGGCCGGCGGGCGCGTGCTGTCGGTAGCGATCGTGCGTGACCGTTTCTCCGGCCGCGAGATGGCGAGCGTCATGTCGCTCACCATGATGGTGTTCCTGATCGTGCCGATGATCGCGCCGGCGATCGGCGGCCTGATGCTGGCGCTGGGCTCCTGGATCTACGTCTTCGTCTCGATGCTGGTCCTGGCCTTCTGGCTGACCCTCTGGTTCTCCCTGCGCATGCCGGAGACGCTGCACCCGGAATACCGGCGGCCGCTCTCGCCGGCGGCGACCTGGGAGGCGATCCGCCTGACGCTCAGGACGCGCGTCGCGATCGGCTACACCACCGCGCTCGGCCTGATGACCGGCTGCATCATGGGCTACGTCGGCTCGGCTCAGCAGGTGTTCGACACCGGCCTGTACCATCTCGGCCCGCTCTTCCCCCTGGCCTTCGGGCTGGTGGCCGGCGCCATGGGCGCGGCGACGCTGATCAACGCGCGCGTTGTCCGGCGGGTCGGGATGCGGGCGATGTCCCACGGCGGCGTCATCGCCTTCACCCTGGTCGCGTTGGTGCAGGTCGGCGTCGGCTTCGCCTATCAGGGCCGTCCGCCGCTGGTCCTGTTCCTGGCACTCCTGGCGCTGAACCAGTTCCTGATGAGCTTCGCGATGCCGAATTTCAACGCGCTGGCGCTGGAGCCGCTCGGCGCCATTGCCGGTACCGCCGCGTCGTTCCTCGGCTTCTACACCACGATCCTGGGCGCGTTCTGCGGCTTTCTGATCGGTCAGGCCTTCGATGGCACCGTGCTGCCGGTCGGGATCGGTTACGCGAGCCTGGGTATCCTGGCGCTGCTGGTGGTGGTCTGGACGGAAAGGGGCCGCTTGTTCCGCGGCGGCGTCGGCGGCTGACGCGTCCGGCTTAACGCGGTCTTTAGCGGAGGACCGTCAAGCTCCGGACCTGATTTCAGCTGACCGGACCCGCCCATGATCGCACGCGCCCAGGACGGAACCCTCCTCGCTGCGCGTCTGCTGCTCGCCGCAGCGCTGCTGCCCACCGGGATTGCCCGGGCCCTCAACGTCTCGGGCTTCGCGCTGACCCTCGCCGGCAACGGCATGCCGTTTCCGAACGCTGTCGCCACCGCGGCTGTGGTGGTTCAGGTCTTCGGGCCGCTGGCGCTGGTCCTCGGCGTGCTGCCGCGCCTGACCGGGCTTGCCCTCGCGGCTTTCGCGACCGCGACGGCTTTCGTGATCCACGATTTCTGGCGCTACATCGGCCCGACGGCGATCGCCGAGCGCACGCTGATGCTGGCCGATCTCGGCCTCGCGGGCGGCTTCCTGATGTACGCCCTCACCGGACCGGGCGCCTGGAGCTGGCAGGGCTGGCGCGCGGGCACGATGGCCGCTCCGTCGCCGAGCGCCACGGGCGCCGCCAAGAATCCGGCGAAGAGCGCCGCGACGCGCGGCGGGGGCAAGCGCACGACCGGTCGGCAGCCCGCCCGGGCCGCGGCCTGATCAGCCGTGCCGCGGCGTCATCTCGGCGGCCGGCGGCGTCGCCGCGACCGACTTCCGGCCGGAGACCTCGGCCCCGGCATCCGGCGACAGCTGCCGGAAGCCTAGGACGGAGGCCGCCGAGATCATCGCCACGGCGACGAATGCCGGCCCGAAATCGCCGGCCTCGATCTGCGTCCGCCCGTGCCACGCGGCCGTCCCCTCCAGGGCCAGCGCGCCGAGGGTGACGCCGAGGCTCAGCGAGAGCTGCTGGCAGACGCTCGCGAAACTCGTGGCCGCGCTCATCTCACGGGATTCGAGATCGGCATACGCGATGGCGTTGACGCAGGTGAACTGAACCGAGCGCGAGCAGCCGCCGACGAACAGCAGGGCCAGCATGATCCAGTGGGGCGTCTCGGCGGTGTAGAGCCCGTTGACCGCCAGGAAGACAGAGGCCAGCGCCGCGTTCCACACCATCAGGGTCCGGAACCCGGTGCGGCGGAGGATCTTGGGTGCCAGAGTCTTCACGAACATGGCGCCGGCGGCCGCCGCGAAGGTGATCAGGCCGGAATGCAGGGCGTCGAGGCCGAAGCCGACCTGCAGCATCAGCGGAAGCAGGAACGGGATCGCCCCGGTGCCGATCCGGAACAGGCTGCCGCCGATGACGGCGACCCGGAAGGTCGGGCGCCGGATCAGGTCGAGCCGGACGATCGGGTGGGCGACCCGCCTCGCATGCGCGACGTAGACCGGCAGCAGGACCGCCCCCGCGGCGAGGCAGCCCCAAGAGACCGCGGACGGCAGGAGGTGGCGGCCCAGCGACGCGAGGCCGAGCATCAGCGCGGCGAGTCCGGCGCCGAGCAGCACGAAGCCGAGCAGGTCGAGGGGCGGCCGCTCCGGCTCGCGGATATCCTCGAAATACAGGCTTGCCAGCACGATCCCCGCGCAGCCGATCGGCAGGTTGATGAAGAAGATCCACCGCCAGTCGAACCATGTGGTGATCAGGCCGCCGACCGGCGGCCCGAGAACCGGGCCGACCAGCGCCGGAAAGGTCAGATAGGCCAGCGCGGTGACGAGCTGCGACTTCGGCACGCTGCGCAGCACCACGAGGCGCCCGACCGGCACCATCATCGCGCCCCCCATGCCCTGAAGGAACCGCGCCGCCACGAACCAGGCCAGACCGTTCGCGGCCGCGCAGGCCAGCGATCCCGCCATGAACACCACCAGGGCCGCGCGGAACACGGTCCGCGAACCGTAGCGGTCGGCCATCCAGCCGCTCACCGGGATGAAGATCGCGAGGCTGACCAGATAGGAGGTCAGGGCGAGCTTCAGCGCGATCGGATCCTCGTGCAGGCTCGCCGCGATGCTGGGCAACGCGGTGGCGATCACCGTCGAGTCGGTGTTCTCCATGAACAGCGCGGTGGCGACCGTCAGCGGGACGATCCAGAGCGGTCTTTTGGCTGTAGGGGGCATCAGACAGCAGACGCGTGTCGTGCCGCGGCGGTTGCACGGCAGCGCCGCCAACTCGCACCCTCATGTTTCGCGATTGTATCTCTCCTGCAACAGAGGTTGAGCGCCTGAGGACGGCCACCTTTTTTGCGGGAGGCCGAATGGCTACGTTTAATCACGCGGCCGTGAAGTGGCTGCAGCCGGTACGAAGCCGGGCTACGAGGAAATGATGCAGTCCAGCCCCAGCAAGGTGCGCTCCCTGCCGCGGATCGCCGCCGGCGTCGCGCTTCTCTCCATGGTGGCCGCCTGCGGCACTGTCCTGCTCAACGATCGCGGCTCGCTCACCCGCTACGATCGCCTGAAGTCCAGCGACCAGGTGGCGTCGGCCTCGCGGATCTACGTCGACCAGCCGGCGCTCGCGAAAGCCCGCACCGTCCGCATCATCCCGACGGCCTTCCACGCCGATGTCGCCGGGGCGGCGCCGCTGACCCAGGCCGAACGGCGCCTCATCGCCAACGCCGCCGACCGGGCGCTCTGCTACGACCTGTCGCTGAAGTACGACATCGTCACCAGCCGCGACGCGGACCTGACGGTGCGGGCGCAGGTTACCCGGGTGGACCCGACGGATCTGCTCGGGGCCGGGGCCACGATCGCCGGCTCGGCCGGCGTGACGGTCGCGTCGCAGCTCGGCCTGAGCTTCGCCGAAGGCGTCGGGCGCGTGCCGATCCCGCGGGTGCCGATCGGTCTCGGCAGCCTGACGGTCGAGGCGGAGGCGCTCGACCGGAGGCGCGAGCAGCGCGCCGCCATGGTCTGGGGCGGGGCAGCCAACTCCTTCACCAGTCAGCCGCGCTTCTCACGGGCGAGCGACGCCTACGATCTCGCCGGCGAATTCGGGCAGGATTTCGGCTTCATGCTGGCGACCGGCGAGGATCCGTTCACGGCGCCCAACACGCTGCCGACCTGGGACCGCATCCGGATCACCACGCTCGGCGAGGCGCCGCTGGATCCGGATTGCGAGGCGTTCGGCCGGGCGCCCGGCATCGACGGGATGCTGGGCGACTATATCGGCCTGCCACCGGAATACACCGATAAGGGCGCCAGGATTCCGGCGATGCGCTAAGCCGACCGCGCGGTCGGCTCAATGACCGCTCCGTCGATGCACAGCCGCCGGATCAGATCCGTGTAGAGGGCCTGCGCCTCCGCGATCCTGTCGATGCGGCAATGCTCGTCGGTCTTGTGGCACTGCTCGGCCTCACCAGGGCCGATCACCACGGTCGCGACGTTGTCGAAGGCGGGCACCAGGGCCGATGCATCCGTGAAGTAGGGCGCGCCCGCCGGCTCGGCGGTCAACCCGGTCCGCTCGTGAAGAAGCGCGAGCAGCGATGCCGCAGCGGGATCGTCGATCGCCGTCGAGAAGCCCGGGAAATCTGTGACGACCCGGATCTCGGCATCCGGGCCGAACAGCGTCCTCAGCGCGTCGAGGAGCTGCCCGTGATCCTGCTCCGGCAGGGTGCGGATATCGACGGAGAACTCGGCCCAGTCGGGAACGGAGTTGATGTTCTCGCCGCCCCGGATCGTGGTGACGCAGGCGGTCGTCGTCCCGAGCAGCGGATGGCGGGCGCCGAAATCGTGCGCTCCGAGCGTCTGGATCCAAGCCGCAGCCTTGGCGACGGCGTTCTGCCCTTCCTCCGGCATGGACGAATGGGCCGCGCGGCCGCGCGCCGTCACCACCACGCGGAGCGAGCCCTTATGGGCGAAGATCGGGGCGTTCGAGGTCGGCTCCGCCACGATCAGGAGGCCTGCCGGACCGAGGACCCGTTCCCGGCCGACATGGAAGGCGCCCTCGCAGCCCGTCTCCTCGCCGGCAGTGATCACCAGGGTGAGGCCGTGGCGGAAGCGACAGCCGTCCGCGCGCACGTTGCACGCCGCCGCGACGAAGGCGGCGACGCCCGCCTTCATGTCGCTGGCGCCGCGCCCGTACAGCCGGCCCTCGTGGACGATCCCCGCGAAGGGGGGAAACGTCCACGGGTTCGTGCCCACCGGGACGACGTCGATATGGCCGGTGAAGCAGAGCGGCTTGCCGCTGCCCGTTCCGGGGATGCGCGCGACGAGGGTCGGGCGATCCTCCGCGAAGGCGTGGCTCTCGACCGCGAAGCCGCGTTCCGCCAACAGCTGCGCGAGGAACGCCGCGCAATCCTTCTCGAGTCCGGGCGGATTGAGCGACGGAAAACGGATGAGCTGCTGCGCCAGCGTGACGGCGTCGATAAGCATGCGCGGGATCCTTCGGCCGGACGGATGAGACAACGTCGGGCGGACGGGATCGACCCCGCAGGAACCGTGCCCGGCCTCCGCCCGGTCCGGGTCGGAGCCGCGGCGTGAATCCTCTGCACAGGCTGGCGTGGAAAAGCCGCGAGCCATGCGTGTTTTCACGTGACGACGCGGCAAGCGTGCATTGGCGCCTTCGTGGGGCCCGTGATACTGGCACTTGCCAACCCGATCCCGCTGCGCGACCCGCGCGCCGCCGTCCGAGGAAAGTTGGCACATGGCCCGAGTAGAAACCGCATCGATCATCGAGGGCCTGACCTTCGACGACGTGCTCCTGCGGCCCGCCGCCTCCTCGGTGATGCCCACCGAGGTGAACGTGGCCTCCCGGCTCACCCGCACGATCCCGCTGAACCTGCCGATCCTCGCCTCCGCGATGGACACGGTCACCGAGGCGCCGATGGCCATCGCCATGGCGGCCGCCGGCGGGATGGGGGTGATCCACCGCAACCTGGAGCCGGCCGAGCAGGCCGAGCAGGTCCGGCTCGTCAAGAAATACGAATCCGGCATGGTGATGAACCCCATCACCATCCACCCCGACGAGACGCTGGCCGACGCCTTCGAGGTGATGAAGCGCAATCGGATCTCGGGGATCCCGGTGGTGGAGCGGGGGCCCAACGGCTCGCGGGGCAAGCTCGTCGGCATCCTCACCAATCGCGACGTCCGCTTCGCCACCAACTCAGCCCAGCCGGTCGCCGAGCTGATGACCCGGGACCGCCTGATCACGGTCCGCGAGGGCGTGACGCAGGACGAGGCCAAGCGCCTGCTTCACCAGTTCCGGATCGAGAAGCTGCTGGTCGTCGACGACCATTACCGCTGCATCGGCCTGATCACCGTCAAGGACATCGAGAAGCGCGTCACCTACCCGAACGCCGTCAAGGACGAGCAGGGCCGTCTGCGGGTCGCCGCCGCCACCACGACAGGCGACAGCGGCTTCGAGCGGGCCGAGCGCCTGATCGATGCCGGCTGCGACGTCATCGTGGTCGATACCGCCCACGGCCATTCGATCAAGGTGCTCGACGCCGTCGCGCGGGTGAAGCAGCTCTCGAATGCCGTGCAGGTCATCGCCGGCAACGTCGCGACGCGGGACGGCGCCCAGGCGCTGATCGATGCCGGCGCGGATGCCATCAAGGTCGGCATCGGGCCGGGCTCGATCTGCACCACCCGCATCGTGGCGGGCGTCGGCGTGCCGCAGCTCACCGCCCTCATGGAGGCCGTCGAGGCCGCGGGCGAAGCCGACATCCCGGTGATCGCCGATGGCGGCATCAAGTATTCGGGCGACCTCGCCAAGGCGATCGCAGCCGGCGCCTCGGTGGCGATGCTCGGCTCGCTGCTCGCCGGCACCGACGAGGCGCCCGGCGAGGTGTTCCTCTACCAGGGCCGCTCGTACAAGTCTTACCGCGGCATGGGCTCGGTGGGCGCGATGGCCCGCGGCTCGGCCGACCGCTACTTCCAGGCCGAGGTGAACGACACCCACAAGCTCGTGCCCGAGGGCATCGAGGGGCAGGTGCCCTACAAGGGCCCGGTCGGCAACGTCCTCCACCAGCTCGCCGGCGGCCTGCGCGCCGCCATGGGCTATGTCGGCGGCGCGACGATTCCGGAGTTCCAGGCGCGGGCGCAGTTCATCCGCATCACCAATGCCGGCCTGCGCGAGAGTCACGTCCACGACGTGACGATCACCCGCGAGAGCCCGAACTACCCGTCGCGGACCTGAGGAAGCGATGCGCACGCTGATTGTCGGGGCCGGCGCGACCGGCGGCTATTACGGGGCTCGCCTCGCCGAGTCGGGCGCCGACGTGACCTTCCTGGTCCGGCCGGCCCGGGCGGAGAAGCTGGCGGCGGACGGGCTAAATGTCCGCAGCCCGCTCGGTGACCTGCATCTGCCGAATCCGCCGACGGTCACGGCCGACCGGCTGGCCCAGGCCGGGCAGTTCGATCTGGTCCTCCTGTCCTGCAAGGCCTACGACCTGGACAGCGCCCTCGCGGATCTCGCCCCCGCCGTCGGTGCTGAGACCGCGATCCTGCCGGTGCTGAACGGCATGTCGCATCTCGACGCGCTCGACGCCCGCTTCGGCGCCGAGCGGGTACTTGGCGGCTCCTGCGCGATCGCCGCGACGGTCGCGCCCGACGGGGCCATCCGGCACATGAGCGAGCTGTGCAGCATCACCTACGGCGAGCGGGACGGATCGCGCTCAAGCCGCATCGAGTCAGTCGACGGCCTGATGCGCGGGCTGAAATTCCAGTCTCGGCTCAGCGACATGATCCTGCTCGAGATGTGGGAGAAGTGGGTCTTCCTCGCGACGCTCGCGGGCGCCACGACCCTGATGCGCGCCGCCATCGGCGACATCGTAGCGGCGCCCGGCGGGACCGCGCTCATCGCGGCGCTCCACGCGGAATGCACGGCCGTGGCTGCCGCGAGCGGTTTCGAGCCGCGCGCCGTCGTCGCCGAAAGGGCCCGCGCGCAGTTGAACACGGCCGGATCGACCTTCACGGCCTCGATGCTGCGCGACATGGAGAACAAGGGGCGGATCGAGGCGGATCACGTGATCGGTGACCTGATCGCCCGCGGCCAGCGGCTGGCGCCGGAGGCGCCGCTCCCGGTCCTGGCCGCGGTCTATACCGGTCTCAAGGCCTACGAGGCCCGTCGGGCGCGGGAATCGGCTTGAGCCGCAACCCGCGCCGATCGCTCAGTACCGGCCGGGTGGCGGCGGAGGCGGATTGCCGTATTTCAGCTGCGTCTTGGCATCGACCGGCCGGCGCGGGGGCGGCGTGAGGTCCGGCTGCGCGGCCGGGGCGCTGGCGCAGGCAGCGAGGGAAGCGGCGACCAGGGCCGCGCAGGCGACCCGAACAACGCACGTCATGGGCAGAGATACTCCTGTTCGGCAGCCGACGACCGACCGCGCTGGTCGGCCGCCGACGGATGCCATAGGACACGCGGCAGTCCGCGCTGGACCGCCCGCCTGACGGTCTGGGCCGCGAACGTGCTGGAAGCTCGGCCGTATCGTGGCGGCTTCGTGGGCCAAGCGTGGCCGTTTTACGCTGTCGTTGACGCATTCCAAAGGATCTGAACCCTGACCCCCGCCGCCCGCTGCTCCGCCGCCATCGAAGTCCTCACCGATATCACCGAGCGCCGCCGTCCGGCCGCCGATGCGCTCAAGGATTGGGGCCTCGCGCACCGCTTCGCCGGATCCGGCGACCGCGCGGGCATCGCGAGCTTGGTCTACGACGCCCTCCGCCGCCGGTCGTCCGCCGCGTGGATCATGGGCTCGGACACGCCCCGCGCCATCCTGATCGGCGCGCTGCGGCTTCAGCAGGGCCTCGCCGCGGCCTCGGTGGCGTCCCTGTTCTCGGGGGAGCGTTTCGCGCCGGAGCCGTTGAGCGACGCGGAGCGCGCGCGCCTCGAGACCGGCACGCTGCAGGATGCGCCACCCGCGGTGGCGGGCGATGCGCCGGCCTTCGCGCTTCCGGAATTGTCGGCCGCCCTCGGTGACGATCTGGTCCCGGAGCTGAAGGCGCTGGCCCGGCGCGCGCCCCTCGATATCCGCGTCAACGCCCTGCGCGGCAGCCGCGAGGACGTGATGCCGGCCCTCGCCGCCTTCGAGGCCGCGCCGGCTCCGCACGCACCGCAGGGCTTGCGGATCCCGATCGGCGCGGACGGACGCGGGCCCGCCCTCCATGTCGAGGCGGAGTTCCTCGACGGCTGGTACGAGATCCAGGACGAGGGTTCGCAACTCGCAGCGCTCCTGGCCGATCCCCGGCCCGGCGAGACCATCGTCGACCTCTGCGCCGGCGGCGGCGGCAAGACCCTGGCGCTCGCCGCCCAGACCCGGAACGGCGCCCGCCTCATCGCCACCGATGGCGATCCGCGCCGCCTCGCGCCGATCCACGAACGCCTGCGCCGCTCGGGCGCCGTGGCCGAGGTGCGCACGCCGCGGACCGGCAAGGCGCGCGCCGACGTCCTGGAGGATCTGGACGGCCGCGTCGATCGGGTCGTGGTCGATGCGCCCTGCACCGGGTCGGGTACGTGGCGCCGCAACCCGGACGCCAAGTGGCGCCTGCGTCCCGGCAGCCTCGCGCTTCGGACGGCCGAACAGGCTCAGGTCCTCGACCGGGCGGCGCGGCTGGTGAAGCCCGGAGGGCGGATCGTCTACATCACCTGCTCGCTGCTCCCGGCCGAGAACGACGCGGCGGTGGCCGGCCTCGTCTCACGGTGGCGCGGCCGCTTCGACGTCGTGCCGTCGGCGGATGTCCTGGCGGCGGGACCGGCCTCGCTGCGGGACGCGGTGCGCATCACCGCGCACGGCGTACAGATGAGCCCGCTCCGCACCGGCACCGACGGCTTCTACGTCGCTGTGATCGCCCGACGGGGCTGAGCCGCGAAACCGCGGCGGAGCCGCCGACGTTGGACCCGGGCTCCTGCGGGAGCCGGGTCCGTCGACGGGCTCGAACGCGGCCTCATTCCGGAGATGCCCTTGCGCCTCGACCGCCGACTGCTGCTCGCCGGACTTGGGAGCGCCTTCGGCCTGCGCTCTGCGCAGGCTGAGATCGATGGGAAGGCGCAGCCCGCTCCCCAGGGGGCGCCGCAAGAGGCGATCCGCGCGCTGCCGCGCTCGCTGCCGGGAGCGGACCTCGAGGTGATCGACCTCTGGCCCGGCGATCCGCCCGGCGGCGGCAGCGGACCTGACGCCGCCGGGTATCGCTACGTGGAGGGTACCTTCGGCGACATCACCCGCGTGGCTCGGCCCTGCCTGCTGGTCATGCGGCCGGCCAACGCCAACGGCGCGGCGGTGATCGTCGCGGCGGGGGGCGGATACGAGTTCATCGCGCTCGGCAACGAGGGCGTCCCGGTCGGGCGGGTGCTCAACGCCGCGGGCATCACGGTCTTCCTGCTGATCTACCGCCTGCCTGCTGAGAGCTGGGGGGCGGGGCCGGATGCCCCGCGGCAGGACGCCCAGCGCGCCCTCCGGCTGGTCCGGTCGCGCGGCACGGAGTTCGGCGTGGACCCGGCGCGGGTCGGCGTCCTCGGCTTCTCGGCGGGCGGGCATCTCATGGGCGAGACGGCCGTCGGCAGCGCCCTCGATCTCTACCCGGGCGTCGATGCGGTCGACTCGCAGCCGGTTCGGCCCGCCCTGGCGGGGCTGATCTACCCGGTCATCACCATGCGCAAGCCGTTCGACCGGACCCACACCCGCCGGATCCTGGTGGGCGACGAGGTCACGCCCCTGGAGATGAAGACCTACTCAGTCGACCTGCAGGTCGGGCCGGAGACGCCGCCGACCTTCCTGGTGCAGGCCATCGACGACCCGGTCGCGGTGGCCGACCACCCGCTCCTGATGTTCTCCGCCCTGCGCAAGGCGCGGGTCCCGGCCGAGCTCCACCTGTTCGAGCGCGGCGGCCACGGGTTCGGCCTCGGCAAGCCCGGCACGCCCGCGGCCGCCTGGCCCGGCCTGTTCCTGGCCTGGATTCGGCTCCACGGCTTCCTGCGGAGCTGATCGCTCAGCTCTCGCCGGTGTTCAGGCGGTGCAGCTTGGCGACCTTCGGCCGGCTGGTGCGGAACTGGCCCCGCTCGACGGCGACGAAGACGACGATCGCGATGGCGAGCGTCGTCAGCCACCAGATCGCCGTCAGGCCGGCGCCGAGGCAGGCCACCGTGAAGGCGGACGCGAAGCCCCCCATCGCGCCCGGAACCAGGGCCGGAACGTCCCGTCCCGCACGGCGGATCGACGCGTGGAGCGCGAAAGCGGCCGCCAGCGCCCCGACGATGCCGAGCTCGTACCAGAACTCGAACAGGGCCGTGGTCGGTGCGTTCAGCGGAAGGAGCCCGACCAGACGCCCGCGCAGGGCCGTCTCGAAGCCGTGGCCCGTGATCAGGCGCACCGGATCATTGGTCACCACCTTCTGCCAGCTTTTCAGGGACAGCACCGCGGGGGCGAGAGGACCCAGGATCGCCGCGCCGACCGGGCGTGCCAGGAAGGGCAGCAGCGGCGCCACGGCCAGGAGGAGGGCCGACAGGGTCGCCGTCAGGGTGACGCCGAGCTTCGGCCGGTAGCTCGTCACCGCGAAGGCGAGGGCGCCGACCGCAAGGGCCGCGATCTGGGTCGCGTCCGGCTGGACCGTGAGCGCCAGCGCCACGAGGAGGGCGAGCCCCAGGGCCTCGCGGTCGCGGCGCCTGGACCGGAGCCAGGCGAGCGCCGGCCAGACGAGAAGGATCAGCAGGACGAGGCCGCGATCCAGAGCGCCGTCATCCTCGGTGCCGGACGGCGCCATATGGGCACCGAAGATGCCGAGCACGATCGCCACGATGGCGCCCGCCACGATCCCGAGGGGAAGCAGGTAGAGATTCGCCGAGCGCATCCGGTCGGGCAGGGCCAGGTAGCCCAGCAGCGCGAGCCCGATCGTGGCGACGAGGTTCGCCAGCCGTTCGACGGCGGGGCCGAGGAACGGCGTCCAGATCAGCGACAGCGCAGACCACAGCACGACCAGCATCCCGGCCAGGAAGGCCGGGGCGGTCAGCAGGCGGGAGGTGGCCGGCCGCACTGGCCGCTGCCGCCGGTCGATGACGCTGGCGATGATCAGGAGGATGACGGCGATCGGCGCCAGGATCACGGAGGCGCGGCGCGCCACCTGCGCGAGGACGGGAAGCACGACGAACAGGCCGAAGAAGCCGATGCGGCGCAGGAGCGCGGCGGCATCGAGTGCCGGATCGATCGGGGTAGATTTCGCCGCGCGCGGCATCGTGTGCCTTTTCCCGGACCGGGACGGTCGGATCCCTGCTCGATACGCAAGCCTCGCGCAAGCCGCTGTAGACGTTGCGCCACACTGTGCGGCACACTTCCGGTTGCGCGCTGCCCTCAGGCGGCGGTCGCGGCCGTGCGCGGGCGGCGGCGCGCGACCCGTCGGCCGACATCCGACACGACGCGCCAGCCGCCCCAGGCCGCGAAGAAGCCGATCAGACCGGCCGCCAACCCGTCGGCGGTGGTGGGAACGGCCGGGCTGAATTCGTGGTAGGCGGCTTCCGCGACCGGGAGGTCGGGATCGCGCATCATCGCCACGACACGGCCGAGGGGGCTGCTCGCCGTAGCCAGGGCCTGCTGCTGGGCGTTCAGCCGGGCGAGCCGGGCGATGTCGTCGCGCGCCGCCGCGCCGCGTCGCGCGACGAGCTGGTCCGGATTGGACCGAAGCCGGTCGACGGCGCCGTCGCGGGTCGTGCCGGAGGCCTGCGCGTCGGATTCCAGCACGGCCACCTGCCGACGCAGCTCATCGGCGGCGCCGCCGAGACGTTGCGCGTATTGCTGCGCAAACTCGGGGGCCTGCGCCGCGACCACGCCGCCGAGCAGACCCAGGGCAAGGCCGAGGGTGCGGAATACGCGGAACACTTCTGGCCTCCGGCTCGACGATTCGACCCTCGACAAAGAGCATGCCCCAGGCCGTGGTTCCAGCCGGGCCTCAGCTCGGCAGGGTCAGCAGCCCGGCCTGCCCGTCGCCGCAGCCGAAGAGGAGCCGCGCGCCGCGCCCGTCCCAGGCGAGCGCCGTGACCGTGCTGCCCGGCACGGCCGGACGCACGAGCAGTTCGGCGGCGTCGGTGAAGCGCACCAGCAGGATGCAGCCGTCCTCGTAGCCCATCGCCAGGACCGGGGCTTTCGGATGAAAGGCGACCCGGGAGACCCGCGCCGGCCGGACGCCGCATTCCCGCGGGGCCTTGCCGGTCGGGCCTTCCTTCGAGTCGAACGGCCAGACGATCGCCGCCTCGGCGCCGCTGGTCGCGAGCCAGTGCCCGTCCGACGACCACGACATCGACCGGACCTTGCCGGGATAGCCCGACATCCGCATGTGGCCGCGGTCCGGCTGGAGACGCCAGCCGTGGAGGGCGTTCTCCTGCATGGTCGAGACCACGAAACGGCCGTCTGGCGACCACGAGACGTCGATATGCGAGCCCTTCCAGCTGATCACCTCGGCGGGGGTCTCCAGGTTCGGGTACCAGAGGCTGACGCCGTTGTAGTGGGCGATTCCGAGCCGGTAGCCCTTCGGCGCGAAGACGAGGCCGCGGGCGCTCGTGGGCGCCTCGAAGCCGCGCTCGCGACCCTTGGCGTCGCGCGCCACGACGGCGCGGCCGGCCGACCACGCCACCGCGCCGTCAGGATGGACCGCGATCGCGTCGATCCACGCGCCACCCTTGGCCAGGCCCAGCTGGTCCATGGCACCGTCGGCCCGGATCTCGACCACACGCCCATCGTCGCCGCCGGTCACCAGACGGTCGCCGCCGCTGGCCGCAACGAGGATGCCGCTCTCGGGATGGGCGGTCAGGCGCACCGTGTTCCCGCCGCGTGACAGGGCGATCGTGCCGTCGCTGAGCGCCAGGGCCGGAATGGCCGTCAGGAAATGCGCCGCCACGACGTGGGCGCCGGCCTCGAGTTCGGCGACGTGCTCGGTGAGGGAGGGGTTGCTGATGGAGCTGCTCATAGCGAAGGGACTTTCTTGGCCGGCGGACCGGCGCGCAAGACGAGGATGGCCGTGATCAGCGCGAGTCCGCCCGAGAGCGCGGCCGGCGCGATCAGGGCGTAGAGGCTGAAGATCCCGTAGGCCTGCGCGCCGAGATACGCGCCGAACAGGAGGGACAGCCAGACCAGCCCGTCGCCGACCCAGCCCAGCGGATCGCCTGTGCGGGTTAACGCCTGGGCGATCTTCTGGCCCAGGCTGAACAGCGCGCCCGTGACGAAGGTCGTGCCCGCGCGGAAGCCCTTCACCTGCGCGAGGACCGCGTTCTGCGAACCCATCGCCACGGCGACGAAGAAGGCCGCGAGCCCGAGCTCAGGCGATTCCAGTCCCAGACCGAGGCCGCCGAGGATCAGGAGCGATTCGTAGGCGAGCACGATCGGCGTCGTCCAACGCGGGGGTGCCAGGATCGCCAGCCCGCTGCCCAGGACGGCCCCCGTGAGGAAGGCGAGGAGCAGCATCGCGGGCAGCACCATCCGGTGAAGCGCGGTCTCCGCGCCGAAGACCGCGAACTGCGTGGTGTTGCCACTCATGAAGGAGGTGTAGAGCCCGCCGAGACGCACGAAACCGAGGGCGTCGACGTATCCGGCGAGCCCCGTCAGCAGAAGGCCGATGCTCAGTTGCCAGGCCCGGCTCACGCTTCCGCTCCGTGTCCGCGCCTTGGTAACCAACCATTAACCATTCGGACCATTTCGTTGAGGGGTGCCGGGGCGCAGTTAACGCACCGCTCACCAAACCCGAGCAATTTGATGGAAACAGGGTGAACACCCCGTCGGAGGGGGCCGTTGCCCCTGCGATCCGGTCCGGGAACACCGTACCCCCGCCGGGTGAGTGGGAGTTGCGTCATGGTTCCGTTCGCCGCCGCTTTCGTCTGCCCGTCCTTGGCCGTGCTGGATTCGGCCGCCGCCACGATCCTGGTTGTCGAGGACGAGCCGACCGTGTGCGAGCTGGCCGCCGAAGTTCTCATCGATGAGGGATATCGGGTGATCACCGCCGCGGATGCGTGGGAGGCCGAGGCGATCCTCGCGCGGGGGCACATCGACATGCTCTTCACCGATATCGACCTCGCCCGCAATACGAACGGCCTGTCGCTGGCTCGCCGGGCGCGCAGCCTCTGCCCGGATCTTCCCGTGGTCTACACATCGGGCGGTCGAGCCAGCCTGCCGGCAGGCGAAGCCGTTGCAGACTCGGTGTTTCTTCCGAAGCCCTACCGTCCCAGCCAGCTCTTGGGACTGACCCAGAACATCCTGCGCGTCTCGCACCTTCACCACGCCTGAACCGGATTTCCGAGGATCACCGCCATGTGGCGCTCCCTAACCGCGACCGGCCTTGCTCTCGCCTTCGCGGTCGCCGCGCCGCCGGCGCGGGCCGCCTGCGATGTGAAAGGCGCGCAGATCGAGGAAGCCATCGCCGCCAAAAGCGAGCTGCGCGCGGACGCCAACGCTCAGACTGTGCGGGATCTGCGCACGTTGCGCGACGCCGCCATCGTCCTTGAGACGTACAAGTTCCCCGGAGAGTGCGAGGTCCTGCTCGGGATCGCGAAGTCGCTGCTGGCCAATCCGGGCAAGACCATCGAGCAGGGCGGTGACACCGACGAGGACAAGGCCGAGGGCCTGGTCGAGGCGCGGCAGCCCAAGGACGCGTCTGGCGCCGCCAAGGCGAAGTGACCCCGGCGTCCGGAGATCACGGACGCTCCTCTCCCGCGCTGGCTCCGATCTTGGCCCGCGCCAGCGCCCGGCCGAGCTTCGCGGCGATCTGCTCGCGCAGCATGTCGGCCATCTCGATGTCGACCAGCCGCCAGCTGAGACCGCGCAGCCGCAGGCGAATCCGGGTCCGCTCCGTCCGCGGCGCCTCCGGGGGGATCGGGATCACAACGGCGCGAAAGCCCCGCATCTCGAGGGCCCCATAATAAGGCATGAGCCGCCCGACACTGCGGATCGCGAGACCCTCCGGCCGCGTGCCGGCCGGACGCTCCACGTCGAGCTTGTCGGGCCAGCCGTTCGCCAGCAGATCGATGACGGTCTCGGGCGTGACCATCGTCTCGGACAGGGCCAGCGCGAGCCCGTAGGCGGCATCGTTGAGGCGCTGGCGGTCGCGCGGTTCCAGGTCCGGATCGGTCTCCGAAGCGGTCCGCATGGCGGCGGTGATCTGGCGCACCAGGGACAGCCGAAGCGTCCGGAAGTTCACGTGGTTCTCGACATAGACGGTGTCGTGCCGCCGGACCGCCTGGGCGAGGTCGTAGAGCGACCAGAGCGGGCTCATCGTGAAGGCGAGCCACGCGAGGGCAATGCCGAGCGGGATCGCGAGCCAGCGCACCGACTCAGATCCCCGGAGGCGGCGTCATGGCCGGCTCGCCCATGATTCGAGGTTGGAGAACGCCGCGGCCACGCTCTCGTAGACGGGACGCTTGAACGGCACGATCAGGTCGGGAAGCTCCGACATCCGCGCCCAGCGCCACGCGTCGAATTCCGGCTTGTGGGCGCCGCCACCCGGGCTCTGCACGTCGATCAGATCCTCGCTGCCCAGAAGACCGTAGGCGAACCATTTCTGGGTCTGCCCGCGATAGCGGCCCTTCCAGGCCAGTTTCATGACGGCGGGCGGCAGGTCGTAGGCGAGCCAATCGGGGATCTCCGCGAGCAGCTTGACGGCCTCCGGCGGAACATTGGTCTCCTCGAAGAGCTCGCGGCGCGCCGCGACTTCCGGATCCTCACCCGGATCGATGCCGCCCTGCGGCATCTGCCACATATGCGGGCCGGCCACATGCTCGGGCCCCGCATCCTTGCTGCGGCGCCCGACCAAGACGCCGCCCGAAGGCGCGATCAGCGCGATGCCCACGCAGGGCCGGTAGGGCAGGGCGTGGCCCGGGTCCGAATCCGTCGTCATCGGCAGGACCATAGGTCAGCCACATCCGGCGCGGCAACGGCGATGGGCGTCCGAGATCTCGACATGGCTCCCGGATCGACGCGTCCGCAACCCGGCTGACCAATCACTCAATCGGCCGTCGAGACACGCTTGTCGCGGGCGCCGCGCAGCGCCACGCTGGCCGGCACGAGGCGAAGACCCCGCGCATCGAGATCCTTGGCCCAGCGGGCGACCCGGTCGACGCTGAGGACGGATCCGCTCATCGAGACCAAGACGAATCCGTCGGCGCGCGCCCGGGCCTCGGCACGCGCCAGGGCCGCGTCGATGGCATCGGCGCGCGGCGTGGCGTCGAGGACGATCTCGGCACGGGCGATGGGCGTCCGGCCCTTGTTGGCGGGCGCGTTGGCTGGCTTCGGCCCGGTCCCGTCATCAAGGAAGCCGAGACCGCGGGCGCCGATCTCGCGCAGGACGGGCTCGAAGGCGGAATCCGTCATCAGCTTGGAGCCCATGAAGTTCGCCACCCCGACATAGCCGGTAAACCGTGCCAGTGCCCAGGCCAGGCGGTCGGCGTTCTCCGGTCCTTTGAGCGCGGTCAGGAGGGCCTGCGGGCCGGGATCGCTGTCGGGATAGTCGAACGGCTCCATGGGCAATTGGAGGAAGACTTCGTGTCCGGCATCGCGGGCCCGGGCGGCGGCGCGCTCGGCCTCTCCGCCATAGGGCAGGAAGGCGAGGCTGACGGCCGCCGGCAGGCGCGCCGTCGCGCCGGCGGTGGCGGCCTGACCGACCCCGAGCCCCGTCACCACGACGGCGATGCGCGGCCCCGTGCCGGGCTCCTCGGTCCGGGCGTAGACGTCGAGCGCGCGGACGCGGCCCTCGCCGAGCTTCGGCATCAGGCCGTGGCGGCTCGTCTCGCTGATCCGCGGATCCGGCGCCGGGGCGAGCCGCGGTGCGCTCGGCGGCGGGATCCGGATCAGCACCGCATCGGTCGGCCCGGAGCCGGCTGGGCGCACGACCGTGACCCCGGACGCGGTTTCCAGTTCCTCGGCGCTCCGCTGAAGCCCGGACGTCGCCGGCGCCGCTGTTGCGACCTGCTGATCTGCGGTGGGCGGGAGCGGGGCAGAGGGCCGTGCCGCCGTTTCGCGGAGGGTGATCTTCGCCTCGACGCGCGGCTCGCCACCCTGGGGATCGCCGAGCAGCAGGACGAGGCCGGCCGCCCCGGCGAGGGCGGCGGCGATCGCACCGCCCGCAACCCTGGGCCGGCGCAGCACCGCGACGAGGCGCTCGAACCGGCCCGCGGGTGGCTCCGGCGCCTCCGGCACCCCGAGGGGCCGCGTGAGGATATCGTCGGTGGACTCGGTCAAGGGGATCTCTTGCGGGATCGCGGTTCATGCGCCGGCAGACGCGGCGCAGATCCCGCCACCATTCCCGTTCGGTAGGGTTAACGTTCCGCTAACGGCAGCTCCGGAAAACAAAGATCCCGCCCGGCTGGTGTGCCGGACGGGAGCGCGCGTCGTCTTGGCTGTTCGTCAGGATCAGTTCGGCAGGCTCGGCTTCTGCTGCTGCGCCGCCGGCGCACCATTGGCTGCGCCCTTCTGGATCCCGTGCAGGAAGTCCACGGCCGAGATCAGCTGCTTGTCCTTGGCCGGATCCGGCGGCACGTAGGCGGACGAGCCGCCGCGCTCGTCGGTATCCTTCTGCTTGAGGTGCCCCTTGAGGCCGGCCTCACCCTTGGTCTCGTCCTTCCCCTTCAGCTCGTCGGGAACGTCCTGCAGTACCTCGACGTCGGGCTCGATGCCCTTCGCCTGGATCGAGCGGCCCGACGGCGTGTAGTAGCGCGCCGTGGTGAGCCGCAGGGCGCCGGAGCCGCCGAGCGGGATGATCGACTGCACGGAGCCCTTGCCGAAGGACCGCGTGCCCATGATGGTCGCGCGCTTGTGATCCTGAAGGGCGCCGGCGACGATCTCGGACGCCGAGGCCGAGCCGCCGTTGACCAGCACGACAACCGGCTTGCCCTTGGTCAGGTCGCCGGCCTTGGCCGAGAAGCGCTGCGTCTCGTCCGGGTTGCGGCCGCGGGTCGAGACGATCTCGCCGCGATCCAGGAACGCGTCCGAGACCATCACCGCCTGATCGAGCAGGCCGCCCGGGTTGTTGCGCAGGTCGATGACGTAGCCCTTGATCTTGTCGGCACCGATATCGCTCGTGAGCTTGTCGATGGCGGCGCGCATGCCGTCGAAGGTCTGCTCGTTGAACTGGGTGAGACGGATATAGGCGACGTCGCCGCCCTCAACCTTCGAGCGCACCGGCTTGATCTTGATCACGTCGCGGGTGAGCGTGACGTCGATCGGCTCCTTCGACTCCTTGCGGGAGATCTTGAGCTTGACGCTCGAATTCACCGGGCCGCGCATCTTGTCGACCGCCTGGTTCAGGGTGAGCCCCTGGACCTGATCGTCGTCGATCTGGGTGATGACGTCGTTGGCCAGCAGCCCGGCCTTGGCGGCCGGGGTGTCGTCGATCGGCGTGACGACCTTGATCAGGCCGTCCTCCATCGTGACCTCGATGCCGAGCCCGCCGAACTCGCCGCGGGTGGTGGTCTGCATGTCGCGGAACGCCTTGGCGTCCATGTAGCTCGAATGCGGGTCGAGGGAGGTCAGCATGCCGTTGACCGCGGCCTCGATCATCTTCGACTCGTCGGGCTTCTCGACGTAGTCGGTGCGGACCTTCTCGAACACGTCGCCGAACAGGCTGAGCTGACGATAGGTCTCGGCCGAGGCGGCCACGGCCCGCGGACCCGACAGGAAGTCGGTCTGGGTGGCCACCATGGAGGTGCCGGCACCCAGGAAGGCGCCCAGCATGATCAGGGATGTCTTGCGCATCAGCCGCGAACCTTCTCGCCAAGTACCGTATTGCTGGGGCTCTTTGCCCACCACGGCTCCGGGTCGATGGAGCCGCCGTCCTTCTTGAATTCGACGTACAGGGTGGGATCGCCGTCGGACCCGGCGGGGCCCGCACTCTTCTCGCCCATGTTGCCGACCGGTTCGCCCGCGAGCACGAACTGGCCGACCTCGACGCTGATCTGATCCATCCCCGCGAGCAAAAGATAGTAGCCGTCGCCCGCATTGATGATCAAGAGTTGGCCATAAGACCGGAACGGCCCCGCGAACTGCACCCATCCATCCGCCGACGAGGACACCACCGCCTTCGCGCGCGTCGCGAAAGACACCCCGCGGGTGCTGCCGCCGTTGCCGTCGGGCTGGTTGAAGCCCCGTGCCAAGCGTCCGCTCACCGGCCGCGGCACTTCGCCCCGCGCGTCGGCAAAATGCACTTTGGGTGCCAGACGGGCGGGATCCCGGAAGCCCGCCGCGGCAAATCGCTCCTGCGTCACGCGGATCTCGCGCTCGGCCGCCGCTTTCGCCTCTTCGGCCGTCCGCTTCGCCGCCGCGACCGCCGCCTCGGTCCTGTCGAGCAGATCCTTCAGCGACTTGGCCTGGGCGCCAAGCTCCGCGGCGCGGCGCCGCTCCGCGGTGAGGCCGCTCTCGATCTCGGCCTGCCGGGCGCGCCGGGCGGCGACCAGTGCCTGGAGCCGCTGCTGCTCACGCGCCCAGCCTGCCAGATCGTTGCTGAGGCCCTCCTTGTCCTGCGCAATCAAGCCGCGCAAGCGGATCATCTCGGCGAGATCGGCCGCCAGGGTATCGACCTCGCCGCGCAGTTCCGGGACCACTGCCCCGAGCAGCATCGACGTCCGGATCGCCGCCAGCATGTCCTCAGGGCTCACCAGCACCGCGGGCGGCGGCCTGCGTCCCATCCGCTGCAGCGCGGCCAGAATCTCGGCCACGATGCCGCGTCGGGCCTGGAGCGAGTGCCGGATGGCGGCCTCGCTCTCGCTCATCGCCTTCAGGCGTTCCTCAAGGCGGCTGAGCCGCTCCTCGGTGGCTTGCGCCTGTCGTCCCGCATCGAGGAGGGCCGCGTCCAGCTTGGCGCGATCGGAGCCGATCGCGGCGATCTCAGCTTCGAACTGCGTCCGCTGGCCGGCGCTGGCGGCGAGCGCGTCCTGCACCCGCTTCAGATTCTCGGCCCGGCGGTCACGCTCCTCGTCCGCGCGCTGGATCGCCTCGGCATCCTTCGGCGGCGGCGTTTCGGCCCATGCAGGCACAGCGAGAGACCCGAACGCCGACACCACCAGCAGCGGGGCGAAAGCCGCCCGCAATGCGCGGACGCGATTGGGGTGACCAAGTGGGCCTGTGTCTGCGGTCGCCACGTCGGATCAGCCTGCCTCGCCCCGATGATACGGGTGGCCGGCCAGGATGGTCAGGCTGCGATAGATCTGTTCCAGAGCGAGCACGCGCACCAGTCCGTGGGGCAGAGTTGCAGCCCCGAAGGACAGGATCAGCTCCGCCTTCGTCCGAATTGAGGCGTCCAGGCCGTCAGGGCCGCCGATCGCAACGACCAGCGCGGGCCGCCCGACATCGCGCCAGGCGGCGACGCGTTGGGCGAGAGCCGCGCTCGCCAGATCGGCCCGGCCCCGTTCGTCATACGCGATGAGGACGCCGCCGGAGGGCAGCAGAGCGGCGAGCGCCGCAGCCTCTTCGGTACAACGATCGACGGCCCGCCGCGCGCGGGATTCCGGAATCTCGATGCTGTCGCAGGACGGGAAGCCGAGCCCGCGGCCTAATTGTGCGGTCCGGTCGCGGTATCGTGACGCGAGTTCGCGCTCCGGGCCGGCCTTCAGCCGTCCGACCGCTGCGAGGAGCAGGCGCAAGCGGGTGAGACGCCTAGCCGACCGCGAGCCCGACCGGGCGGTCCGCACCCCACATCTTCTCGAGGTTGTAGAAGCCGCGCACCTCGGGACGGAAGATGTGCACCAGCACGTCGCCCGCGTCGATCAGGACCCAGTCGCAGGCCGGCAAGCCTTCGACCCGGGCATTGCCGAAGCCCCGGTTCTTCATCTCCTGGATGATCTTGTCGGCAATCGAGCCGACATGGCGCTGGGAGCGTCCCGACGCGATGATCATCGTGTCGGCGAGCGACGTCTTGCCGGCCAGATCGATCGCGATCGTCTCCTCGGCCTTCATCTCGTCGAGGCATCCGAGGGCGAGAGCCTTCAAATCGTCCGAGCGCGCCTGGCCGGATTCCTCCGGTGCCTGAACGGGGGTGCGGATCGTCTCCGTGCGGATGGTCTCGGGCAGAGTCCTAGTTCCTCGTGATGCCACGCGGCCATATCACGCCTGGTGGGTTGGAATGAAATTGGCGGCTTCGGGCTCCGATTGCAACTGCGCCGCGACCTACCGATCGCGACGTACGTGCATTCCGTTGCGGATGGCGGTCGACGAGAGATGCGACCGGGGACCGTGCAGGAAGACCCAGGCGGGTGGCGAGCGCAGCGCGAGCGTCGGCGCGGCCTCCTCCGGCAGACGTGAACCACTTAAGCGCCGCGCGGCCCGTGCGCTCAGCGGGGCCAAGGTCCAGCCGGGCCGATCAACGACGGCGATCGGCACGCGATGCGCGATCTCGGCGAAGCCCTTCCAGCGGTGGAACGTTCCCAGCGAATCAGCCCCCATGATCCAGACGAAATGCACACCGGGACACCGGCGGGTCAGGATGCGCAGGGTGTGCACGGTGAAGCGAACGCCGAGTACCGCCTCGATGCCGGTCACCGCGATGCGCGGATGCCGAGCGATCCGTTCGGCTTGGCGACACCGCACCTCGACAGGCGGCAGAGCGTTCCGGCTCTTGAGCGGGTTGCCCGGGCTTACAAGCCACCAGACCCT
Organism: Methylobacterium sp. PvR107; assembly: GCF_017833295.1. Taxonomy (NCBI): domain Bacteria; kingdom Pseudomonadati; phylum Pseudomonadota; class Alphaproteobacteria; order Hyphomicrobiales; family Methylobacteriaceae; genus Methylobacterium; species Methylobacterium sp. PvR107. Next base: position 4,870,994 of record NZ_JAFIBW010000001.1, read on the forward strand.
GTCCAGCCCAAGCCGGCGCAGGGCCATCAGGCTGACGTGGCGATGGCCGGTATGGGCCGGATTGAAGGATCCGCCGTAGAGACCGATCCGCATCCCCGGCGCACTCGGCGGCAGGCTCAGCCGCACGCCGGGCCGTTGGCTGAGGTCACGGGCGGACCTGACCGCTACCGTGGACGCGATACTTGAAGGTGGTCAGTTGCTCGACCCCGACCGGGCCGCGCGCATGCATGCGCCCGGTCGCGATGCCGATCTCGGCCCCGAAACCGAATTCGCCGCCGTCGGCGAACTGCGTCGAGGCGTTGTGGGTCACGATTGCGGAATCCACCTCCGCCAGGAAGCGCGTGGCCTCGGCGTCATCCTGCGTGATGATCGCGTCGGTGTGGTGCGAGCCGTAGGTTTCGATGTGCTCGATGGCCGCATCGATCCCGTCCACCACGCGGACCGCGATGATCGCGTCGAGATACTCGGTGTGCCAGTCGTCCTCAGAGGCGGCGGTCACGCGCGGGTCGACCGACTGGGTCTCGGCATCGCCGCGGACGGCGCAGCCGGCATCGGCCAGTGCAGCGACAAGCGGCGCGAGATGCGTAGGCGCGCAGGCGCGATCGACCAGCAGGGTCTCGGCGGCGCCGCAGACGCTGGTCCGCCGCATCTTGCTGTTCAACAGGATGGTCCGCGCCATGTCGAGGTCCGCCGCGGCGGCGACGTAGACGTGGTTGATGCCGTCGAGATGCGCGAAGACGGGCACGCGCGCCTCGGCCTGGACGCGCTCGACCAGGCCGCGGCCGCCCCGGGGCACGATCACGTCGACGCAGCCGTCGAGGCCGGCCAGCATCAGGCCGACGGCGGCCCGGTCGCGGGTCGGCACAAGCTGAATCGCGTCCTCCGGCAGACCGGCATCGGCCAGACCACGGCTCATCGCCCGCGCAATCGCCATCGCCGTGCGATGTGAGTCGGACCCGGCCCGCAGGATCGCCGCGTTGCCGGCCTTGAGGCACAGGGCACCGGCATCCGCGGTGACGTTCGGGCGGCTCTCGAAGATCACCCCGACGACACCGAGCGGAACCGCGATGCGCTCGATCAGCAGGCCGTTCGGCCGCTCGATCGCGGCGAGTTGGCGTCCCACCGGATCGGCCAGCGATCCGACCTTCCCCACGGCATCCGCCATGGCGAGGAGGCGGCCGGGATCGAGGGTCAGCCGATCGATCAACGCGGCGGTCTGGCCGGCATTACGGGCCGCGGCGACATCACGGGCATTCTCGCTCAGGATCTCGTCCCGGCTCGCCCGCAGGCGTTCGGCGATCGCCTTCAAGGCGACGTCCTTGGTCCGGGCCGAAGCCAGCGCCATCCGGCGTGCCGCCGCCCGCGCGCGACGGCCGATCGCAGCCATCTGCTCCGGAAGCGCGTCGGCCTCGGCGAAATCCGATCTCAGGTTCAGGACGGGCACTCCGGCGTCCTCGCTTCGCGACGGCCGCTCATTTGGCCTGACGGGGTTGAGGACGGGTATTTGCACACCGTGCACCGCACATACAAGAGCGCTCGCCGGCTCTTCAGATCAATCACCGACCGAGAAAAGATCAATAAGAACGCGAGCGTCACGGATTAACTAGAACAGTGCCAAGTCATCGCGATGCACCATCCAGGCGCGACCGGGGTAATTGAGCACTTCCGGAATACGGGCGCTCGAGTGCCCGATGATCAATCCCGCCTCGGCACTGTCGTAGGCCACGAGACCCCGGCCGAGTACGCGGCCCTCAGGATCACGGATCACCACGGCATCGCCGCGGGAGAAGCTGCCCTCGATCGCGCGGACCCCAACGGGGAGCAGGCTGGCGCCACCGCGCAAAGCTTTGACGGCACCGGGATCGATAATCAGCGTCCCGCGCGGCTCCAGCGAGCCGGCAATCCAGGTCTTGCGTGCGGCGGTCGGGGTCGAGCCCGACAGGAACCACGTGCAGCGGGCGCCGTCCCGCATGGCCTTCAGCGGGTTCTTTCCCCGCCCGTCCGCGATCACCAGATGCGTGCCGCCCGATGCCGCAATCTTCGCCGCCTCGACCTTGGTGCGCATCCCGCCCCGCGACAGCTCCGAGGCCGGGCCGCCCGCCATGGCCTCGATCTCGGGGGTGATGCGCTCCACGACAGGCAAGTGGCGCGCGTCGGGATCGCTTTTCGGCGGCGCCGTATAGAGGCCGTCGATATCCGAGAACAGGACCAGCACGTCGGCATCGATCATGGTGGCGACACGGGCGGCGAGCCGATCGTTGTCGCCGTAACGAATCTCGGAGGTCGCCACCGTGTCGTTCTCGTTGATCACGGGCACCGCGCGCATTTCCAGCAGCTTCAGCACCGTCGCCCGGGCGTTCAGGTAGCGGCGGCGCTCCTCGGTATCCTGGGGCGTCACGAGGATCTGACCGGCGACGATGCCGTGGTGGCCCAGCGCCTCGGCCCAGTGCCGCGCGAGCGTGATCTGCCCCACGGAGGCCGCCCCCTGGCTCTCCTCAAGGCGCAGGGCGCCCGCCGGCAGGCCGAGCACCGTCCGCCCGAGCGCGATGCTGCCCGATGACACGACGAGCACATCGACCCCGCGGGCGTGCATTTCCGCAATGTCCTCGGCCAAGGCCGCGAGCCAAGCGTGCCGCAGGCGGCCGGCGCCGCGATCGACCAGAAGCGCCGAGCCGACCTTGATGACGATGCGGCGGAAATCTTCGAGGGCAGGGATCATGATTCTTGTGACGGCGGGAGCACCGACGCGGTTTGGACGAAGACCGCGCGGTTGAACAGCCACTGGGGCGCAGTGCAGCGCAGGATCTGCCGTGCTGGTCCGAGCCCACAGCGCTCACTCGAGCGTGACGCCAGACGCGTTTTCGAAAGTGTCAGGCGTCAGGACCTCGCGAGTGTCTTGCATACCAAATGTCGATATTGCAGCGCGGCGACGCGCCGGGCCCCGAAGGAGGCGCTCAACGCTTTTCCGGAGGGCGAGGCCTACATCCAGGCCGGACCGATCATCCCGCTCTCCCAGGCGCTCGATGCGCCCTGGCCGAAGGAATCGACCCACAAGTTTCGGCTCCTCAAGGACCCGCGCGCCGTGCGCGAGTTCGACGGCGGGACCTTTCGTCTCGCGACCGTCGACGAGTGGCCGGTGTCCAAGTCGATGTCGGGTGGCGTCATGACCATCCGGCCCGGCCAGATGCGCAAGTTCCACTGGAACGTGAACGCCAACGAGTGGCACTTTGACCTGAAGGGTAAGGGCCAGGTGGCGCTGTTCGGCTCGGGCGGCCGCGGCAAGGTCGCGGAGTTCAATCCGGGCGACGTGGCCTACATCCCGATGGGCTTCGGTCACGCGATCAAGAATGTCGGCGACGAGGACCCGGAGATCATCCAGACCCGGGACAACGGCAAGTTCGAGGAGATCGACCTCGACGCCGGGGTCAAGGCCAGCCCGAACTATCTCGTGTCGAACAACTTCGCCGGCGTGCCGGCCGAGACGATCGCCAAGCTGAAGCAGGGCTGATCGCACGCACCAAAACGGATCGCCGGCAGGGCTCGTATCGAGCGGCCCTGCCGGCGCAATCACGCGATCGGAGGCTTCAGCCGGTCACGGCTGCCAGGCGGCCTCCGGTTCCCGGTCTGCCTCGGCGCTCGCGTCGATCTCGGCCTGAAGCGCCCGCAGCGCCTCCGGCACACCCTTCCGGCTCGCCGAGGACAGGACCAGGGGCGCGCGTCCGGCCGCGCGCTTCAGCTTGGCCACCTGACTCTTCAGGGTCTCGGCATCGAGGGCGTCGGCCTTGGAGAGCGCCACGACCTCGGGCTTCTCGGCCAGGCCGTTGCCATAGGCTTCGATCTCGCCGCGCACCAGCTTGTAGGCCTTGCCGGCATGCTCGCTCGTGCCGTCCACGAGGTGCAGCAGCACGCGGCAGCGCTCGACATGGGCCAGGAACCTGTCGCCGAGCCCGACGCCCTCATGCGCGCCCTCGATCAGGCCCGGGATGTCGGCGAGCACGAACTCGCGCCCGTCCGAGCGCACGACGCCCAGGCCGGGATGCAGGGTGGTGAACGGGTAATCGGCGATCTTCGGCTTGGCTGCCGTGACGCTCGCGAGAAACGTCGACTTGCCTGCGTTGGGCAGGCCGACGAGCCCGGCATCGGCGATCAGCTTCAGCCGCAGCCAGATCCACATCTCCTGGCCTTCCAGGCCGGGATTGGCGTGCTTCGGGGCGCGATTGGTGGACGTGGTGAAATAGGCGTTGCCGAAGCCGCCATTGCCGCCCTTGGCGAGGCGGATCCTCTGGCCGACCTCGGTCAGATCGGCGAGCAGCGTCTCGCCGTCCTCGGCGAAGATCTGCGTGCCGGCCGGGACCTTGAGGACCGCATCGGACCCGTTCGCGCCGTGACAGTTCGAGCCCATGCCGTGCTCGCCCTTCTTGGCCTTGAAGTGCTGCTGGTAGCGATAGTCGATCAGGGTGTTGAGCCCCTCGACGCACTCGACCCAGACGTCGCCGCCGCGGCCGCCGTCGCCGCCGTTCGGGCCGCCAAACTCGATGAACTTCTCCCGCCGGAACGAGACGCAGCCGGGACCGCCGTCACCGGAACGGACATAGACCTTGGCTTCGTCGAGGAACTTCACGGCTCGATTCCCTAATCGGGTGCGGATCCGGGACCCGCACCATCATCCTTGTCAGTGGCCGCCGGCCGACGCCGGTTCCGCGGAGCTGCCTTCAGGCAGCCTCGGTCATCGCGGGGCCGGATTCCAGCACCTGCCACAGCCGCCTGTCGAGACGGAAGCGATCGACCGGCAGATCCGTGCCCCGCGCCGGAAACGGCCGCAGGCCGGTGCCGACATGCTGGAAGCCGCACGCCTCCAGGACGCGCCGGGATGCCGGGTTGATGCTGCGCGCCGAAGCCGCGAGCTCCGTCCCGCCGGCATAGGCGAAGAAGGCGTGGCACAGACTCGACACCGCCTCGCGCATCAGGCCGGCGCCCCAATAGGGCGTTCCGAGCCAGTAGCCGAGTTCCGGCACCCGATCGGGCCCGACCTCGATGCTGACGACGCCGATCGCGCTTGCCGGTGCTGCGCGTCGCGCCAGAGCGAGGGTCAGCGCGGACCCGGCCGCATTCTCCGAGCGTGCCTGCAGCAGGAAGGCATCCACCAGGGGAGGCGTCAGCGGGTGGGGGACCCGCGCCAGCATCTCCGACACGGCCGGATCCGCGGCCAGCTTCAGGATCGCGTCCCTGTCCTTGGCGGTCGGCCAGCGCTGCCACAGCCGGCGCGTTTCGATCCGGAAGACGTCATCACGGGTCAGATCGGGGAACATCGTGCCCTCGCTGGGCGGCGCGCCCGGCTCCGGGGCACCGCCTCAAGACGACGAAGGGGAGGATGGCGTCCCATCCTCCCCGGTGTTCCGTCCGAACCGGCCCATCAGGGGCTCGGCAACGACGTCTCCGGTCCGGTGTGGGACACCGGGCGGGACGCCAGCTTCGCCTCTCGGGCGCCCGCCTCTTATTCCGCGGCCTCGGCCAGCGGGGTTACGGTTACGAAGTCGCGCCCGCGGCGCGTCTCGAAGCGGACATGGCCCGGTACCAGCGCGAAGAGCGTGTGGTCCTTGCCCATGCCGACGTTGCTGCCGGGATGCCATTTCGTGCCGCGCTGGCGCACGATGATGTTGCCCGGGATCACGGCCTCCGAGCCGAACTTCTTGACGCCGAGGCGGCGGCCGGCCGAGTCGCGGCCGTTGCGGGACGAGCCGCCTGCTTTCTTGTGTGCCATGGGATGAGCTCCGAATTTCGATCTGCTTGATGCGGTCGCGGGTCAGGTCCCCGGGGACCTCTACGCGCCCAGCTTTGAGCGACGCCTCAGGCCGAGATGCCCGTGATGCGCACGACCGTGTGGTCCTGCCGATGGCCGCGCTTGCGGCGCGAATTCTGCCGGCGGCGCTTCTTGAAGGCGATGACCTTCTTGTCGCGGCCATGGCGCACGATCTCGCCCGTGACGTTGATGCCCGACAGGGTCGGGGCGCCGACCTGGGTCGCACCGGCGCCGTCGGCGAACAGCAGGACTTCGCCGAAGGTCACGGCCTCGCCGGCCTCGCCCGCGAGCGACGCGATGGTGATGGTGTCGTTGGCGGCGACGCGGTACTGCTTACCGCCCGTCTTGATGACTGCGAACATCGTTCTCTCGTGTTCTCGAACGGCCTCCGGGGGGCTGCCCCTGGACCGGCTTCTTGTTTGAAGTCATTGCGCGGGCTTGAGCCCGGACAACGCGAAACGCGCGGACCTCAAAAGAGGCCGCGCGCCATGCCGGGTCACTAGGGGCGCTGCGGCTTCGTGTCAATCCTCACGGCCGGATCGCGGCACGGATCAGCGGACCCGTGCGCCGGTAGCGAGGACGCCCTTGGCGACGGTCCCCTGCGGGCCGAAGGCGGCCAGCGCCTCGGCGCACCACGCCTCCCGGCCATCGGCCGCGAGTTGCTGCCGAACCTGCGAGGCACGCGAGCGGAGCTTCTCCTCCAGCACCGACTCCTGACCGGGATTGACCCGGGCCGCGAGGCGCAGGGTCGTGAGCTGCCCGGCCCTGACCTGGACGCCCGGACAAGCCTGCTCGGCGATGATCGTTGTCGAGGCCGCCGTGGCGTAGCTGTCGAGGGGCGATTGTGGGCTGACCGGCGTGGTTGGAGGCGCCGGCGATCCCGGCGCCTGTGCGGCGGCGGCGCTGGCCAGACCGAGAGCCAGGACGACGCCGAAGAGTCTCGTACCCCGCACCGCTCAGACCTCCCTGCCGCCATCGACACGCGTGGCCGTCCTGACAGACGCCGCCCACGGTGGCGGCTGCCTACACCCGTGCTGCGGCGGCGTCACGGGCCAGCCTCCGACTGCGTCAGGGCGCAGCCTTGAACTCACCCTCGATCCGCAGGGTCACCTCGTCGCCGAGCTGCGGCAGATAGGCGTTGATGCCGAAATCGGAGCGCTTGATCACAGCCCGGCCGTCAAAGCCCACCGTGTAGCGCTGATCGACCGGGTGAATGCCGGCTTGGTTGAAGGTCGCGTCGATCGCGAGCGGCCGGACGGTGCCGCGGAGGTTCAGGTCGCCGGTGATCCGCGCCGTCGTGGGGCTCGTCGGCTCGATCTGGGTGGCCGTGAAGGTAGCGTTCGGAAACTTGAGGGCATCGAAGAAGTCCGGCGCCGCGAGGTGCTCGTTGAGCCGCGCGCTGCCCGTGATCACGCCGCCAAGCGGCACGGTGACGTCAAGGCCGCTCTTCTCCGGCGCCTTCGGATCGAGCTGCAACGTCCCGGTCAGGCCGGTGAACTGGCCGTAATAGGTCGAGTAGCCGAGGTGCGAGACCGACCATGTGATCTTGCCGTGATCGGGATCGAGCACGTAGGCGCCCGGCCGCACCTGGGTCGGATCGGCGCTCGGGCCCACGGGCGGCGCGGGATTGTCCGCCGCCTGGGCCGGAGCCAGGCACAGCAATCCCATCAGGGCAAGAAATGGCACGCGCATGGTCGTCTCCCCCCGGCCAGCCAAGCTCGGCCAGCGCAGCGAACCTGATTTCATGAAGTCCAGGCCGGCTCAAGCACGTCTGGCGGAGGCGGTTGCGCTTCTGTAGGCATCGCGGTTTGGCGGACAGGCACGGCATGATCGGCAAGCTCAGAGGCATCGTGGACTCGTTCGGCGAGGATTTCGTGATCCTCGACGTCGCGGGCGTCGGCTACATCGCGCATTGCTCTGCGCGGACGCTCCAGCGCATGCCGAAGGCTGGTGAGCCGGCGGAGCTGTCGATCGAGACCCATGTCCGCGAGGACATGATTCGGCTCTACGGCTTCCGCTCCGATGCCGAACGGGAATGGTTCCGTCTGCTCCAGACCGTCCAGGGCGTCGGGGCCCGCGTGGCTCTGGGCGTCCTGTCGGCCCTTGAGCCGGAGGTGCTGGCCAACGCGATCGCGACGGGCGACAAGACTGCGATCAGCCGCGCGCCGGGCGTCGGACCCCGACTCGCAGCCCGGATGGCCGCCGAACTGAAGGACAAGGCCCCGGCTTTCGCCCCCGTGGATCCGTCCCTGATCGCCCTGACGGATGCCGTGGGCGCGGGCGTCGCGCCGCAGCCTGTCGCCGACGCGATCTCGGCTTTGGTCAATCTCGGCTACCCCCAGGTTCAGGCCGCCGCCGCGGTCGCCGCCGCCCTCAAGAGCGCCGGGGAGGGGGCCGAGGCCAGGGTGCTGATCCGCCTGGGCTTGCGGGAGCTGGCGCGCTGATCCCACTCGGGACGGCCCCCCGTGCCGAACAGGGCTCCGACCGCGGGTTTGCAGGCTTAGCTCCAGTTCGGAGGGACGATCCCGTCATTCCGGGACTGCGGCGCGGAGCCCGCAATCCAGACACGCAACGCGCGCACGGCATGGCGCGGTCGGCGGATCCAGATCGCCCCCCTCCGGCGTGCCACTCCGGGTCCTGGCTCGCCAGCGGCGCCCCGGCATGACGGCGCGATTGTTACGCGGCATACGCCTCACGGAAGCGTTGCAACCCTTCAGCCCGAGCCCTCGGCCCCTCGGGCCAGACCATGGACTTGACCCGAGCAGGCGTGAGTGTCATGTGCAGCGCCGACCAGTAAAACATTGAAAAATCAGCTACTTTTCAATGTTTCTAATCTGGCGGATATGTCTGGTTCGGCCCAGCGAGGCTGCGACCGGCTCGGAGAAGGCGGGATCTGCGGCGCGCATGATCGTCTGTTCTTGCAATGTCATCTCGGACGGCGCGGTACGCAATTGCCTCTCGCCCGGGCCCGGCTGCCCGCGCACGCCGGCCCAGGTCTATGCGTGTCTGGGCTGCAGCCCGAAATGTGGGCGCTGCGCCCGGACCATCCGCTCGATCATGGACAGCGCCCTCGGCCGAGCCGCGCCAGCGGAGGGCAGCCATGCCTGCTCGACGGCTTGCGCCAGCGCCTGTACTTTGGTGAAATTCCAAACTGCGGATGAGGGAGTCGCTGCCTGATGCTTCTGCCCCCGCCTGAGAACACGGTAAGGAGTACGGGGGCATGAAGGGCGACACCAAGGTCATCGAGTATCTCAATCGTGGTTTGCGCAGCGAGCTGACCGCCGTCAGTCAGTACTGGCTGCATTTCCGCATGCTCAATGACTGGGGCTACGTCGAGCTGGCGAAATTCTGGCGCAAGGAATCGATCGAGGAGATGAACCACGCCGACCGGTTCATCGACCGGATCCTGTTCCTCGACGGGTTCCCGAACCTGCAGGAGCTCGACCCGCTGCGGATCGGCCAGAACGTCCAGGAGATCCTGGATTCCGATCTCGCCGCCGAGAACGAGGCTCGCAGCCTCTACCTCGAGGCCGCGAAGTACTGCGATTCGATCAACGACCGCGTGTCGAAGCGCCTGTTCGAGGATCTGGCCGAGGACGAGGAGGGTCATATCGACTTCCTCGAGACCCAGCTGGAGCTGATCAAGCAGATCGGGCTGCCGCTCTACGCGCAAAAGCATATCGGCGGCCTTGAGCAGATCGCCCCCGAGAAGGAATAATAGCGCGCGGGCGCCCCTCTCGCTTGCGGTGGAACGGGCGCCCGGCGGACGACACGCGGCCGAGCGGGCCTTCCCGGCCCGCTCCCCGCAAACCCTGTGACGGAAATGGGAACCGGATGCGTCTCGTAGTGGTCGGCGCCGACGGGCGCATGGGGCGGATGCTGGTCCGCGCGGTGGCGCAGGCCGAAGGATGCACCCTTTCGGCGGCGATCGAGCGCGCGGGCTCTCCGGCGCTCGGGCAGGATGCGGGGACGCTGGCCGGCCTGTCGCCCCTCGACGTGCCGGTGACCGACGATTCCCTGGCGGCCTTCGCGGCGGCCGACGGCGTGCTGGATTTCACCGCGCCGGCAGCCACGATCGCCTTCGCCGAGCTCGCGGCCCAGGCGCGCATCGTCCATGTCGTCGGCACGACCGGCCTGTCCGAGGATGATTTCGCCAAGCTGAGAGCGGCGTCCTACCACGCCCGGATCGTGCAGTCGGGCAACATGTCCCTCGGCATCAACCTGATGACCGAATTGGTGCGCCGCGTGGCCAAGTCGCTCGGCGACGAGTTCGACATCGAGATTTGCGAGATGCACCACCGCATGAAGGTGGACGCCCCCTCCGGCACGGCGTTGATGCTGGGCGAGGCCGCCGCGGAGGGACGCGGCGTCGACCTGAAGGCGGTCCGCGTCTCGACCCGGGACGGGCATACCGGCGCCCGCAAGCCCGGCGATATCGGTTTCGCCACGCTCCGGGGCGGCAACGTCGTGGGCGATCACAGCGTGATCTTCGCCGGCGCCGGAGAGAGCCTCACGATCAGCCACCATGCCGCCGACCGCGGCCTGTTCGCGACCGGTGCGGTGAAGGCCGCCCTCTGGGCGCATCCGAAACCGCCGGGCCTATACGCGATGGCGGACGTGCTCGGCCTGTGACGGGCGGTGCGGCCATGGAAAGGGTCCTCGTCCTCGTCCGGCACGGCCAGAGCGCATGGAACCTTGAGAATCTGTTCACCGGCTGGCGCGACCCCGACCTGACGGAGCGCGGCGTGGCCGAGGCCCGCGCGGCCGGCCGCGGGCTGAAGCGCGAGGGCTACAGCTTCGACGCGGCGTTCACGTCCGAGCTAGTGCGGGCGCAGCGGACCTGCGCCCTGCTGCTGGAAGAGATGGGTCTGCGCGATCTCGCGGTGATCCGCGATCCGGCACTCAACGAACGTGACTACGGCGATCTCTCGGGTCTCAACAAGGACGCGGCCCGGGCCCGCTGGGGCGACGCGCAGGTTCATGCCTGGCGGCGATCCTACGACGTGCGTCCGCCCGGGGGCGAGAGCCTCAAGGACACGGCGGCGCGGGTGCTGCCCTATTACATCACGACGATCCTGCCCCAGGTCATGGCCGGACAGCGGGTCCTGGTGGCCGCCCACGGCAACTCGCTGCGCGCCCTTGTAATGGTTCTCGACCGCCTGGACGGTGAAGCCGTGACGGACCTCCAGATCAGGACCGGCGTCCCGCTGATCTACCGCCTCAACGCCGACACCACGATCGCCGCCAAGACGGTGCTGGCGTGGGACGGCGATACGGGTCCCTGAGTGGCGACCGCACTTGCGCCCGGCCTGATCCATCATCCGGGCTTCCTCGACGCGACCGCCCGCGCGCGCCTCGCCGCCGAGATCGCCGCGATCCTCGAAGCCGCCCCGCCGGTCACACCGCGCATGCCCCGTACCGGCAAGCCCTTCTCGGTGCGGATGACGAATGCCGGACCCCTCGGGTGGGTCTCGGACATCAGCGGCTACCGCTACCAGTCAACGCATCCCGAGACAGGGCGCCCGTGGCCGGCTCTGCCGCCCACCGGTCTCGCGACATGGGGGGCGCTGACGGCCTATCCGGTCGCACCGGAAGCGTGCCTGATCAATCTCTACGCGCCGGGGACCCGCATGGGCCTCCACCAGGATCGTGACGAGGCGGATCTCGCGGCGCCGGTCCTGTCGCTGTCCCTCGGCGCCGCCGCGCTGTTCCGCTACGGCGGCCTGGACCGCTCCGACCCGACACGCTCGGTGCGCCTCCAGTCCGGAGATGCGCTGGTGATCGGCGGTGCGTCGCGGCTGATCTATCACGGGATCGACCGGCTCTATCCGACCGACGACCTCCTCGACGCGGAAGCCGGACCCGCGTTCCTGCCGCCGGGCGGCCGCTGCAACCTGACCCTGCGTCGGGTCACCCGGGCGGACGAGCCCCCGCGTTGAGTCCCGCCTCCCGATCCGCCGATCTTCGAAGCGCTTGACAGCAGAAGGTCCTCGTCCGACGCATCATGCAAGGCGGAGATTGGTCATCGCCTATGCGAAGAAGCGGAGTCCGATGCTGGTGCGTAACCTGACGCTGCGTCTCGGGCGAGTTCTTGCTGTGGGCACCTTGGCGGCCCTGGTCAGCGCCCCGGCGTGGGCCGCCGACCCAGTCTTCCCCCCCGGCTCGCGGTTCGGCTTCGAGCCGCCCGCCGACATGGGGCTGTCCCGCCGCTTCTCCGGCTTCGAGCGGAAGGAGGGCGGCGCGACGTTGTCGGTGGTGGAACTGCCCCCGAACGCCTTCGCGGAGCTCGTCAGCGGCTTCACTGACGCCAACCTGCTGAGCCAGGGCTTCGCGGTCGAGAAGCGCGAGGAGGTCAAGATCGGCGACAACGAGGGCATGCTCTACACCGGTGAGCAGCCCGCCGATCCCAACGCCTCCGCGCCGGCGATCCGCAAGTGGATCCTGGTCGTCGGTGCGCCGAGCGTGACCGGCTTGGTGATCGCACAGGCGCTGCCCGACGCCGAGACCGAGTCGACGATGCGCAAGTTGGTGACCGGCGTCACCCTGCGCCCGGCCCTGAGCCTGAGTGAGCAGGTCGACGCGCTGCCCTTCCGCATCGCCGACCTGGCCGGCTTCAGGCCGGTGCGGGTGCTGGCGGGGAATTCGGTCCTGCTGACCCAGGGTCCGAAGGACCAGATGCAGAATCTGGAGCAGCCGATCCTGGTGCTGGCCCAGGCCGTGCAGCAGCCGCCGACGGCCGAGCAACGGGACGGCTTCGCCCGGGCCGCCCTTGCGTCGAACCAGACACTCAAGGACTTCGTGATCGAGCGCTCGCAGAGCTACCGCTCGAACGGCGTCGATTGGCACGAGATCGTGGCCCGCGCCATCGACCAGCCGACCAACGTGCCGGTGGTCGTCTCGCAGACCATCCGGTTCGCACCGGACGGCTACCTGCGCGCGCTCGGCGTGGTCCGGGAGGATCAGCGGTCCGGCGTACTCGCCAAGTTCCGCGAGGTCGTCGACAGTGTGCAGGTGAAGTAGCGCCTCACCAGACCGCAGCCTGCCCGTCCCGGCGCGGATCGCTCGCCGCGACGTAGCCCTCGATGGCCGGGTCGCCCATCCGCCAGATGAACTGGCCGGCGCCGAAATCCTGGTAGCTGTCCTCGATCACCTCGAGCTTGTGGCCGAGGGCCGTGAGACGATCGAGGGTTGCGGCCGGCATGGCCGCCTCGACGTTGATGTCGAGGCCCTCGTTCACACGCCACCGCGGCGCGTCGCAGGCGGCTTGCGGGTTCTGACCGTGATCGATCATTCGCACCAGCGTCTGGACGTGACCCTGCGGCTGCATGTTGCCGCCCATCACGCCGAAGCTCATCACCGGCGCGCCGGCCTGTGTGAGGAAGCCCGGGATGATCGTGTGGAACGGGCGTTTGCCCGGCGCCACCCCATTCGGGCTCGCGGGATCGAGCACGAAGCCATAGCCACGGTTCTGCAGCGAGATTCCCCAGCCCGGGATGACGACGCCGGAGCCGAAGCCCATGAAGTTCGACTGGATGAAGCTCACCATCATGCCGGATTCGTCGGCAGCGGTGAGGTAGATCGTGCCGCCTGCGGGCGGCTTGCCGGGGCCGAAAACCTGGGCGCGAGTGCGGTCGATCAGCTTGGCGCGATCCGCGAGGTAGGCCGGATCCAGCATCGCCTCCGGCGTCACCTCCATGCTGCGCGGGTCGGCGACGTACCGGTAGGTGTCGCTGAAGGCGAGCTTCATCGCCTCGATCTGGAGGTGCTGAGACTCGGGACCGTCGACCGGCAAGCCGGCGAGGTCGAACTGCTCCAGCATCCCGAGCGCGATCTGCGCGGCGATGCCCTGACCATTCGGGGGGATCTCGTGTAGCGTATAGCCGCGATAATCCTGAGCGGTCGGCGTGACCCATTCGGGCCGGAAAGCCGCGAGGTCGGCGGCCGTCATGGCACCGCCATGCGCCTGCGCGTGCGCGGCGATCGCCTCGGCGATCTCGCCCCTGTAGAACGCCTCGCCCTTGGTCTCGCCGATCAGCCGCAAGGTCTTCTCGGCACCTGGGAAGGTGACCAACTCGCCGACATCCGGGGCGCGGCCGCGCGGGAGGAAGAACTCGGCAAAGCCCGGCTGGCGAGTGATCGCCTCAACACCGGCGGCAGCCGCCCATTTCTGCTGTACGACGACGGGGGCGAGATAGCCGCGCTCGGCGATGCGGATCGCCGGTTGCATCAGGTCGGCGAAGGGGAGGCGGCCGAAGCGCTCGCTGAGCGCAACCCAGGCCGCGACCGCACCGGGAACGGTGACCGAATCCCAGCCGCGCATCGGCGGCCGTTCGGAAGCTCCGTACTTCCGCAGGAAGTAATCCGGGGTCCAGGCCGCTGGCGCGCCGCCCGACGCGTTGAGGCCATGCAGCGCCTTTCCGTCCCACAGGATGCAGAAGGCGTCGGAGCCGAGACCGTTGCTGCAGGGCTCGGTCACGGTCTTGGCCGCAGCCGTCGCGATCGCCGCGTCGACAGCGTTTCCGCCCGCCTGGAGCATCTGGATCCCGGCCTGCGCAGCCAGTGCATGCGAGGTCGCCACGCAGTTGCGGCCGAACATCGGCATGCGCAGCGACGGATACGCGGACATCCAGTTGAAGGGCTTCATGAGATCGATCCCGTCGCGGCGGCACCGACGTCGCCGCATCGACTGGCATACAGGATTACCGAAGCCGGTGAAGGCGAGACAACGTGAGATCGCAAACGAAAAGCGCGGACCCGTGGGCCCGCGCTCCGCATGGTCAGCCCGATGAGGCCGATTGATCCTAGTAGGGGCGGCCGTAGAGCGGCGACGTCGGGTCCAGGCGATCGACGAAGGAGAGATCGACGTTCCGGATCGCGGACGAACGGGCGCCGATGAACGGGCCGTTGGTGATCGGATCCGGCAGGATGCCGCGGCCGAAGCGGTCGGTCGGGCCGTAGGGCGGGGTCAGCTGGTTCGACGCCGCGATCAGGTAGGGGTTCAGGGCCGGGTTGCGCGAGCCGCCGGCACCCGGAACGTTCGAGGTCAGCGGCACGTTGCCGGCGTCGAGCCAGCTGCGCGGGCGGACACGGATCGGCAGGGGCCGGCTGACCCGATAGATCGGGCCCGTTACGAAGCCGTCCTGTGCCTGGGCCGGCGCAGGGACCGCGGCGCCGAAGCCGGCAGCGGCGATGACGCCGAGAAGGGCGATCTTAAGCGAGCGCATGGCCAACCTTGTCTGAGAGTGGCATCAATATGGCGGTGGAAGCTTAACAGTTCGCCGCCTTTGAGAAGAAGACGCTTGAGCGGGGCTGTTGTTCCGGCGAAACGGTCGAGCTTGTGCGTTTTGCCACACTGCAGCCTCATTTCTTAATTCGCGCCCTTCGACCGATCGATCCTGTCCGGCTTGCGGCCTCCGCGGTGGGCTTGGCGAACGCGCAAGCTTCGGAGTTTCTGGGCGCGGCCGAGAAGGCCGCGGTCGTGTCCGGATCCGCAAGGTCGACGAGGCTCAGTGCGTCGATCATGCAGGCGACCGTTTGCGCCTCCGGCGGTTGCGCCAGTGGCGCGCAGAGCCAGCCATCCAGCCGGGAAGTCGCCTCTCGGGTCACAAAGCCGATGCATGTCCGCTGCGACGCACCGCCGAGCGTCACCTCGAGAAGCTCCACAGCCCCGAACTTCGTGTCGATCCGGCTGTACGGGCCGGTTCGCAACACGGACAGGGCTGAGTGACCGATCTCGGGACCGGCGGCGGCGCGCCGGGCCATGAGCACGAAAAGGCTGGACGGGAGGTCGGCGGACCGACCGCGCGTCAGGGTGACCCGCACCATCGGGGCCTCCATCGTGTCGAAGTCCCCGCGTGTCAGCGTATCTTCGCGCTGGCCTGTCCGGGCGTCGACCCGCCCAGACGCAACGCGGACCGGATCGGAGCCCGGTTCCGCCAAGCCGAACTGCGCGACCGTGGCAAGGGGAGGGCCCTGATCGGCCGGCTTCAACGGGACGAAGGATGTCGCAAGGCGTGCGGCTCCCGATGGTTCGACGTTCGTCCGCGCGTAGCAGGACAATGCCGTGATCACGGCGGCCGCGAGGGCGAGTTGCACGCTGACTCGAAGAGGCGACAGCCCGTGCCGACGGGCCGCCGACCCGGTCTCGACGACGCCGTCGTCTCGTGTTGCCCTGATCAGCATGTCACCCCGTGCGGACGGCTGCTCCGTCAAGCCGCCGCCAGGGTCGCCAGAAAGGATTAATTTCCCTTTCCGTAAGGCCGGACGATCACCGGCTTCGTTCCCCTAAGGTGAATTATCGGTTGCCCCGAAGGACTGCGAACGCGGGTTAGCAGAGCTTGGCTCCAGCTCGAAGGGACAAACGCGTCATTCCGGGACTGCGGAGCCAGGCCCGGAATGGCGGCGTGATTGTTGCGCGGCAAATGCCCCACGGAAGCGTTGCAACCCGTCAACCCGAACGGCGACCCGGGTTGCCCCGACAGCGGCCTTGACACCGCGGTCCCATCGGCGCCTTGCTCAACCCGGCCGTCGATCCCACCTCCCGCGAGGGCGGGATCTGCGGCCGCGTCCGTTTTACGGGCGCCGTCCGGCACGAACGATCCTTCGGCCGAATTCGCAGGCGAGAGCGCGGCACCCGGATCGATCGGGGTTTCCGCGCGGAGACGAGAGATGGGTTACAAGGTCGCCGTCGTCGGCGCCACGGGCAACGTGGGCCGCGAAATGCTCGATATCCTGGCCGAGCGGGCTTTTCCCGCCGACGAGGTCGTGGCTCTGGCCTCGCGCCGCAGCCAGGGTCAGGAAGTCTCCTACGGCGACAAGACGCTCAAGGTCAAAACCCTCGACACGTACGACTTCTCCGACACCGACATCTGCCTGATGTCGGCCGGCGGCGAGGCGTCGAAGGAGTGGTCGCCGCGCATCGGCCAGACGGGCTGCGTGGTGATCGATAATTCTTCGGCATTCCGCTACGACGCCGACGTGCCGCTGATCGTGCCCGAAGTGAATGCCGACGCCGTGGTCGGCTTCACCAAGCGCAACATCATCGCCAATCCGAACTGCTCGACCGCGCAGCTGGTCGTCGCGCTGAAGCCCCTCCACGAGGCGGCCACGATCAAGCGCGTCGTGGTTTCGACCTACCAGTCGGTCTCCGGCGCCGGCAAGGAGGCGATGGACGAGCTGTTCAACCAGACCCGCGCGGTGTTCACCGCCGGCGAGATCAAGGAGGGCGGCAAGTTCACCAAGCGCATCGCCTTCAACGTCATCCCCCACATCGACGTGTTCATGGAGGATGGCTACACGAAGGAAGAGTGGAAGATGGTCGCCGAGACCAAGAAGATGCTCGACCCGAAGATCAAGCTGACTGCGACCGCCGTCCGCGTCCCGGTCTTCATCGGGCACGCGGAAGCGGTGAACGTGGAATTCGAGCGGCCGCTCTCGGCCGAGAAGGCCACCGAGATCCTGCGCGCCGCCCCCGGCGTGCTGGTGATCGATAAGCGCGAGAACGGCGGCTACATGACGCCCCACGAGGCGGCCGGCGAGGACGCGACCTACATCTCGCGCATCCGCGAGGACGCGACGGTGGAGAACGGCCTGAACTTCTGGTGCGTCTCCGATAACCTGCGCAAGGGCGCCGCCCTGAACGCGGTTCAGATCGCCGAGGTGCTGGTCAACCGCAAGCTGCTGAATCGGGCCAAGCGCGCCGCCTGAGACTACCTCCCCCCCTCCTAGCGGGGGGGGGGGGGGGGGGGACCTGCACCCGGGGTCTTGGGATAGATAACCTAGGATCCGTCACGCGTCTGTCATCGCCCGGGCTCACGCCCTACTCCGGATCACACGGAGATTCGGGTATGCGGCGCGTCATCGTTTCCTGCCTCATCGGTTTCGGCATCGCGGGGCCGGTTCAGGCGCAGCCGGAGGCCCGCAACGTCGTTCTGTTCATCGCTGACGGGCTCCGCGCCGGCATGGTGAACGGCGCGAACGCACCGACCATGGACCGCCTGATGCGGGCCGGGGTGCGGTTCACCAATACGCATTCCCTGTTCCCGACCTTCACCATGCCCAACGCCACCGCGATGGCGACGGGCCATCTGCTGGGCGATACCGGGCAGTTCGGGAACACGATCTACACGGCCTTCCCGGTTCCGGGTGCCGGCGAGAGCCTGACGCCGTTTCTGGAGAGTGATCCGGTCCTCGGCGACGTCGACGCGCATTTTGCCAGCAACTACCTCAACGAGGAGACGATCCTGCGCGCGGCCCACGCCAAGGGGCTGTCGACCGCCAGCATCGGCAAGCTCGGACCGTCGCTGGTCTTCGACCACACGGCGCGTTCAGGACAGGACAGCATCCTGGTCGATGACAGCACGGGCCGGCCCGGCGGCATCCCGCTGAGCGAGGAACTCCGCACGCGTCTCGGTGCGGTCGGCCTGCCGGTCCAGGCGCCCACGCGGGGTGCCAACGGCCAGGCCGGGACCGCGGAGGTGCCCGGAACCCTGGCGGCCAACGTCGAGCAGCAGGGCTACTTCACCGATGTGGCCACCAAGGCGGTCCTGCCGCTGTTCAAGGCTCGCGGGAAACCGTTCGTGCTTGTGTTCTGGTCGCGCGATCCGGACGGGACGCAGCACAATCAGGGCGACAGTCTCGGGCGGCTGGTGCCGGGGATCAACGGTCCGACCAGCCTTGCGGCGATCCACAACGCGGACACGAACCTGGCCACGCTGCTCGCCGCGCTGAACGAACAGGGTCTGTCGGACAGCACGGACGTGATCCTCACCTCCGATCACGGCTTCTCCACCATCTCCAAGGAGAGCGCGACGAGCTTCTCCGCGACGCAGGCCTACAAGGGCGTTCCGAAGGGACAGCTGCCCCCGGGCTTCCTCGCCGTCGACCTCGCGCATGATCTCGGGCTCGGCCTGTTCGATCCCGACGCCAAGGGCGCCCAGCTCGCTGCCGATGCCTTTCCCAGCCGGGCCAACGGCCTGCTCGGCACCGACCCGGCGAAGCCCGACGTGGTTGTCGCGGCCAATGGCGGCTCGGATCTGGTCTACCTGCCGAGCGGCGACAAGGCGCTTGCGCGGAAGGTGGTCGAGGCTCTGTCGCGCCAGGACTACGTGAGCGGCCTGTTCGTGAGTGCCGCCCTCGGGCCGATCCCCGGGGCGCTGCCGCTCTCCGCAATCGCCCTCGACGGATCGGCTCTGACCCCGATGCCGGCGATCGTGGTCAACTTCCGGAGCTTCTCGACGGGGTGTTCGGATCCGACGACCTGCGGGGTCGAGGTTTCCGATACAGGGCTGCAGCAGGGCCAGGGCATGCACGGCAGCTTCTCGCGCGCCGATACCCGCAACGTCATGGGTGCGCGGGGGCCGAGCTTCCGGGCGGGCCATGACAGCCCGGCGCCGGCGAGCAACGCCGATCTCGGCCAGACGATCGCTCACCTCCTCGGCCTCACGATCCCCGGCAGGGGCCATCTGGTCGGTCGCGTCCTGACCGAGGCGCTCAAGAACGGCAGCACCCCGACCTTCGCCAGGGCGGTGCTGCGCTCGGATCCGGACGCCGCCGGCCACGTGACGGTGCTGGCGTATCAGACCGTGGGTCAGACACGCTACTTCGATGCTGCGGGATATCCCGGCCGCACCCTCGGCCTCGACGTTCCGGCCCTCTCGGCCGCGGCGGAGGCGCATTGAGCGTCGCGCCACCGGCGTCGGCATCGGTCGTACGTCCCGACCGCGTGGCGACCGCGGAAGAGGCGATCCCCCGCCCCCGCATCCTGATGTGCCCGCCGCAACGGGCCTTGACGGAGGGCTCCAGGGATCGCGCAGCCGGCCGGAGGCCTCCTCGAGGCCTCCGCTGCGGTCCGGCCACCTCAGGATGGTCGCCGCGCGTCGGACCGGCTGCGCTTTCGCGCGGCCCGACTAGGCCATGCCGAGCGCCTGCATGTACAGCTCGAGGATCGCTTCCTGCTCTTGGCGCTCGCTGTGATCCTGCTTGCGGATCCGCAGGATCGTCCGCACGGCCTTCGCGTCGAAACCGCGGCCCTTCAGCTCGGCGAACACCTCCTTGATGTCGCCCATGATGCCGGCCTTCTCCTCCTCGAGGCGCTCCAGGCGCTCGATGAACTGCTTCAGCTCGTCGGCCGCGACGCCCTCGGCCGAGGAAACGTCGCCGCCGGGCCGCTGGGCCGCGGCGGGCATCGAATGGGCGTTCATGGGGCTCTCCGAAATGCACGGCGCGGTTGCGCCCTGACCCGTGGTTAACGGGCCGGCCTTACCGGAAGCTTAGCCGATTCCCGGGTCGAGGGGGACCGCAACGCCCCGTCAATGGTCTTTCGCCTGCTGAGCGGCGAAGCCCGCCTGCTGCGCGGCACTCGCCTCGGTCTGGTGGCGGGCCTTCCAGGCCTCGTAGGGCATCCCGTAGACGGCCTCGCGGCTGGCATCCTTGGTGAGCGGCACGCCCTTCTCGTCGGCGGCATCCTTGAGCCAGTTCGACAGGCAGTTCCGGCAGAAGCCGGCGAGGTTCATCAGGTCGATGTTCTGCACGTCCGTCCGGTTGCGCAGGTGCGCGACGAGGCGGCGGAACACGGCCGCCTCGAGCTCGGTCTGGGTCTGCGGGTCGATCTCGCTCATCGGTCGTGGCACTTTCCGGTTCTGGCTGTCCGCCTGCATTTCGGAGCCGGCCACCCACAGATCAAGGCGCGAGCAGCGGGCGCACGATGCGGGCGAAGCGCTCGGCCCAGGCCTCCTGGCCCACCTCGCCGGCGATCAGGTCCTGGCGGATCTCCACAAGTGCATTGCTCAGGCCGCGGGCGGTGGCGTGGCGATCGATCGTGTCCCCCGGCAGGCCGCCGCCGTAGGGCTGGTTGTCGCCGACCGTCAGACCGGCCGGGTCGGCCTCGAGCGCCTGGATCAGCGGACGGGCGAAGCGCTCGTCACAATCGTACAGGATGCCGACCTGCCAGGGCCGGGCGGTGCCGCGCCAATAAGGCGTGAAACTGTGCATGGTCAGTATCGCCGGGGGCCGTCCGGCCCGCTCGGCCGCCGCGACGGCGGCGTCGATCGCGGCATCGAAGGGCGCGTAGAACCGGGCGATCCGCGCCTGCTTGCCGGTCTCGTCGATCCGGGCATTGCCCGGCACGATGGCACCGTCGGACAGCCGCATCACCAGGGTCGGATCAGCGCGACCGCGATTCGGATCGATGATCAGGCGGGAGAAGTTCGTGAGAATCGCGGGCGCGTCGAGCAGGGCCGCCAGACGCCGCGTCACCCCCGCCGCGCCGATATCGTAGGCGATGTGCCGAGCGAACTCGGAAGCCGGCACGCCGAGATCGATATCCGGCGGCACATAGTTCGAGGCGTGATCGCAGGCGATGACGAGGCCGCAGGCGGGATCGCCGGGGATGATCTCGCAAGGGTGCACAGGCGAAAGGGCCGCTTCAGTCTCCGGGCAGGTCACGGGGCTCCGAGGTCTTCAGTTCTGTGCGAGGCCGCCGATGGCGCTTGCCGTGGCGCGGCCGCTCGGGCAGATCACCTATCAAGGATCGTGCGCTCACGGCAAGAAACGGGCCCGCCGCCCCCGGAAAAACGGGCGGGGATCGCGCGATATAATCGAGAGAGGAGCCCGTCCGACGCCATGACCGAGACCGTTCCGCCCGTTGCCGATCCGGCCATCCAGGCGCAGCGCGCGCTGCTCGAGACGATCCTGACGGCGGCGATCCGGGCCGCCCATCCCGATCTTGCCCTGCCACCGCATCTGCCCGCACCGAGCCCGGGCCGGCTGATCATCCTGGCCGCCGGCAAGGCCGCGGGCAGCATGAGCGCCGTGGCGAGCCGGTTCTATCGGCAACAGCACGGGCTGGGGGACGACCGGATCGTCGGACTCGCCGTGGCGCGGCACGGCTACGGCCAGGAGGCGCCGGGTATCCACATGGTCGAGGCCGGCCACCCGGTCCCGGACGAAGCCGGCATCGCCGCCACCAAGGAGGCGCTCCGCCTCGCCACGGAGGCCGGGCCGGAGGACGAGGTCTTGGTCCTGCTCTCGGGCGGCGGCTCGGCCAACTGGATCGCCCCGGCCGGCGACCTCACGCTGATCGAGAAGCAGGCCATCACCCGGGCCATGCTCCGCTCGGGCGCGCCGATCGGCGAGATCAACACGGTGCGCAAGCACATCTCCCGCATCAAGGGCGGTCGCCTCGCCCTAGCCGCCCGCAATGCCCGGCGAATCCTCACACTGGCGATCTCGGACGTTCCGCACGACGATCCGGCGGTGATCGCCTCAGGCCCGACGGTTCCGGATCCCTCGACGCTCGCCGACGCCCGCGCCATCTGCGCGAAGCGCGGCATCCCGCTGCCCGAAGAAGCCGTGCGTCTCCTGAACGATCCGCACAACGAGACGCCGAAGGCCGGCGATCCGGCCTTCGCGCGGGCCGAATACCGGATCATCGCGCGACCGATCGATGCCCTGAAGGCGGCCGCCGAAGCGGCCCGGGCCGCGGGCTACGAGCCGGTGATGCTGGGCGCCGACCTGGAGGGCGAAGCCCGCGCGGTCGCCGCCGAGCACGCGGTGGAAGCCAAGCGCCACAAGGCGGCCGGGCGGCGCGTCGCGCTGATCTCGGGCGGCGAACTCACCGTCACGATCCGGGGCGAGGGCAATGGCGGTCCGAATCAGGAATACGCGATGGCGCTCGCGGTGGCGCTCGCCGGGGAGCCCGGCATCTCCGGCATCAGCGCCGACACCGACGGAACCGATGGCGGCCGCGGCCTCGCCACCGACCCGGCGGGCGGTCTGATCGACCCGACCACCCTGGCGCGGGCCAAGGCCGCCGGCCTCGACCCAGCCGCGATGCTGGAGCAGAACGACTCCACCGCGTTCTTCGCGGCCCTCGGCGACCTCGTGAACCCCGGCCCGACCCGTACCAATGTCAACGACTGCCGTATCATTCTCGTCAATTAGGCGTCGCGCGCCGACGGCTCAGGTTTTCCCCGCCCTCACCGCACTCGGCCTCGCGCTCGTCTGCGCGAGCCCGGCAAGAGCCGACCTGCGCCTGTGCAACCAGACCGGCAGCAAGGTCGGGATCTCGCTAGGCTACCGCGACCCGCAGGGGTGGGTGACGGAGGGCTGGTGGGATCTGGCGCCGAAAGCCTGCGAGACTCTGCTCAAGGGCGCGCTGGCCGCGCGGTTCTACTACGTCTTCGCGGTCGACTATACGCGCGGCGGCGAGTGGAGCGGGCGCTCCCTGATGTGTACCCGCGATTCCGAGTTCACGATTCGCGGCAACGAGGATTGTCTGGCCCGAGGCTACGACCGTAACGGCTTCTTCGAAGTCGATACCGGCGAGCAGAAGAGCTGGACGATTCAGCTCACCGACCCCAACCGGGCCGACGCACCCGCAAAACCCTGACGCGATGACGGCGCCCTTGACGCTGTCGGGTCCGGGGTGCTCACACCCGCAAACAGAACAACGACTCGGCAATGCTTACGGGCTGGCCGTAAAAACATCCGGAGGATGACGCTTGAAACGCTCGCGCCGCACGAAGATCGTCGCCACCCTGGGCCCGGCCTCCGACTCGCCGGAGATGATCGAGCGGCTGTTCCGCGCGGGCGTCGATGTCTTCCGGCTCAACATGAGCCATCTTCCGCGGGAGAAGCTGCCCGAGAAGGTTGAGGCCATCCGCACGATCGAACGCGAGGCGAAGCGGCCGATTGGCATTCTGGTCGATCTCCAGGGGCCGAAGCTGCGGCTCGGCACCTTCGCGGAGGGCGCCGCGATGATCGAGGCCGGCGCCACCTTCGTGCTGGACGGCGATACGACACCCGGCGACGCCACCCGGTGCCACCTGCCGCATCCCGAGATCCTCGAGGCGCTCGAGCCGGGCCACGCGATCCTGCTCGACGACGGCAAGTTGCGGCTCTCCGTGGTCGAGACGTCGGAGAACCGGGCCGTCACCCGCGTCGAGGTCGGCGGGCGGATCTCGAACCGGAAGGGCGTGTCGCTGCCGCACACCGTGATTCCGGTGCCGGCGATGACCGACAAGGACCGGTTGGATCTCGATGCCGGGCTGAACGCCGGCGCCGACTGGATCGCCGTGTCCTTCGTCCAGCGGCCCGAGGACGTGGCCGAGGTAAAGAAGGTCTGCGCCGGGCGCGCCCTGGTCATGGCGAAGATCGAGAAGCCTCAGGCGCTGACGCGCCTCGACGAGATCCTGGAGATTTCCGACGGGCTGATGGTCGCCCGCGGCGATCTCGGCGTGGAGATGCCCCTCGAGCAGGTTCCGGGCGTGCAGAAGCGCATCACCCGGGGGGCGCGGCGCTACGGCAAGCCCGTCGTCGTGGCCACCCAGATGCTCGAATCGATGATCACGGCGCCCGTGCCCACGCGTGCCGAGGTCTCGGACGTCGCGACGGCGGTCTATGAGGGCGCGGACGCCGTGATGCTCTCGGCCGAGAGCGCCTCCGGCGCCCATCCGATCGGCGCGGTGGAGACCATGAACCGCATCGCCGAGCAGGTTGAGCGGGATCAGATCTACTGGTCGATCATCCGGGCGCAGAGCGCGACGCCGGACGAGA
The DNA here is from genome assembly GCF_017833295.1 of Methylobacterium sp. PvR107. Classification (NCBI taxonomy): domain Bacteria; kingdom Pseudomonadati; phylum Pseudomonadota; class Alphaproteobacteria; order Hyphomicrobiales; family Methylobacteriaceae; genus Methylobacterium; species Methylobacterium sp. PvR107. Next base: position 4,895,349 of record NZ_JAFIBW010000001.1, read on the forward strand.
CGGCGGCCGACGCGATCGCGGCCGCCGCCCACCAGATGGTCGACGCCCTGAACCTCGACGCGATCATGGCGTGGACCAATTCCGGCTCGACGGCCCTGCGCCTCTCCCGCGAGCGCCCGAACGCCACCGTGATCGCGCTGACGCCCCGGCGCGAGACGGCGCGCCGCCTGGCGCTCGTCTGGGGGACGCATCCGATCGTGACCAAGGATGCCAGCGACGTGGACGACATGTCGTTCCGCGCTGCCAAGTTCGCCGTGCGTGAGAAGTTCGCCGCGGTCGGGGACCGGGTGATCGTGGTGGCAGGTCTGCCGTTCGGTACGCCCGGTGCGACGAATCTGGTGCGGCTCGCCTTCATCACCCGCGAGCACGCCGAGAAGGCCTGATCGCTTTCACTCCCTGTCATCCTGGGACCGCGCAGCGGGACCCGGGATCCAGAACCGCCGACGCGCCACGACTCAGGACCGGCAAGGCGTCTGGATTGCCCGCATCCGGCGTGCCCTTTCGGGTCCGGGCTCGCCTCCGGCGCACCGGAATGACGGCTGGAACGGTCGGAGAAACGAAATCCGATCGCCCGGCGATTCACCGAGACGCAGCCGGCACGGCGCTGACCGACCTCTTCACCTCGCCCGAGAGCCGAACGATCTCGTCGGTCACGCGCTCCGCGGCCACGTATTGGAGCATGTGTCCGACCCCCGGAAGCTGAACGAGACGTGCCTCCGGGATCGCCCGCGCCAGCGGCACCGCCTGCGTATCGCTGCGGACGATCGGGTCGGCTTCGCCGGATATCACCAGCGTCGGGACGCGGATTGTAGGATAGCGCGGGCTCTGCGCCGCGAGCGCCGCCGACAGGCCGAGAAGATCCTGCACGTTGGCGAGCAGCGTCCCGGGCCGCAGGACCATGTCGGCGCGCGCCAGTTCCGGGTAGTCCGGATTCGCCGCCTGGGGCTGGAACACCCGGCGCGCCGCCTCGGGCAGGAAGCGCTGCGCCAGAGGCGGTCCGACCGTGCGGCTGAGCAGCCAGGCCACCGGCGGCTTCACGGCGAGCTTCCAGTACCAGGGCAGGTCCGGCATCCGGTCCGGCATGGGCATCGCCACGGGGGCGGCGAGCGCCAGGGCGGAGACCCGCTCGGGATGATCGAGCGCCAGAGCCAGGGCCAGCGCGCCGGCCCAGGAATGGCCGAACACGATCGCCGGGCCGACGCCCAGATGCTCCAGCGCCTCGGCGATCAGCCGCGCCTGAACCGACGGAGCGGCGGCCTCGGCACCGGCGATCCGGTCGCTCCAGCCGAAGCCCGGCCGGTCGAACGCGATCACCCGGAAGCCCTGCGCGGCGAGCCGGCGGCCGATGCCCTCCATCGGGTCCGAGGCGTTGGCCGAAGCACCGTGGAGGAGGACGACCGGCGGGCCGTCCGCCGGCCCGTCCTGGATCGTGGCGAGGCGACCGCCGGTCACCGCCACGAACGGGCCGGCCGGAGGATGGGCGGCGCCGACCCGGAGGCTGATCGCGAGGCTCGCCAGCGCACCGACCGCGAGGACCAAGCCGGCGAGAGCGAAAGGCAGCGCCAGGATTGCCAGGAGAACGGCGAACACCCGGGTCACAGGTCGCGGCCGTCGACCTCCGGCGCAAGACGGTCGATGGCCTCGCCGATCTTGTCCATCTGCGGGTAGAGAGACCGCGCCCGTCGGAACGCCGCGAGCGCCCGCGCCTTGTCGTCGTTCGCCTCGTAGATCCGGCCCAGGGCCATCCAGGCCTCGAAGTGGCGCGGCTCGAGCACCAGCGCCCGCTGCAGGTCGGCGATGGCGTCGTCCTTGTCGGTCAGGAGCCAGAACACCGTCGCCCGCCGATTCCAACCCTCAGACCAGCTGGGCTCCAGGGCCGTGACCCGGTCCATCAGCTCGGCGGCGAGCGCGAAATCGTGGGCGGTCACGGCCTGCCGGGCCCGGTCGGTGAGCAGGTCTGCAGTCGGGCTGCCGGAGCCGGCGAGCCGACGCTCGATCAGCCGGGCGATGCCCTTGGCTTCCGCGGGATCCTCGCTGGCGCGCAGCCGGGCGAACAGATCGTCGAGGCTCGGCGGCTTCGGTGCCGGCTTCGCCTCGGGTGCCGTGCGGGCGGGCCGGTTCGTGTCCGCGGCCGCCAGGGCATGCGTCGCCCCGGCGGTGAACGCCGAGAGGCAGATCAGGGCGACGCGAAAGCCGAGCAGCATCATCGCGTCAGACTGTGCGCGGTGATCGCGCCCGTCAACGTGCGTTGGTGCCGCGCAAACGAAAGCAGCCGCATCCCGGTCGGGTGCGGCTGCCTTCAAAGCGACGACGCTGGCCTTTGGCCGGCCGACCGGTCCTCAGCCCTGGCGGGCCTTGAAGCGCTTCTGGGTCTTGTTGATCACGTAGACCCGGCCCTTGCGGCGGACGAGCTGGTTGTCGCGGTGGCGGCCACGCAGGGACTTGAGGGAGTTGCGGATCTTCATCGGTCTCTCGAGCCCGGAGGGCCGTCCATCTGTAGGGTGTCGGGAACGTGGTCACGAGGCAGGACGCGCATTCGCGTCCGGCGATCACGGCACACGCATCGCGGGATGGCGCCGCCTTATCAGGATTCGCCCCCGCTAGGCAAGGCGCTGAAGGGCCGGGGATCAGTGGATGCTGTCGAGGTCCGGCACCGGCGGTGCGCTCACGAGCTGGCGCCCGATCTCGTGCAGCAACGCCTCGAGCAGTGGCTTCAGCCGCTCGAAGCCCAGCGGCGGCAGACCGGCCTCCGCCGATGAGAACAGGGCGAGCGCGAGCTCGGCCACCCGGTCGAGCCCGCCCGCAGAGGCGTCGGTCGCGCTGAAGGCCGCCTCGTCCAGGAAGCCGTCGCGGCTGCTCTCGGTGACGTCGATGACGATCCCACGCGCCTCGCTCACGACCCCGTTCCCGTCCAGGGCGAAGCGGCCACGGGCCAGAACCCAACGGACGTCGCCCGGCTCCGGAACGGTCCGGTACTGTGCGATGTAGAGCCCACCCTTGCGGCGTAGGTCCTCGACCAACGTGCCGATGCGCCGCTGATCCTCCGGGTGGATCCGATCCAGGAACAGCCCGAAGGTCGTGCCACGGTCCCCGCGGGATTGCGGAATGCCCAGCATCGCCGCCGCGGCGGCGTCGCAGCGCAGGACGTCGTCTGCGATATGCCATTCCCAGGTGCCGACATCCGATGCAGCCAGCGCGCGCGCCACGCTCGCGCGGCCGCGCCGCTTCGTCCGTGCGTCGACGCCCACGGGTTTGAACTCCGATCCTGGTCCAACACGCTGCCCGAGTGGGAAGCCTGGTCGACACAATACCGGTGCGTCGGTGACCGCACAACGCCGCGGCAAGACGTTCGGCCTCGCACGCTTACCCGTGCTTCGGCACCTCAGGCGCGCGCGTAGGCGCCGATCAGATGTCCCTTTGCGAGCACGTGACCCTGCATCGCCTCGATCACGGCACCGCGGCCCGGCTCGTCGGCCAGATGAAGAGGCCGCCGCAAGGCATAGAGCTGCAGGACGTAGTCGTGCCGGCCGTGCCCGCTCGGGGGATCCGGGGGCAGCCATTCGGGACGCAGGAAGCTGTTCCGGCCCATCCGGTGCATGCCGCCTGGGCGGCCGGGACTCGGCAGAGCGCCTTCGTCGAGACGTGCCGGCTCGGGCGCGACATCCCAGGCGATGAGGTGGACCAGCGGCTGCGGGGTCGGGCTGCCGGCATCCTCGACAAGCACGACCAGGGCGGCGGTGCCGTCCGGCAGGCCGGCCCAAGCCAGCGGCGGCGAGAGTCCCTCGCCGTCCGCGGTGAAGCGGGACGGCATGTCAGCGCCGTCGGCGAAGGCGGGGCTCGTGAGCGTGAGCGTCTCAGGGACGTCGGTAAAAACCGCGTAATAGGCCGTCTTCTCGCGGCCGGCCTTCAGGCCCGACAGGGCCTCGCCGATCACGCTGGGTATCATCTCAAGCATTGCCGGCCCCTCCGCCGCCGAGCCAACGGCGTGCGGCTGCTCCGGTTCAGCCGCGATGCGCGGCCGCGACCATATAGTTCACGGCGGTATCCCGCCCGGTGCGCCAGCCATCGGTGAGCGGATTGTAAATAACCCCGACCGTGTCGGTGACGGCCAGTCCACCCGCCCGGATCGCCCGGCCGAGTTCGTCCGGCGTCACGAACTTTTCCCAATCATGCGTGCCGCGGGGGAGCCAGCCCAGCACGTATTCGGCCCCGACGATCGCGAGCGCGAAGGAGCGCATCGTCCGGTTGAGGGTCGCGCCGAACAGCATCCCGCCGGGCTTCACGGCAGAACAGGCGGTACGCACGAAGGCGGGCATGTCCGAGACGTGCTCCACGACCTCCATGATCAGAACGGCATCGAAGCTCCGGCCGGCGGCGACCACGGCCTCGATCGTCTCGCCGCGGTAATCGATCGGCACGCCGGCCGCTTCGGCATGCGCCCGGGCCACCGCGATGTTCTGCTCCGCGGGATCGAGGCCGGTCACCGTGGCGCCGAGCCGCGCCAGCGGCTCCGAGAGCACGCCGCCGCCGCAGCCGACATCGCAGATCGACAGCCCGTCGAGGGGGAGGGGCGCCTGCGGATCGCGGCCGTGATGCCGGCAGAGCGCGTCGCGGATATAGGCGAGCCGCACCGGGTTGAACCGGTGCAGGACCCGCATCGGACCGGACTCGTCCCACCAGGTCGCCGCGAGGGCGTCGAATCGCGCGACCTCGCCGCGGTCGACGAAGCCGTCCGAAGGGTGGTCCGTGGCTGGCCTGTCCATGCGTGATCCGTCCGATAGGGTTCGTCCGCGCCTTAGCACGCGGGCAGGCTGGAAGTCGCCGCGGCGCGCGGGCGCCATGCTTGGCAGGTTGTTGACACTCTACCGAGCCGCTTGTACCCGCCGGGCACCGTCCGGGCCGGGCTGCAGCGGTCCATCCAGTCGCCACCGGGAACCCGCGATCAAGAGACCATGCCCCGTCTGGTGATGAAATTCGGCGGCACGTCCGTCGCCACAATCGACCGCATCCGCAACGTGGCGCGCCATGTCGCCCGCGAGGTGGCGGCCGGCTACGACGTCGCGGTGATCGTGTCCGCCATGTCGGGCAAGACCAACGAACTGGTCGATTGGGTCAAGGACGCCAACCCGCTCTACGATCCGCGCGAGTCCGATGCCGTCGTGGCCTCGGGTGAGCTCGTCACCGCCGGCCTCCTGGCAATCGCGCTGCAGAAAGACGGGATCAAGGCCCGCTCCTGGCAGGGCTGGCAGATTCCCGTGATCACCTCGGATGCGCACGGCTCGGCGCGCATCGCCGAGATCGATCCCAAGAACCTCGAAGCCGGCTTCGCCCAGGGCGAGGTGGCGGTAATCGCCGGTTTCCAGGGGATCCATGCCGAGACCGGCCGGGTGACGACGCTGGGCCGCGGCGGCTCCGACACATCGGCGGTGGCGGTGGCGGCGGCGATCGGCGCCGAGCGCTGCGACATCTATACCGATGTCGACGGTGTCTACACCACCGATCCGCGCATCGTGCCGAAGGCCCGGCGCATGGAGCGGGTGACCTTCGAAGAGATGCTGGAGATGGCCTCGCTGGGGGCCAAGGTGCTGCAGGTCCGCTCGGTGGAACTCGCCATGGTCCACCGTGTCCCGACCACGGTCCGGTCCTCCTTCGATCCGCCGGACGCCGCGCGCCCGGGCACCCTCATCTGCGACGAGGACGATATCGTGGAACAGCAGATCATCACCGGGATCGCCTTCTCCCGGGACGAGGCGCAGATCACCCTGCGCAAGGTCAAGGACAGCCCCGGCGTGGCCGCCGCCATCTTCGGGCCGCTGGCGGATGCCAACATCAACGTCGACATGATCATCCAGACCGTGTCGGGCGACCAGTCGACCACCGACATGACCTTCACGGTGCCAGCCTCCGATTATCAGCGCTCCCGCGCGATCCTCGACGAGGCCCGCACGCAGATCGGCTACGTGCAGATCGAGGGCGCCACCGACGTCGTGAAGGTGTCGGCGATCGGCGTCGGCATGCGCAGCCACGCGGGCGTCGCCGCCAAGGCCTTCCGCGCGCTCGCCGAGAAGGGAATCAACATCCGCGCGATCACCACGTCGGAGATCAAGTTCTCCGTGCTGATCGATGCTGCCTATACGGAGCTTGCCGTTCGCACGCTTCACTCGCTATACGGCCTCGATCAGGCCTGAACCTGGACGACGCGATTTCGAGCGGGTCGCGTGGTTTGAACTGAACAGTCACGAGCCGGTCCGCGGGATCCAGAGCGCCTCTGGGACCAGCGGCACGGTCCCTCCGGCGCCGGCCGTCCCGAACTTGGCGCCAAGGTTGCAGGGTGGTCGACGCCAAGGCCATCCACCAACGCTGGAACGACGAACCGATGCCCGCTGCGCCCGGAGGCCCGCGCCTGCTGCTGCGCCGCCTCCGCGAAGCGATGGCGGAGCCGGTCAGTCCCCAAGCGCGCCTCGACCGCATCGTCGTCCTGATCGCCGCCAACGTCGTGGCCGAGGTCTGCTCGGTCTACGTGCTGCGGGACGACAACAACCTCGAGCTGTTCGCCACCGAGGGGCTGAACCGCGAGGCGGTCCATCAGACCCGCATGCGCACCGACGAGGGTCTCGTCGGCCTCATCGCCCGCACGGCCGAGCCGCTCTCCCTGTCCGACGCGCAGAACCATCCGGCGTTCTCGTATCGGCCGGAGACCGGCGAAGAGGCCTACCACGCCTTCCTGGGCGTGCCGCTTCTGCGGGCCGGCAACACGCTCGGCGTCCTGACGGTCCAGAACAAGACCTACCGGGTTTACTCCGAAGAGGAGATCGAGGCGCTCCAGACCACCGCCATGGTGCTCTCGGAGATGATCGCGTCCGGCGAGCTGGAGGGCTTGGCGCCGGATGCCGGCACGGCGGCCCGCCGGCCCGTGCTGTCGCGCGGCATCGCGCTCGCCGACGGCATCGGCCTCGGCTACGTGGTCCTGCACGAGCCCCGCGTCGTGGTGAAGACGCTGATCGCCGAGAATGTCGATCGCGAGGTCGCCCGCCTCGACGCGGCGATCGAGGAGGTTCGCTCCGCGATCGACGCGCTGGTGGAGCGCGGCGATCGCATCGGCACCGCCGAGTCGCGGGAAGTTCTCGAAACGGTCCGCATGTTCGCCCACGACAAGGGCTGGCTCCGGCGCATGCGCGAGGCCGTTGCCTCGGGCCTGACCGCCGAGGCTGCCGTGGAGCGGGTCCAGTCGGACAACCGCGCCCGGATGATGCGGCAATCCGATCCGTACCTGCGCGAGCGACTGCACGATCTCGACGACCTCGCCAACCGTCTCCTGCGGACGCTGATCGGCTCCGAGGCGGCGGGCATTCTCGTCCTGCCCGAGAATGCCATCCTGGTGGCGCGCACCATGGGGCCGGCGGCGCTGCTCGACTACGAGGCCTCGACGCTGCGCGGCATCGTGCTGGAGGAGGGCGGCCCGACCAGCCACGTCGCCATCGTCGCGCGGGCGCTCGGCATCCCGGCCGTGGGCGAGGTCGAGAACGCCACGGCCCTGTGCGATGCCGGCGACGCCATCATCGTCGACGGCGTCGCCGGCGAGATCCACGTCCGGCCCGGCCCGGAGGTCGAGGCGGCCTATGCCGAGATGGTGCGCCTGCGCGCCCGCCGGCAGGAGCAGTATCGGGCGCTGCGCGACGTCCCGGCCCAGACCCGCGACGGCGTGCGCGTTGGCCTGCATCTCAATGCCGGCCTGCTGGTCGATTTTAGCCACCTGCAGGAGACCGGTGCCGAGGGGGTCGGGCTGTTCCGTACCGAGCTGCAATTCATGGTCGCGCAGCGCATGCCGTCGGCCGCCGAGCAGGAGGAGCTGTACCGCAAGGTGTTCGCGGCCTCGGCGGGAAAATCCGTCACGGTCCGCACCCTGGATATCGGCGGCGACAAGATTCTCCCCTACATGGCCAAGCTGGAGGAGGAGAACCCGGCGCTCGGCTGGCGCGCAATCCGGATCGGCCTCGACCGGCCGGCTCTGCTGCGCATGCAGCTGCGCGCGCTTCTGAAGGCCGCCGACGGCGATCCGCTGAAGATCATGTTCCCGATGGTCGCGACGGTCGACGAATTCGTCCGCGCCCGGGGCATCGTCGAGCGGGAGAAGGCCTATCTGAGGCGCCACGGCTACCGGCTCCCGACCGAGTGCCGGCTCGGCGCCATGATCGAAGTGCCCTCGCTGCTGTTCCAGATCGACGAGATCGCGAAGGAGGCCGACTTCCTCTCCGTGGGCTCGAACGACCTGATGCAGTTCCTGTTCGCGGTGGATCGCGAGAACCGCCGGGTCGCCGACCGCTTCGACCCGCTCAGCGTCGCGGCACTCAGGGCCTTCCGGCTGATCGTCGAGCGGGCGAACGCCGCCGGCTGTCCGGTGACGGTCTGCGGCGAGATCGGCGGGCGTCCCCTCGACGCCATGGCGCTGATCGGCCTCGGCTACCGCGACCTGTCGATGTCGCCGGCCGCCATCGGCCCGGTCAAGGCGATGGTGCTCAGCCTCGAGGCTCGGGCTGTGGCCGAACTGATCGATGCGGAGATGTCGCGCGTGCACGACGGCGATTCCCTGCGCCCGGCGCTCACCGCCTTCGCTCACGCGCACGGCGTACCTATCTAACGTCAAGGCGACCCTTGCCGAACATTCGGCCGGGGTTGTACGGCAACGCCACGACGATCTCGGTCGACGCGCGGCGGCTTCCGCTTTCGAGCGGAACAGGCGTGGGCAGAGGGGAAGTCTTGCCGGGTCGAGAACCCTCCGAGCCGACCCTCTCCCGCCCGAGACATGACCCGCGCCCGGCCCAGATCGCCGCGCGCAGACCTTAGAAACACGGGCGATGATCCCCTTTCCCTCCGAGCGCCTCGACGCCATCCTGGCGCGGCATGATATCGTCACCGCGCAGCTCGCCTCGGGCGAGATCGATCCCGAGATGGTGGTCCAGCTCTCGCGCGAGCTCTCGGACCTCGATCCGGTCGTGGCGGCGATCCGTGTTTATCGGGCCGCTCTGGACAATTTGGCAGGCCTCGAAGCGCTGATCGACGAGCCCGGCACCGATTCCGAGATGCGGGCGCTCGCCGCCGAGGAGAAGCCGGACGCCCAGGCACAGCTGGAGGATGCGCACCGCGCGCTCCAGCTCCTGCTCCTCCCGAAGGATGCGGCTGACGAGAAGAGCGCCATCCTGGAAGTGCGCGCCGGCACGGGCGGCGACGAGGCGGCCCTGTTCGCGGGTGACCTTTTCCGGATGTACGCGAAATACGCCGAGTCGAAAGGCTGGCGCGTCGAGGTGATTTCCGAGAGCGAGGGCACTGTCGGCGGCTTCCGCGAGGTCGTGGCCGAGGTGAAGGGACGGGGCGTCTTCGCCCGGCTGAAGTTCGAGAGCGGCGCCCACCGGGTGCAGCGCGTGCCCGACACCGAGACGCAGGGGCGCATCCACACCTCGGCCGCCACAGTGGCCGTGCTCCCGGAGGCGGAAGATGTCGACATCGTCGTCAACGATGCCGACCTGAAGATCGATACGATGCGTGCGCAGGGTGCCGGCGGCCAGCACGTCAACAAGACTGAATCGGCAATCCGCATCACGCACCTGCCGACCGGTATCGTCGTGTTCGTTCAGGAGGAGCGGTCGCAGCACAAGAACCGCGCCCGCGCGATGACGCTGTTGCGCGCCCGACTCTACGACGCCGAGCGCACCGCCAAGGATTCGGCCCGGGCCGCCGACCGCAAGGCCCAGGTCGGCTCCGGCGACCGCAGCGAGCGGATCCGCACCTACAACTTCCCGCAGGGGCGGGTCACCGATCACCGCATCAACCTGACCCTCTACAAGCTCGAGGAGGTGATGGCTGGGACTGCCCTCGACGAGGTGGTGGACGCGCTGATCACCGAGCACCAGGCGGAACTGCTGGCCGCCGAGGGCATGGCCTGAGTGGCGCCGTGACATCCGGGTCGAGCCTTTGCTTGTCACGCCGCGCCGCCCTCCGGCGCGGGTCGGCGCTCCTGGCTGATGGCGGCATCGCGGAAGCGGCCGGCGATGCCAGGTTCCTCCTGCTGGGTGTCCTGGGCCTCGAGACCCGTGACCTCCTCCTCGATGGCGACCGGCTCCTCGGTCCGGACGAGGCCGCGTCCCTCGACGCCGCCCTGGCCCGGCGCCTCGCTGGAGAACCCGTGGCCCGCATCCTCGGCGCCTGGGAGTTCTGGGGCCTGCCGTTCCGGCTCGCGCCCGAGACGCTCGTGCCCCGCCCGGATACCGAAATCCTGGTGGAGGTCGCCCTCGCTGCCGTCGCCGACCGAACGTCACCCCTACGCTGCCTCGATCTCGGCACCGGCTCGGGCTGCATTCTGACCGCGCTCCTGTCCGAGCTGCCCGGCGCGTTCGGCATCGGCGTCGACCGCTCCGAGGCGGCGGCGACGGTGGCCCGGCACAATGCCGCGGCGAACGGGATCGGCGACCGGGCGGCCTTCTTCGTCGGCGATTGGTGCGATGCGGCGTCCGGCACGTTCGATCTCATCGTTTCGAATCCGCCCTACATCGTGCGGGACGTGATCGCGACGCTCCATCGGGAGGTGCAGGATCATGATCCCATCGCAGCCCTCGACGGCGGGCCGGACGGGCTCAAGGCCTATCGGCGGATCCTGGACGGCGTGGGCGCGCTGCTCGCCCCCGGCGGGACGCTCGCCGTCGAGATCGGTTATGACCAGGCTCAGGCGGTCCGGGCGCTCGCGCAGGCCCGGGGGTTCATCGAAAGGGGCCTGACCCGCGACCTTGCCGGCCAAGACAGAGTTTTGAGATTCGGCCGACCGGAGGGTCTTCTCTCAGGCCATAGGGATGCCTAAGTCTCGACAGACGATCCCCGCATCGAAAAAACTCTTGTTGCATCAACCGCGGAACGCTAGAGTCGGCTTGAAGATCGCGAACGGTTCGTTAAGACGGACGACCATATGGTTGGTGGCGACCGTGTGTCGCCGATGGGTTCGCTGATCCCCCAGAGACGTTGAACCAGAGCGCTCCAGTGATCGCGCGGCGGTTCGGCGGCATTCGAATCTGACAATCGACTGGTTGCCGGCGTCACGGTCCGGGCGCGGTGCGAGGGATGGTCAGACAGGCGCGCCGGTCGCAGAGCGGCTGCACGCGCGGCGCCGCCGGATGCGCTTGGCCGGATTGCGTCACGAGATCCTGAGACGGGCGCCTCCGAAAACAGTCGTTTGCGTGAACGAGGGTCATTACAGACCAATGAGACCAAACCAGAATCGACGGATGCGCGGCCGGAATCGGCCGAAGGGTCCGAATCCGCTGACGCGTTCGTACGAATCCAACGGTCCCGACGTCAAAATCCGCGGCACCGCGCAGCACATCGCCGACAAGTACGCGCAGCTCGCACGTGACGCGCTGGCGGCGGGCGATCCCGTGGCGGCCGAGAATTACTTCCAGCACGGCGAGCACTACTTCCGGATCGTGTCCGGCGCCCAGGATCAGACCCGCCCGGCCAACACCGGCGGTTATGCCAGCCGGCCCTACGACGACGAGATGGACGAGGGCGAGGACGAGGGTCAGGGCAACGGTACGTCCCAGAACGGCCATGCCTATAACGGCTACGATGACGGCGACCCGGGTCAGCAGCCGCAGCCCTACGAGAACCGTCCGGAGCCGAGCCAGGATGGTCGGCAGGGCCGGGACAGGTTCCCGAACCGCGATCAGCGCCGGTTCGACAACAACGGGCGGCAGGATTATCGGCGGCAGGACCAGCCGCGTCAGGATTACCAGCGCCAGGATTACCAGCGGCCGGATTACCGCCAGGATCGTCAGGATCGCCCTGATTATGGCCGTCCCGATTACCGGCAGGACCGGCAAGAGGGTCGCCAGGAGAACCGCCAAGACGGTCGCCAGGAGAACCGCCAAGAGGTTCGCCAAGAGAACCGGATCGACGCGCGGCAGGACAATCGGGCCGACAACCGCGGCGATCAGGGCCGCTACGACAACGGTCGCGGCGATGGTCCCCGGTCTGAGAACCGGCAGGAGGCTCGGCCGGAAGGCCGGCCTGAGCGGGCGCCCCGCGGCGAGGCGGTGCGCCAGGGCGAGCCGGCGCCGCGCCGGGAGCGTCGCCGCGAGGCTGCGCCCGTCGCGGTCGCCGAGGATCCGGCCGGCCTGCCGGCTTTCCTTATGACCCCGCCGCGCCCCGTTCCGGCTGCAGAGCCACCGGTTTCCGCTGAGCCTGATGCCGCCGCCGACGACGCGCCGGTCGCGAAGCCCCGCCGTCGCCGCCGGCCGCGCTTCGAGAGCGTTGCCGCGGAGGAGGGCGGCGCTGGGACGGCTGCCGACGACGTGCCGAACGAGTAAGCGCACGGCGGACCGAGACCGCGTGTTCGATAGGGTCGTTCCGGGCAACCGGGACGGCCCTTTTTTACGCGCCGCGGTCAGGCGCGCGCCGCGCGCCAGTCCGGATAGGCATGGACCCGGTGGACCAAGCGGTGCCGCGGGCCGATCTCGCCGAAGGGAGCGATCTCCCAATCCCAGGCTGCTTCGGGTCGGGGCAGGGCGATGCCGAATAACAGGTCGAGGCTGGCGGTGGTCTGGCCGGCACAGTCCTCGTCACGCTGGACCGTATCGGTGATGAGGCACACGCGCTGGGCCTGGAGGGCGAGGGCGTCCAGCGCGGAGAGATGTGTCTCGATGATGTGCCGTCCGAGATGCGGCGGTGCTTCGCAGCCCCGCGCCTCGTAGTAATCCAGCGGTACGATGGGGAGCTGCGAGAGAAGGTTGGCCGAGACGATCAGGTCGGCCTCCGCGCAGATCTCGGTCCAGTGCCCGGCAAGGCCGGCGCTGATCTCCGCGGTCCTCAGACCGACGTTCCGGTAGCGCCGCACGGCAAGCCGCGTCGGCCAAGGATGCACCGCGTCCACCAGGCTGACCCGCTCGAACAGTCCCGCGAGGATCGCCAGCGGCACGTCGTCGAGGAGTCCGGAACCCAGCACGACCGCATGGCGCCGCCGCCGGGTCGCCTCCGTGGCCGCCGCGACAATGCCGCGCGCGGCCTCCAGATGCGGCGCCCAGGCGGCGCGGCAGCGGCGGGATCGGGCGTGGAGCAGGCCGCTCTGCCGGACATAGCCGAGCCGGCGCAGGCGCGGCGGTGCGGGATTGAGGAGCGACAGTGCGCCCGCGAGCAGCATCGCCGGTCGGCTCAGACCTCGTCCGGCGCCTGCGCCCGCACCGGAGTTCCGCGATAGCCGGTCGCCAGCACGTAGAGCTCGCTCGAATCGGCGCGGCTCGCCGCGGGTTTCACGTGGCGGACGAGGGCGAAGTCGCGCTTCAGATCGGTGAGCAGCGCGGTCTCGGTCCCGCCCTGGAGCACCTTCGCAAGGTACGCGCCGCCCGGCCCCAGGATCTCGCGGGCGAATTCGGCGGCCGTCTCGGCCAGGCCGATGATGCGCAGGTGATCGGTCTTCTTGTGGCCCGTGGCGTTGGCGGCCATGTCGGACATTACGAGGTCGGCCGGACCGCCCAGCAGGGATGTCAGCTTGGCCGGCGCCTCGGTATCGAGGAAGTCCAGGGTGATGAACTCGACGCCGGCCATCGGCTCGATCTCCAAGAGGTCGATGCCCACGATACGGCCCGACGGCCCGACCACCCGCGCGGCCACTTGCGACCAGCCGCCGGGAGCGGCGCCGAGATCGACGATCTTCTGACCGGGCCGCAGAATCTTGTAGCGCTCGTCGATCTCGATGAGCTTGTAGGCCGCCCGCGACCGGTAGCCTTCGCGCTTGGCCCGCGCCACGTAGGGATCGTTGAGCTGGCGCTCGAGCCAGCGCTTTTGCGACTGGGTTCGTCCGCGGCCGGTCTTCACCCGCTGCTTCAGTTCCCCGCGCACGCCACCGCCGGAACTCGCGCCGCCGCGCCGATCGCTCATTGCGACACCCTCATCGCACCGCTTTCCGGTTCCAGACCCCGTCCTCCCGCATCATGTTCATCAGCAATCCTTCGCGCAGGCCACGGTCGGCGATACGCAGGCGCTCGGACGGGAATGCCCGGCGGATCGCTTCCAGGATCGCGCAGCCCGCCAGGACGAGATCGGCCCGGTCGCGGCCGATACAAGGGTTGTCGGCCCGCTGTTCGAGCCGCGTGTCGAGCAGGTCGTCGATCGCCGCGGTGACCTCGTCGTCCTGCATCCAGAGCCCATCGACCCGCCGCCGCTCGTAGCGCGCCAACCGCAGATGCATCGCGGCGATCGTCGTCACCGTGCCGGACGTGCCCAGCAGGTGAAACTGGGAGGCCGTCGCGGCCGCCGCAGCGCGTAGCGCGAAGGCCGAGAGCTTCTCCGCCACCTCCTCGACCATGCCCTCGAACATGCGCCGGGTGACCTCGGCGCCGCCGTGGCGCTCCGCCAGGGTGACGACCCCGACGGGCAGTGAGTCCCAGGCCCGGATCCGCAAGGTCGGGTCGGTGGAGGGGTTGGCCGCCGCGCCGTCAAGCCACGCGATCTCGGTGGAGCCGCCGCCGATATCGAAGATCACGACGGATTCGGCGAGCGGGTCCGCGAGCGCGGCGCAGCCGGTGACGGCCAGATAGGCCTCGGTCTGCCGATCGACGATCTCGAGATCGAGGCCGACGCCGCGGCGGACGCGCTCGACGAAAGCCGCCCCGTTCACGGCGAAACGGCACGCCTCCGTGGCGATCACCTTGGCGCGCTGCACGCCGCGGGCCTGCATCTTGGTCCGGCAGATGCGCAGGGCTTCGACGGTCCGCTCGATCGCCGCATCGCTCAGCCGGTCGGAGGTCCCGAGGCCCTCGCCGAGGCGCACGATGCGCGAGAACGCGTCGATCACCCGGAAGCCGCTGAAGGTCGGCTCGGCGATCAGCAGGCGGCAATTGTTGGTGCCGAGATCGAGCGCCGCGTAGGTGGCGCGACGACGCTCACGGCCCGGTATCGGGGCTGGCGGCTGGAGCGGCGCGGCGCCGGTCTGGATTCGGGACGGCGCGGCCGCGGCGGACTCGTCCCTCATCGGCGCGGCCGTCGATCCTTTGGGTCGGCCGTGAGCGCAACGCCCGGCCTATCTTGATTGTGACCCTACAGGCTCGGTCGGGAACTGCAACGTCCGATCGCTCACGCGATCAGGCGACGGCCTTCATCGCGCTGGCCCGCCGCGGGATCGGGCGGAGGAGGCTTTTCACCTGCGAATAGGGGCGCGGGCGATTGATCACCTCGTCCAGGCGCGACCACAGGGTCTTGGGCGAGAACGGCTTTGCGATGATCTCGTTGACGCCGAGCGCCACGGCCCGGTCGACCACGTTCCGGCGGGGCTGGGCAAGCATCAGGATGATCGGGATCGTGGGGCAGGGCGAGGTCGTCGGCGTGCGCGCGAGGCGGATGAACTCCTCGCCCGAGAGGATCGACAGATCCCAGTCGATGATGCTGATATCCGGCTTGCTTTCCGCCAGGACGCCGAGCGCCTCGGCGCCGTCCGGCGCTTCGAGGACGCGCTTGATGCCGACGCGCATCAGCATATCGCGCACGATTCGGCGGATGTAGAGGCTCTCGTCGACTACGAGGGCCGAAAGATCGGGGAAGGTCGGGGTCGCGATCATGGCCGGCCGGCATTGCGGGTCGTGCCGGAGAGTCTAGCCGGGTCAGCGTTTGCGTTTCGCTAACGCGTTCCGTCAAATGAGAAAGGCCATCGTCCGAGCAGGCCCGCCTGCGTTGTTTGCCGCAAGAAAGTAACGAAACGGGCGCGTCTGGGACAAGAAGGTCCTTGCGGTCAAGGCCCGATTGCGTCAGGACTAGGGCGTTATTCTTGGTTACCGCGACCTGGGGTAATGATAGTGCGGGGCGTGGGCTGTCTGGGATGGCGCGCACGCGGTATTCGAGACAAGGGCGGCGGACGGTTTTTGCGAGCTTTCTATGGGACGTGGTCGTGATTTCAGGGGGCCGCAGAAGCGCGGCTTCGACGAGGGTGGCGAGCCGAGATGGCCTGACCAGGCTCCCCCCAGCGGCGGATACGGCGGCGGCGGCTTCGGTGGCGGCGGCGGCGGCGGTTTCGGTGGGGGCGGTTTCGACCGCGGCCCGGCGCGTGGTGCGGCGCCGGTGGCTTCTGGGCCGGAGCGCGATGCCACGGTCAAGTGGTTCAACAAGGAGAAGGGCTTCGGTTTCGTCGAACTCGGCGACGGTTCGGGCGATGCCTTCCTCCACATCCGCGCCGTCGAGGCGGCCGGCCACGATGACCTGCAGCCGGGTACCCGGCTGACGGTGACGACGGCTCAGGGCCAGAAGGGTCCTCAGGTCACCAGCGTAACCAGCGTCGATACCTCGACGGCTGAGGCGCCCGCGCCACGTCGCGAATTCCGTCCGCGCACCGGCGGCTTCGGCGGTGGTGCTGGGGGCGGCTACGGCGGCGGCGGCGGTGGCTACGGCGGCGGTGGCGGCGGCGGTTACGGCGGTGGCGGCGGCGGTGGTTACGGCGCTGGCGGCGGCGGTGGCCGTTCTGCCGGCGGTCCTTCCGTCGAGATGAGCGGCACCGTGAAGTGGTACGATCCCGCCAAGGGCTTCGGCTTCGTCTCGGTCAACGACGGCGGCAAGGACGTTTTCGTCCATCGTTCCGCTCTGTCGCGTGCTGGTCTCGACTCGCTCGCCGAGGGGCAGCAGGTCACGCTGGGCGTGGTCGAAGGCCAGAAGGGTCGTGAAGCGCAGAGCATCAACGTCGAGGATTGACGGGCTTGCGGCGGCCCTGTTCCGGCCGTTATCCATGATGAAGACTTCAGGGCGGCGGCTCCTCCAGCGGGGCTGCCGCCCTTTTCGTATCGGGTCTGTCATGCGCCGCGTCCTCCTGTCGACTGTACTGCTCGTTCTTGCGGGTCCGGCTGGCGCAGAAGACTTCTCCGGCTTCTATGCGGGGATCAACGCGGGCTATGCCGCCGGTCACGGGCACGACAGGCCCGGCACGGTACGCAGCACCGGATCCGCGGCGTCTATGCCCAAGCCGGTCCCCGGAGCCGAGCTGCCGCCCAGCGCGCGGGATGCGGCCGCGGCGATTCGATCTCGCGACGCCGGCGGCTTGTCCGGACGTTGAGGCGATGCCGGTCGAATGATTCATCCCGGAGAGCAGCGCGCGCCTGAAGGAACCGCCAACGCGCGATCCCAGATATGCGCAGCCGGGCTCGGGCACCGGCTCCATCGATGCATCGGGCGTTGCTCCGATCAGCCGGCATGACGGTGGAAAACGGCACTCGACCGCCTCGCCGACGGCAGCTCTAAGCGCCTCGTCTCACACTGGAATCGTTCCGGAACATAGACGTTGCACCGTCGCGGCGGCCGCTGCTAGGTCGCGCCATGGGCTCACGGAAACGAGAGGTGGTGCCATGAGCGCCCGCGCGACGCCGAAGCTCGCCGACTGGATGACGGTCGGAGGCCGTGTGCTCCTGGCGGCTTTGGGCGGCTATGTCGTCGCTGCGCTCGCGACCGCGTTCCTCGCCCTCAGCCTGCCCGGCCCGAAGGCCGAAGCGGTCTCCGCCGCGACGCTCGCGAGCTTCGCGATCATGGCTGCGGCGATCATCTGGGTCTTTGCGGCACGGACTCTTGCCCGGGCGGCGCTGGTTCTGGGCGTCGCCGTATCGGCGCTGATTTTTGCGCTCTGGCTGGCGGGAGCCTTTTCGGCCGGAGTGGCCGCGTGAGCCGAGCCCGAAGCGTCCGCCAGTCCATGGCCTGGCTGCACACGTGGTCCGGCCTCGTGGTCGGCTGGGTGCTGTTCGCGATCTTCGTGACCGGGACGGCCAGCTACTATCGCACCGATATCTCGCACTGGATGCGGCCGGAATTGACCGACACGGCGCCGGACCCGGTTGAGGCGGCCACGCGTGCCGGGACATTCCTGCGGAAGACGATGGCGGACGCTGCGGGCTGGTCCGTGCGCCTGCCGACCGGTGAGAACCCGGCCGTCGAAGTCTATTGGTGGCCAAGCGCGGCCGGCCCCTATCACCACGCGCTTCTCGATCCTGTCACCGGCGAGCTGTCGCGGGCTCGCGACACCCGGGGCGGCGACTTTCTCTACCGCTTCCATTTCGAATTGAACCTGCCGCCGATCTGGGGGCGCTGGATCGTCTCGGCCTGCGCGATGGTCCTGCTGATCGCGCTGATCTCGGGAATCGTCACGCACCGGCGCATCTTCGTCGATTTCTTCACCTTCCGCCGCGACCGCTCGGCGCAGCGAGGCTGGCTCGACGCTCACAACGTGACGGGCGTGCTGGCGCTGCCGTTTCACCTGATGATCGTCTACACGGGGCTGGTCACCCTGGCGTCGATGCTGATGCCCTGGGGCGTCCGGACCATCTATGGCGAGGACGCGCTCCGGTACTACGCCGAGGCCGGTCTGATGACTCCGGGCCGGGCGCCCCAGGGGCGGCCGGGTGTCCTGCTGCCGCTCGGGGAGATCGTATCGCGGGCGGCCGCGGCTCGCGGCGAGATACCGGAAGTGCTCGTGATGTCGATGCCGGGCGACGCCGGCGCAACCGCCACCGCGTATTTCGAGGAGCCGCACGGCCTCGCGCACCTGCATCCGCAGATCGCCTATGCGGGTGATACCGGCGCCGAGATCGGGCGTGTCGGCGAGGCTGGGGCTGCCACCCGGACGGGCGCGGTCATGGCCGGCCTCCACGAAGCACATTTCGCCGCCGCGCCCTTACGTCTCCTGTTCTTCCTCTGCGGAATGATGGGTGCGGCGACGGTCGCCAGCGGCCTCGTGCTCTGGACCGTGGCGCGGGCGCCGAAGGGGAGCGATCCCGAAGGGTTCGGTCTGCGCCTCGTGCGCGTGCTCAATCTGGGCACCGTCGGGGGCCTGCCGGTTGGACTCGCGGCCTACTTTCTGGCCAACCGGCTCCTGCCGATCGGCCTGGTGGCCCGGGCGGACTGGGAAGTTCGGAGCTTCTTCGCGGCCTGGGTGCTCGCCGCCCTCATCGCCGCCTTGGTTCAGCGCGCGCGGGCCTGGACCATCGTCCTCGGTCTGGCCGCCTGCGCGTTCCTTGCGATCCCGATCGTCGACGCCGTGACGGTGGGCGAGGCGCGTTTTCTCGGTTTCGATCTGTCCATGACGGCCCTGGGGCTCCTCCTGCTGCTGGCAGCGCGATTGGCAGCGCGGCGCCGCGCATCGCGCCCGCGCATGGCCGAGGCGGCCCTGCACAGGACGGCGCAGGCATGATGATGGCCGCACACGCGGTGACATTGCTCCTCGCCTTCTCGGCGTTCGCGGCCCTCGCGCTGAGCCTGGACCGGCACCACCGTGCCGCATTACGAACACCGGTTCCCAGGCGCCGGGTCGGCGGCCTGCGCGCTGCCGGCTGGTCGGGCCTCGCACTGGCCTTCGCGGCCGCCGTCGGGTCGTCCGGCTGGGCGTTCGGTCCAGTCCAGTGGGTCGGGTCGCTGACCGCTTCGGCTCTCGCGGTGGTGGCGCTGATTGCCTACCGGCCCGGCTGGTTGCGGATGGCGGCCCTCGCCGCGCTGCCGCTCGCGGCCGCCCTGCTGCCTCTGGCGCTCCCGTCATGAGCGCGCGGCGCAATGCCTCGAAAGATCTCGTGCGCGGCAACCGTCATCGAGCGGACATGAAGCTTAGTCTTGGCCTGCCCGCCGCACGTAATGATCGCCCGAATATGGACGTGGCGCACGCTGGATCCCCGGAGGATTGTCCCCCCTCGCGGTGACGATCGGAAGGGCGTAGGATCCTCGCACTCGCGCACTGGCCAAAAGTCCATCTTGATTCGACCGGCCAAAAGCCATTGGCTGCGATCACAGCGGAACCGGATGCGGCCCCATGGAATGGCCGCCCGGGCGCCAGCTAACGCCCAAGAGCCGCGGTTCGCGAGGCCGGGGCCTATGGAGGAAACAGAGCGATGAACAAGCCGGAATTCCTCGGCGACGCCAAGATCAAGTCGCCCTTCTCGGCCCGCTACGAGAATTTCATCGGTGGCCAGTGGGTCGCCCCCGCGGCCGGCCGCTATTTCGAGAACACCTCGCCGATCACCGGCAAGGTGGTGTGCGAGGTCGCCCGCTCCGACGCACAGGACGTCGAGAAGGCACTCGACGCCGCGCACGCGGCCAAGGAGGCCTGGGGCCGCACGGCACCGGCGGAGCGCGCCCGCATCCTCCTCAAGATGGCCGACAGGATGGAGGAAAACCTCGATCTGATCGCCCTCGCCGAGACCTGGGACAACGGCAAGCCGATCCGCGAGACGATGAACGCCGACATCCCCTTGGCGATCGACCATTTCCGCTACTTCGCCGGCTGCGTGCGGGCGCAGGAGGGCTCGATCTCCGAGATCGACCACGACACGGTCGCCTACCACTTCCACGAGCCGCTCGGCGTCGTCGGGCAGATCATCCCGTGGAACTTCCCGATCCTGATGGCGGTGTGGAAGCTCGCCCCGGCGCTCGCCGCCGGCAATTGCGTGGTTTTGAAGCCCGCCGAGCAGACCCCGGCCTCCGTGCTGGTGCTGATGGAGATCATCGGTGACCTGCTGCCGCCGGGCGTGCTCAACATCGTCAACGGCTTCGGCCTCGAGGCCGGCAAGCCGCTCGCCTCGTCGCCGCGGATCGCCAAGATCGCCTTCACGGGTGAGACGACCACTGGCCGCCTCATCATGCAGTACGCGTCGCAGAACCTGATCCCAGTGACGCTGGAGCTCGGCGGCAAGTCGCCGAACATTTTCTTCGCCGACGTCGCCAACGAGGACGACGATTTCTTCGACAAGGCGCTCGAGGGCTTCACGATGTTCGCCCTGAATCAGGGCGAGGTCTGCACCTGCCCGAGCCGGGCGCTCGTGCACGAATCGATCTACGACCGCTTCATGGAGCGGGCGGTGAAGCGCGTCGAGGCCATCACCCAGGGCTCGCCGCTGGATCCGGCCACGATGATCGGCGCCCAGGCCTCGGGCGAGCAGATGGAGAAGATCCTCTCCTACATCGACATCGGCCGGCAGGAGGGCGCGCAGCTGCTCACCGGCGGCGAGCGCAACGTCAAGGACGGTGAGTTCGCCGAAGGCTTCTACGTGAAGCCGACCGTCTTCCGCGGCCACAACAAGATGCGCATCTTCCAGGAGGAGATTTTTGGGCCGGTCCTGTCGGTCACGACCTTCAAGGACGATGCCGAGGCACTGTCCATCGCCAACGACACGCTCTACGGCCTCGGCGCCGGCGTCTGGACCCGCGACGGGACTCGCGCCTACCGCTTCGGCCGGGCGATCCAGGCCGGCCGCGTCTGGACGAACTGCTACCACGCCTACCCGGCCCACGCGGCCTTCGGCGGCTACAAGCAGTCCGGCATCGGCCGCGAGACCCACAAGATGATGCTTGATCACTACCAGCAGACCAAGAACATGCTGGTTAGCTACTCGGCCAAGAAGCTCGGCTTCTTCTGAGCTTCTGCCCGGGTCACCCCCCGAGACAACTTCAGCCCCGGCCTCGCGGCCGGGGCTTTTTCGGTCCTACATCGCCGCGGCCGCTTCTCCGGGCCGGATGTGGAAATCCGGGTGCGGTGCACGCATATCGAAGCGAGCATGGGGAGGACAGCATGAGCTTGGACGCGACGGTTGAAGCTACCACCGCCGGTCAGGTCGGTGCCGACGGCACGCCGCTGCGGGTCACCGCCACGCCGAAGGCCCTGGAACTCGTCGACGAATTGCGGGCCGAGTACGGCCCGGTGATGTTTCACCAATCCGGGGGGTGCTGCGACGGCTCCTCACCCATGTGCTACCCGGTCGGCGACTTCATCGTCGGCGACGGCGACGTCCATCTCGGCAGCGTCGGTGGCGCGGCGTTCTACATCAGCCGGTCACAGTTCGAGGTCTGGAAGCACACGCACCTGATCCTCGACGTCGTCCCCGGTCGCGGGGGCATGTTCTCGCTCGAGAATGGCCGCGAGAAGCGCTTCCACATTCGCTCGCGCCTGTTCTCCGAGGCCGAGAATCGCGCCCTCGAAGGTGCCTGCAAGCTCTGAAAGGAGGCCTGCGCCATGGCAACTGTCACCCTCTGGAGCGATTCCGACGCTGAAGCGGAGCCGCGGGTGCGGGCGGTGTTTGCGGACATCCGGGCGACCCGGGGGTCCGATTTCATCAACAATTTCTGGCGCGGGCTCGCCAACGATGCCGCCCTCCTGGAGCGGACCTGGACCAATCTCAAGGCCGTCATGGGGCCGGGCGCGCTCGATCCCCTGACGAAGGAACTGGTCTACATCGCGGTCTCGATTGCCAATGGCTGCCCGTACTGCATCCATTCGCACACGGCTGCGGCGCGCGCGAAGGGCTTGACGGCGGAGCAGCACGGCGAGTTCCTGGCGGTGGTCAGCATGGCGAACCAGACCAACGCTCTGGTCAACGGCATGCAGATACCCGTCGATCCCGCCTTCAGGGTGGAGGAAGGTCCATGAGCACCGGGTCCGACACGCAGAAGCCAGGCTTCTTGGTTGTGCGCGAGAGCGCAGCATTTCGCGGCAAGCAGGGACACCTCTATCGTCCGGCCATCTCGGCCGAGGCGGTCGATTCCAAGGCCCTGCACATGCAGCTCCTCGAGATCCCGCCCGGCGAGCGCGCCCACGCGCACAAGCACGAAGCGCATGAGACGGCGATCTACGTCCTCTCGGGCGTGTCGGGCTGCTTCTGGGGCGAGCGTCTGGAGCACCACGCGATCGCGGGGTCCGGCGAGTTCGTCTACATCGCCGCCAACGTCCCGCACCTGCCCTACAATCGCAGCCGGACGGAGCCGGTGACGGCGGTGATCGCCCGCACCGACCCGAACGAGCAGGAGAGCGTGGTCCTGTTGCCGGACCTGGAGGCCGGCGTCGACTGGTCGAAGGCCGAAGCCTAGCCTCTCAGCGCTGCTCGATCCGTTCGTTCGCCAAGCGCTCGGCGCGGGTCCGCTCGTCGGCGGAGAGGCCCGACAGGGTCTGGTCGAGCCACGCGTCGGACAGACCCTGACCGGCGGCGGCGAGATTCCAGGCCGCAGCTTCGACGACGTTCTTAGAAACGCCGCGGCCGACCGCGTAGAGCCGCGCGACCCGGTTCTGCGCGATTGCGTTCCCACGTGACGCCGCGTGCAGAAAGTAGCGGGCTGCGGAGCGCTCGTCCTTGGTCACGCCGTTGCCATTGAACAGAAGGATCGCATACTCGACCTCGCTGGCGAGATCGCCGTTATCGGCGCCGCGGCGGAAGAGTTGTGCCGCCATTGCGGGATCCTTGGGCACGCCGCGACCCTGGAGGTAGAGCACGCCGAGATCGTGCTGGGCCGGGCCGATTTCCGCATCCGCAGCCTTCCGGAACTGCGCCGCGGCCGCGGCCTCGTCGGCGGTCGCGCCGGTGCCAATCAGGATCAGTCCGAGATTGTAGGCGGCTGTAGGCGAGCCCTGAGAGGTGGCCTGCTCCAGCCAGCGGCGGCCAGCCTTGGCATCCTTCGGCATACCGCGCCCGTCGAGGGCCATGAGGCCCAGGGACGACATGGCGGAGGCGTCGTTCTGAGCCGCCGCAAGCCGGTACCACTCGGCGGCCTTGACCGGGTTCTGCTTGACGCCGAGACCCTGATTGTAGAGCTCCCCGAGCAGGGTCATCGCCGCCGCATCCTTGGGATTGGCCTCGATGCGCTTGGTCGCCTCCCGGAAAGCCGTGACGTATTGGCCGCGCTGGTACGCCCCGTAGGCGAGATCCGGGGGCTGGCCATTGGCCGGGGGCACGGCACCCCTCGTATAGTTCGGGGTGTAGGGACTCGGCAGCTCCGGCATCTGCTTCTTGCCGGGCTCGGCTCCGGGCGATACGGCCGCCGGCGGAACGCCCTTGGACGGGTCGGCCGGACCGGCGGCCCCCCAGGACGGCCCTTCGACAATTGTGAGCGCGACCAGAGCCAGGATCGGGTTCGACAGGCGCTTCATCGCGCGCCCGGGTCCTGAAGCGTCCGCCGGGTGCGCTCGACCGCGCCAGCGTCCTGGAGCCAGATCCCGCTCTCTAGGCCGACGAATTCAGCCCCGGTCGCCGCCAGCGGCGCGATCTCTTCCGCTGCCGCAGCGACGGCGATGCACGGGGTCTCGAAAATCTCCGCCCACCACGAGGTGCGCGCCAGCACGCCCTCTGGATCGGGAGCGATGCCGTCCGGATAGAGCCCGCCGACCATCAAGTAATCGATGCCCGCCTCGCCGGCCTCCATGGCCGCGTGCTTCGACTCGAGCCCGCCTGCGCCGAGGATGCGCCCCTCCTTCAACCGGCCGCGCAGGTCCTTGAGGTCGCGCGGCTTGTCGACATGGATGCCGTCGGCACCGCCGCGGATCGCCACCGCGGCCAGATCGCCGACAAAGCCCGGGCAGGCCACGACCAGCGCGGCGCCGTGCTCCTGGGCCACCGCCGCCACCTGCTTCACCCGTCCAACCAAAGCGCGCTCGTCGGCAGCGGCAAGGCGCAGGATGATTGCGGCCACGTCGCCGGCTTCGCATGCGGCCTTCAATGCCGCAACGAAACCGTCGAGGTCGGCCGCGTCGAGGCCGTGGGGCCCGAGCAGGGCGAGACGCGCATTGTTGCTCATCGCGGGGGGCTACGCGTCCTTACCGGGCGCCGATCTTCGGATCGAGCGCCCCGCTGGCGTAGCGCTTTGCCATCTCGGCGACCGAGATCGGCCGGATCTTCGAGCCCTTGCCCGCAGTGTCGAACTCCTCAAAGCGCTGCTTGCAGAGCTTCGTCATCGCCTCCATGGCGGGCTTCAGGTACTTGCGCGGATCGAATTCGGACGGGTTCTCGGTCAGGATCTTCCGGATCTGGCCGGTCATCGCCATTCGGTTGTCGGTGTCGATGTTGATCTTGCGCACGCCGTGCTTGATGCCGCGCTGAATCTCCTCGACCGGGACGCCCCAGGTCGGCTTCATCTGGCCGCCATACTGGTTGATGATGTCCTGCAGGTCCTGCGGCACCGACGAGGAGCCGTGCATGACGAGGTGGGTCGTCGGCAGGCGGCGGTGGATCTCCTCGATCACGTTCATCGCCAGAACCTCGCCGTCTGGCTGGCGGGTGAACTTGTAGGCGCCGTGGCTGGTGCCCATGGCTACGGCCAGAGCATCGACCTTGGTGGCCTCGACGAACTTCACCGCCTCGTCCGGATCGGTCAGGAGCTGGTCGTGGCTGAGGGTGCCCTCAGCGCCGTGTCCATCCTCGGCCTCGCCCTGGCCACTCTCCAGGGAACCCAGCACGCCCAGCTCGCCCTCGACGGAGACGCCGGCCCAATGCGCCATCTTGGTGACGTTGCGGGTGATCTCGACGTTGTAGTTGTAATCGGCCGGGGTCTTGCCGTCGGCCTTCAGCGAGCCGTCCATCATCACCGAGGTGAAGCCGTACTGGATGGCGGTGGCGCAGGTCGCTTCGTTGTTGCCGTGGTCGAGATGCATGCAGACCGGGATGTGCGGGTAGATCTCGACGAGCCCGTCGATCAGCTTGGCCAGCACGACGTCGTTGGCGTAGGCGCGGGCACCGCGGCTCGCCTGCAGGATGACGGGCGAGTCCGTGGCGTCGGCCGCCGCCATGATGGCCAGCCCCTGCTCCATGTTGTTCAGGTTGAAGGCGGGCACCCCGTACTCGTACTCAGCGGCGTGATCGAGGAGCTGCCGGAGGGTGATGCGTGCCATCGTGCGTGTCTTCCCGTTTCCGTTTGGTCGTCCGCCCGATCGCCGATGGCGCCCTGAGGCGCTCAGCGGAGCTGTATCGTATCGCTCTGCCGAGAGCCTTGCTTTCGGTCAATCTCAGACGCCGAATTGCCCAGTCCTTGGCCGGATGATCCTCAACCCGTTCTGCTCTCCAGAGCCGCGACACGTTTCTCGAACTCGCTGACCCGCGCAGCGAAATCGCCGACCGTTTCGCCCATCATCACGAGCATCCCGGTTGCATTCCGACGATCCTTGCGCAGACCGAGATCGAGGCGACCGATCCGCGCTTCGAGCCTGCCGAACCGCGTCACCGTCTCGGCCGGCAGATCCGCTCGGCTCGCCTGGATGCCCTTCAGGATCTCGAAAGTCGCGTTCTCCTCGTTTTCACCCATCGACTCGGCCACCCGCCTGAGGAACGCCGCGATACTAGATGGAGTCGCGCCGCTGGGGGAGCAGTCCAAGGGCCTCCTCAGTCCTTCGCCCGCAGTGCCTCGACGCCCGGCAGGGCCTTGCCTTCCAGCCATTCGAGGAACGCGCCGCCCGCGGTCGACACATAGGTGAAATCCTGCGCCACGCCCGCATGGTTCAGGGCGGCCACGGTGTCGCCACCGCCCGCCACCGAGACCAGCTGGCCGGCCTTCGTCCGCGCGGCCGCGTGCCTGGCGGCGGCCACCGTGGCGGCGTCGAACGGCGCGAGCTCGAACGCGCCAAGCGGGCCGTTCCAGACCAGGGTCTTGGCCCCGTCGATGGCGGCATCGATCTCGGCGACCGAGCGCGGGCCGGCATCGAGGATCATGCTGGATTCCGGCACGGCGTCCACCGACACGGTGTCGTGAGGGGCCTGCGCCTTGAACTCCGTCGCGGCCACCGCGTCCACCGGCAGGATGATCCGGCAGCCCGCCTTCTCGGCCGCCGCCAGGATCCGGGTCGCGGTCTCGGCGAGATCCTTCTCGCACAGGGACTTGCCGACGGACTTGCCCTGCGCGTGCAGGAAGGTGTTGGCCATGCCGCCGCCGATCACCAGCATGTCGACCTTGGCGACGAGGTTCTCCAGAAGATCGATCTTGGAGGACACCTTGGCGCCGCCGACCAGCGCGATCACCGGGCGCTCGGGTGATTCCAGGCCCTTGGTCAGGGCCTCGAGCTCGGCCTGCATCTCGCGGCCTGCATAGGCCGGCAGCCGGTGCGCCAGGCCCTCGGTGGAGGCGTGGGCCCGGTGGGCCGCTGAGAAAGCCTCGTTGACGTAGACGTCACCGTTCGCCGCCAGCGCGTCCGCGAAGGCCGAGTCGTTCTTCTCCTCGCCCGGATGGTAGCGGGTGTTCTCGAGGAGCAGGACATCGCCGTCCTGGAGGGCCGCCACCGCCTGCGCGGCCGCCTCGCCGACGCAATCCGTCGCGAAGGCGACGTTGCGCCCCAGGGCCGCCGCGAGCGCCGGCACCACCGGCTCCAGGGAATCCTTCGGCTCGCGCTTGCCCTTCGGCCGCCCGAAATGCGCCAGCAGGATCACCCTCGCGCCCTGCTCGGCGACCTCGCGGATCGTCGGCGCGACACGCGCGATGCGGGTCGCGTCGGTGACGCGGCCGTTCTCCATCGGCACGTTCAGGTCGACGCGCATGAGAACCCGCTTGCCCGTCAGGGAGCCGGTGTCGTCGAGGGTACGGAAGGCGCTCATGCGGTCTGTTGCGGTCCTGTGCGGGGGCGCGAGTGGATTACTGGACGGTCGTGCCGATGGCGGTACGCTGCGGCAGCAGGCGGTCGAGGTTGAGCCGCTGAACCGCGACCATCAGGACGACGGTCAAAATGGCCGTGATGACGGCGGTGAGGACCAGGGCGCCGGTCCCGGGCAGACGCCGGGTGCGCTCGGCCAGACCGCGCATCTCCGTGCGGAGCGCAGCGAGGTCGGATTGGCGCGCCGATTCGTTCATCCGATTCGCGGCGTTCTCGACCTTGTCCTCGACGCGGGTCAGCAGTGCCTCGGAGCGGGCGTACTTGTCCTCGATGCGCGAGCACTTGTCCTCGATCCGCGCGAGCTGGTCGAAGAGCTGATTGGCCGGAAGCGCGTGCGACGGCGCGATACCGGCGGGGGCAACCGCCGCGGCGGGGGGCGGCGGAGCCGGCCTCGGTGCGGGCGGCACGAAGTCCGGCCCAGCTGACGTGCCCTGCGAAGCGTCGGTCATCCCTGAAGAGTCCCTGGTCCGAAGAAAGGCCGTCTGAATAAACCGGCGGCCGCCGCCCTCTCACGAGGCGGCGACCACGGCAAGGCAGCTCAGATGAGCTTGGCCATCGCAACGGCCGTATCGGCCATGCGGTTCGAGAAGCCCCACTCGTTGTCGTACCAAGTCAGGATGCGCACCAGCACGCCGTCCATCACCTTGGTCTGGTCGAGGTGGAACGTCGACGAGTGTGGGTCGTGGTTGAAGTCGATCGACACGTTCGGCCGGTCGGTCACGCCGAGAACGCCCTTGAGCGGGCCCGCGGCGGCGGCCTTGATGGCGTCGTTGATCTCCTGGACCGTGGTCGCCCGCTTCGCCGTGAAGACAAGGTCAACCGCCGAGACGTTCGGGGTCGGCACGCGGATCGCGGTCCCGTCGAGCTTGCCCTTCAACTCCGGCAGCACGAGGCCGACGGCCTTGGCGGCGCCGGTCGAGGTCGGGATCATCGACAGCGCCGCGGCGCGCGCCCGGTAGAGATCCTTGTGCATCTGGTCCAGCGACGGCTGGTCGTTGGTGTAGGAGTGGATCGTGGTCATGAAGCCGCGCTCGATGCCCACCGCCGCGTCGAGCACCTGGGCGACCGGCGCCAGGCAGTTGGTCGTGCAGGAGGCGTTCGAGACGACGAGGTGCTCGCTCGACAGCTTGTCGTGGTTGACGCCGTAGACCACCGTCAGGTCGGCGCCGTCGGCCGGGGCCGAGACGAGGACGCGCTTGGCGCCGGCATCAAGATGGGCCTTCGCCTTGTCCTTCGAGGTGAAGATGCCGGTGCATTCCAGCGCGATATCGACGCCGAGATCACGGTGGGGCAGCTCGGCCGGGTTGCGCACGGCCGTGACCTTGATGCGCTTGCCGTTCACCACCAGGAACTCGCCGTCAACGGCCACTTCGCCGGGGAAGCGGCCATGCACCGAGTCGTAACGGAGCAGGTGGGCGTTGGTCTCCACCGGGCCGAGATCGTTGATCGCCACGACCTCGATGTCGGTGCGGCCGGCTTCCGCGATCGCGCGCAGGACGTTGCGGCCGATGCGTCCGAACCCGTTGATGGCAACCTTCGTCACGGCGTGACTCCTTCCTGATGCGGCGCACCGCGCGCCGGACCGCTGGGCACGGTCCGCGGGGCGGTCTCGGCGGCCCGCCTCCGTGCCGTCCGGGCCGGGCGGATCTGGGCGGGCGGGTTTGAACCTGCGATGAACCGGCCCGGGAGACGCCGCGCTCCGCGGCCAGAGACCGTCGGATCAGACGGCGCAGGCTGAGGCCTCGGGACTGTCACGGATCGGCTATCCGGCCTGTCTCGCGCGGTCCCTCTCGGGAGCGCGCGGCTGTCTAGCATGGCGCCCCTACCTGTCAAACGCGCGGCCATGACAAACCTCGTCGATCCACCGACCAATAAACAAGGATTGCTGCGCTCCATTACGTGGCCGGATCGATCCCGGTGCGGGACGCCATTTCGGACTGGAAATCCAGCAGCATTCGACGGAAAGCTTCCCGTCGAGGCGGACACGACACCATGGCCGACGCGACCGATACCGATTCCATCGACGAAGCCCTCGCGCGTCTCGACGCAGCCCTGAGCCGCCTGGACGCCGTGGTCGCCCACCGGATCGAGGCGGCGGCGCAGCCCGACGACCGGGATGCCGAGCTCGCCCTCATGGACGAGGATCGGGCCCGCCTGGCCGCTGCCCTCGACGCGGCCAGCGCCCGCCTCGCCGAGGTCTCGGCCACCACCGGCGCGGTCGGCTACCGGCTCGACCGCGCCATCGAGACCGTCCAGGATGTGCTCGGACGCTCCTGAGGCAACGGCCCCGCCCTCTGAGCGTTCATCGGAGCAGCCCGTCGGAGCAGCCCTTGCCGCAGATCAACGTGACTATCGACGGCCGCAGCTACCGCATGGCCTGCGGGTCGGGCGAGGAAGCCCATCTCACCGGTCTTGCTGAGACCCTGGACGAGCGCATCGGCGAGATGCGCAAGAATTTCGGCGAGATCGGCGACATGCGCCTTCAAGTCATGGCCGCCCTCACGATCGCCGATGAACTGTCCGAATTGCGGGGACGGCTCTCGACGCTGGAGACGCAGGTCGCCGAGCTGCGCCAGACCACGGAGACCGCCGAGCAGGGCCGCGCGGAGGATGCGGCGCGGGCGGCAACGGGAATCGGCCGTGCGGCGGAGCGCATCGGGCGGCTGGCAGACGCGCTCGGGGGATCCGCCCCACGCGGCTGAGCGCGCCCGCCGCCGCGCCGCGTTGGCGTTTGCGCCGGTCCCGGCGGCTCGCCTCAGCCGGTCTCGGCGATGTAGCGGCCGAGCGCGGCCGCGGCCCGGAGCATGTGGGCGCGCATGCGGCGCGCCGCCGTCTCGCCGTCCCCTTCCGCGATCGCCGCCAGGATCTCGCCGTGCTCCTCCCGCGACCGGCGGATCCGGTCGGCGTGGCGCAGCTGCGTGCGCCGAAAGGCGGCGAGGCGCTCGCGGATCGCCAGCGCCTGCTCGGCCATGAATCCGTTATGGGTCGCCGTGTAGAGCGCTTCATGGAAGGTGCGGTTGAAGCGGTCGTAGGCGTCGACGTCGCCCGCCTCCACCGCCCGGGCCGATTCCTCGTGCAGCTCCATGAGCTGCCCTCGCTCGAGGGGCGTCATCCGGTAGGTGGCCAGCCGGGCGCACATCGCCTCGATCTCGGCGGTGGTCTCGAACATGTCGGCGATCCGCTGCGGCGTCAGGCGCACCACCACGACGCCCCGGCGGGGCCGGATCTCCACCAGCCCCGAGGCCGCGAGCTGCCGCAGCGCCTCGCGAACGGGCGTACGCGAGGCGCCGTAGCGATCCGCGAGATTCTGCTCGTCAAGCGCCGTGCCGGCCGCGATCGTTCCCGACGCGATCGCGTCCGTGAGTGCGTCGCGGATCCGGTCCGAGAGCAGCCCAGTCTCGATCTTCTGAAAATCTCCGTGCATCCGCCGTTCCTAGACCATCCCGCGAGCGGCGACTGCCAGTCTTCGGGTCAGACGATGCGGAAGCATAGCCTAATCCACAGAGTGGGATCAGGAAACGGCAGGATTAGGGTGTCTAGCCGACGAGGGCGCGCACCGTCAGAAACAGGAGGGAGGGCCCGACGAGGCAGCCGATGCCGGTGTGGAATGTCGCCGTGAGGGCGCCGTAAGGCACGAGCTTCGGATCGGTCGCAGCCAGACCGCCCGCGACCCCGCTCACCGTGCCCATCAGCCCGCCATACGCCATGGCCGAGCGCGGATTGTCGAGGCCGATCATCCGCGCCACCAGGGGCGTACCCACCATGACCATCACCGCCTTGGTCACCCCCGTGGCGATGGACAGTGCCATCACGGTGGAATCCGCACCGATCGCCGCACCGGTGACGGGGCCGACGATGTAGGTGATCGCCCCCGCGCCGATCGTCGTGATCGAGACGGCATCGTGGTAGCCGAAAGCCACGGCGGTCAGAGTTCCGACGATGAACGGCAGGATCGTGCCGAGGGCGAGCGCTAGGACGCCGAGCAGGCCGGCCCGCCGCGCCTCGACCACATCCACCTCGAAGGCGGTCGCGACGATGGCGAAATCGCGCAGCATCGCGCCGCCCATGAGGCCGATTCCGGCGAGCGCCGGGATGTCGGCAAGCCCTTTCTTCCCGCCCGTATAGAGCCCGCCGACATAGGCCAGGACCAGCCCCAGCACGATCGCGATGGCGGAGCCGTGGACGCGGCCGTTGGTGAGATACTTGGCGGCGCGATTCGAGACGAGGATCAGCGCCCCGACCACCGCGAAGGCGGCCACGAGGCTCTGCTCGATGAAGACGTGCTCGATGCCGTGCCAGATCTCGTGTCCCATGGCGTTCAGCCCTTCCTGACGGCGGTTGCCGAAGCCGGTGCTGCGTCGGGGGCTTCGGCATCGCCGCCGATTACCGATCCACCGTGCTCGACGGTGGCGCTGCCCGGATCCCGGCGGCCGATCCGGCTGAGCAGGGCCACGGCGCCGAAACACAGCACCAGCGAGCCGGTCGCCGCGATGAGCACGATCGGGCCGCCGCTGACCGCAGCCACCACGTTCTGCTGGGCCGCCATGGCGACCACGATCGGGATGTACATGCCCGCCCAGAACTCGACACCGAACTGGACGCCTTTGGTCAGGCGGCCGTGGCGGGAGAGCCAGAGCCGGGCGGCGATCAGCAGGATCATGGCGATGCCGACGCCGCCGACATTGGCCTTCACGCCGAGGGCAATGCCGAGAAGGTCGCCGAGATACACGCCGATCAACGTGCAGGCAGCGAGCAGAGCGACACCGAGGACGATCATCGGCGTTGACCGTTCTGCAGTGCCGTCCTGCCTCGCCGGTGCGGCGGCCGTGGCGACGCGCTCGTCATGGAGCGTCTCCTTCCCGAATCGGCCTAATGACCGTTGACGTCAGTATGCAGAAGATTGACGGGATCGCAATCCCGTATACGAAACCGTGATCAGGCGGACTTTAAAAATACCGGAAATGCTGATATCTCCGGTTCTGTACACCAGTTGGAGCGCGCGAATGAGCGAGTGGCGCGGTGATAGGCAGGCCCGTGATGCCCGCATCGAGGCGGGGCGCGCCCATGCGCAGGGCAAGGTGGTTCCGGCGGGTTCCGTCGTCGATCTGCTGGAGGCGATCCTGCGGCCCGGCGACCGGGTCTGCCTCGAAGGCGATAACCAGAAGCAGGCCGACTGCCTCGCCCGCGGCCTCAGCGCCTGCGATCCCGGGAAGATCCATGACCTGCACATGGTCCAGTCCGGGATCGTCCTGCCGGAACATCTCGACGTGTTCGAGACCGGCATCGCCAAGCGGCTCGACTATTCCTATTCCGGTCCGCAGGGCGGACGCATCGCCAAGATGCTGTATGGCGGTCAGATCGAGCTCGGGGCGGTCCACACCTACCTGGAACTCTTCGCGCGCTACTTCGTCGACCTCACGCCCAACGTGGCGCTGATCGCGGGCGTCTCGGCGGACCGGGACGGCAACCTGTATACCGGGCCGAACACCGAGGACACGCCCACAGTTGTGGAAGCGACCGCCTTCAAGAACGGCGTCGTGATCGCGCAGGTCAACGAGATCGTCGACCGTGTCCCGCGGGTCGACATCCCGGGCGACCGGATCGATTTCGTGGTCGAGGCGGACACGCCGTTCTACGTCGAGCCCCTGTTCACCCGAGATCCGGCGGCGATGACCGAGACGCAGATCCTGATCGCCATGATGGCGATCAAGGGGATCTACGCCGAGTACGGCATCAAGCGCCTCAACCACGGGATCGGGTTCGGCACGGCGGCGATCGAGCTGCTGCTGCCGACCTACGGGGAGAAACTTGGACTGAGGGGCAAGATCGCCACCCATTGGGCGCTCAACCCGCACCCGACCCTCATTCCGGCGATCGAATCCGGCTGGGTCAAGCAGATCCACTGCTTCGGCTCGGAGGTCGGAATGGACCGCTACATCCGCGAGCGCCCCGACATCTTCTTCACCGGTGCGGACGGGAGCCTGCGCTCCAACCGCGCCTTCTGCCAGACCGCCGGCCTCTACGCGTGCGACATGTTCATCGGGGCGACGCTCCAGATCGACCTGATGGGCCATTCCTCGACCATCACGCAGTCGCGAGTGGCGGGTTTCGGCGGTGCCCCCAACATGGGCTCAGACCCGCACGGCCGGCGCCACCCGTCCGATGCCTGGATGAAGGCGGGCCGCGAGGGCCAGATCGTCGGCGATCCGGCGCTGATGCGCGGCCGCAAGCTCGTGGTGCAGCTGGTCGAGACCTTCGGCGACAAGCTCGTACCGACCTTCGTGGAGAAGCTCGATGCCCTCGAGCTGGCCAGGAAGATCGGCCTGGAGCTGGCGCCGGTCATGATCTACGCCGACGACGTGACCCACATCGTCACCGAGGAGGGCATCGCCAACCTGCTGCTTTGCCGCGATGCCGACGAGCGCGAACAGGCGATCCGGGGCGTGGCCGGCTATACCGAGGTCGGCCGCGGCCGCGACCGGGCGAAGGTCGAGGAGCTGCGCGCCCGGGGCGTCATCCGCCGCCCGGAGGATCTCGGCATCGAGCCGCTGGATGCCGACCGGGCGCTGCTGGCCGCGAAGTCGATCAAGGACCTCGTGCATTGGTCCGGCGGGCTCTACGAGCCGCCGGCCCGGTTCCGGAACTGGTGAGCTTCGCGCGATGATGGGTCCTCTCTCAAGGAGCCGGCGATGGAAACCCTGACCTTCCGCCACACCACGAAGAAGCCGCTCTCCGGCTCGGTGCCGAGCGCGATCACCGGCGTCGTGGCCTCCGGCAACCTGGAAATCCTGCTGGAGCGGGTGCTGCCGCCGGATGCCTGCGAGGTCGCGGTCGAGACCCCGATCGCCGGCTACGGCGATGTCTGGGCGGCGGTGGTGGCCGATTTCGTCGCCCGGGCGCAGCCCGGCGGCCTCCGCATCAGCATCAACGACGGTGGCGCCCGTCCCGACACCGTGTCGCTGCGTCTGCTCCAGGGCGCACGGCTTATGGAGGCCTGACCATGGCTGGCGACCGCGCCAAGCGGATCGATCCGGATGCCCTGAGCTGGTACGAGGCGACTGCCCGTCAGCGCGTGTTGGCGCTCACCGATCCGGGAAGCTTCCGCGAGTTCCTGCCGCCGACGGAGCGGCGCATGAGCCCGCACCTGCCGCTGTTCGATCTGCCGCGCGCCTTCGATGACGGCATCGTGGTGGGCCGCGCGCGCCTCGACGGCAACCCGATCCTGATCGCCGCCCAGGAGGGCCGCTTCATGGGCGGCGCTTTCGGTGAGGTGCATGGCGGCAAGCTGGTCGGATTGCTCCGGGTGGCGCTGGAGCTGAAGCCGAAAGCGGTGCTGATCCTGTTCGACACCGGGGGCGTCCGTCTCCAGGAGGCCAATGCCGGCGAGACCGCCATTGCCGAAACCATGCGGGCCATCGTCGATGCCCGCGCAGCCGGGATCCCGGTCGTCGGGCTGATCGGCGGCCGCGCCGGCTGCTACGGGGGCGGCGGCCTGATCGCCGGAACCTGCTCGCGGCTGGCGGTGTCGGAGGGCGGGCGGATCTCGGTGTCCGGCCCCGAGGTCATCGAGACCAACAAGGGCGCCGAGGAGTTCGATTCGCGCGATCGGGCGCTGGTCTGGCGCACGATGGGCGGCAAGCACCGCCGCCTGATCGGGGGCGCCGACGCCTTCTGCGCCGACTCCGTTACGGCTTTCCGCGGGGCCGCCCTCGACCTCCTCAGCCGCGCGCCGGCCTTCGATCTGGCCACGCTGGAGGCCGAGCAGGCGCGTCTCGAGGACAGGATTGCGCGCTTCGGCGATTGCCGAGATGGAACGGATGTCTGGGCGCGTCTCGGCGTGAACGATCCGGAGGCAGTGCCGGGGATGGACACGGACGCGTTCGACGAGACCGTGGCCCGGGTCAGGGAGGCCGATCATGACGCTCGCTGAGATCCTCGCCTCGCTGTTCCCGGACGGGCATGCGGTGACGGTCCGCGACGGGCTCGTGACCGGAAGCGGCCCGTTCGAGCGCGGCCGGATCCAGGTCGTGGGTGTCGATGGCGACACGCCCCTCGGTGTCGAGGGGGCCCTGACACTGTCGCGCGCCGTACTCGATACGGTGCGGGCGGGCGAGCAGGCGCCGATCCTGGTCGTGGTCGATTCCGACAGCCAGCGCATGAGCCGGCGGGACGAGCTCCTGGGCCTGAACGAATGCCTCGCGCATCTCGCCAAGGCCCTGCTCCTCGCCGACCGATCGGGGCACTCGACGGTCGGGCTGATCTACGGCCACTCGGCCGCAGGCGCCTTCATCGCCACCGCGCTGGCAACCCGGGTGCTGGCGGCACTTCCGGGCGCCAGCCCCAGCGTGATGGATCTGCCCTCGGTCGCCCGCGTCACGAAGCTGCCCCTGGCGAAGCTCCAGGACATGGCCAAGTCGACACCCGTCTTCGCGCCCGGCCTCGACAACATGGTGGCGACCGGGGCGGTGCACGCAGTCCTCGATCCGGGCAAGCCGCTGGGCGGCCAGATTCGTGATCTCGTCGCGGAAACGCAGACCGACGACGTACGAGACCGCCTCGGCGAGGAGCGCGGCGGCCGCCCGGTGGCCCGCGGCGTCGCGACGGCCGTGGCCGATCAGGCGCGCCTTGGCTGAGGGCTACAGCCGCCACGACCTCGTGCAGGCTGATCCGGCGGCCTGGACCGCGTGGCTGGTATCGCGCCCCGACCTTGCCGGTGCGCCCCATCTCGACGGCTGGGCGAAGGCCGGGCGGCCGCTGATCGTTCGCCGCCGGGTGCCGGGGGAAAGCGGTGACGCCGTTCCCCTCGGCCTGCCGCTGCCACCCGCCGACGGCAAGCGGCGGATCGGGCTCGCCCTGCCGTCAGCGATGCTGTCGCCCAGGGAGGCACCGGATCTGGCCGAAGCGGCCCGGCATGCTCCTGCGGCGTGGCAAGCGAGCATTGGCGCCCTGGTCGCGGTCGGCCGCCACGACGCGATCGTGCCGCGACCGTTCGGCGCCCTGCTCTGGCAGGCCCTGACCGGTCTGACCTATCTGAGCGCGACGTCCGATCTCGACCTGCTCTGGCCGTGCGCGACCGGCCTGCCGGCCGGCCTGCTCGAGCGGATCGGCGCTGTCGCGGACACGGCACCCATGTCCATCGACGGAGAGATCCTGCTTCCGGACGGGACCGGTGTGCAGTGGCGGGAATTGCGCGACGCCCCTGAAGACGGATCGGTCGTGGCCAAGAGCCTCGATCGGGTGGCTCTGGTGCCGGCCGCGGCTCTGCGGGCGTCGATCCGCCGATGACGCTCGCGATCCTGCTCTCCGGCCAGGGCGGCCAGCATCCGGGGATGTTCGATCTCACGGCCGACCGACCCGAAGCTCAGGCGATCTTCGCCGCCGCCAAGCCGCTCCTGGGCGGCCGGGATCCGCGCGACGTCGCCAGGACCGGCGGCGACGACCTGCACGCGAACCGCACGGGGCAGATCCTGTGCTGCGTCGCGGCACTTGCCGCCTGGAACGCCCTCAGCTGCGCTCGACCGGCCCGCGCCATTGTGGCCGGCTACAGCATCGGCGATTTCGCCGCGTGGGGTGTCGCCGGACGGCTCGCTCCTGAAGTCGTCCTGACGCTGGCCGCGCGTCGAGCCGAGGTGATGGACGCCGCCACGGGCCGGGGTTTCGGGCTGGCGGGGATACGGGGTCTTCGGCTCGATGTTCTGGACACGCTCGCGGCCAGCCACGGATGCCACCTCGCCATCCGCAACGCCTCGGACAGCGGCGTCGTCGGCGGTCGGCGGGACGCCCTCGATACCCTGTGCTCCGCGGCGAGCGGATCGGGGGCGCAGCGAGCCGTCATCCTGCCGGTCCGGACCCCCTCCCACACGCCGTTCCTGTCGTCAGCGACAGATGCGTTCCGGCACATCCTGCAGGCCGCAAATCAGGAACGTCCTCCGGCCGGTGCGCCGCGTCTTGTCAGCGGCCTCGACGGAGCTGCGGTTTTCCGAGCCGAAGCGGGGCTGGAAAAGCTCGCGCTTCAGATTTCGCGGACGATTGACTGGGCTGCTTGTCTTGAAGCCTGCGGCGAATACGGCGCCGACCGGGTTCTGGAACTCGGTCCCGGTCACGCCCTGGCGACCATGGCGCGATCGGCGCTGCCGAAGGCGCGCGTCCACGCCCTGGACGAGTTCCGGTCGATTTCTGGCGTCGCGGACTGGCTGTCCTCCCCGTGAGATGCGCGAACAAGGACTAATAAATATTGATCGAGCAGCATTTGAATACATTCGCAACCTAAATCCTCCGCGCATCGGTGACATTCAGCGTCGGAAGATATTGAGGTCTGGCTGCTCCTTGACGCGGATGCGGTCGCGGTCGTAGCAGCCGGTCAACTGCGGAACGAGACGGGTTCATGACGGCCAAGCGAGCGCTGATCACGGGTGTGACGGGCCAGGACGGCGCGTATCTGGCGCAACTGCTCCTGAAGAAGGGCTACGCGGTGACCGGCATCGTGCGCCGCTCCAGCCATGCCGGCGTGTTCGACCATCGGTTGAAGTGGCTCGGCATTCTCGACGACGTGGAGCTGGTCGACGGCAATCTGCTCGACCAATCCGCCCTGCTGCGCATCGTCCAGGCGGCCAAGCCCGACGAGATCTATAACCTCGCCGCGCAATCCTTCGTCACCTCCTCCTGGCAGCAGCCGCTGCTGACCGGGCAGGTGACGGGGCTCGGCGCCGTGCACATGCTGGAATGCCTGCGCTCGGTGGCCCCGCAGGCGCGCTACTACCAAGCTTCGACCTCGGAGATGTTCGGGTTGATCCAGGAGGAGCGCCAGAGCGAGACCACGCCGTTCTACCCGCGCTCGCCCTACGGGGTGGCCAAGCTTTACGCGCACTGGATGACGATAAACTACCGGGAGAGTTTCGGGCTGCACGCCTCGAACGGCATCCTGTTCAACCACGAAAGCCCGCTGCGCGGCGTGGAATTCGTGACCCGCAAGGTTACGGACGCGGTGGCGCGGATCAAGCTCGGCAAGCAGAAGGAGCTGCGGCTGGGCAATATCGACGCCAAGCGCGACTGGGGCCATGCCCGAGACTACGTCGAGGCGATGTGGCTGATGCTGCAGCAGGACTGGCCGGACGACTACGTGATCGCCACCGGGCGGACCACGACGGTGCGGGACATGTGCGTCATCGCATTCAAGCATGCGGGCCTGGATATCGACGACCACCTCGTCATCGACCCGTCCCTGTTCCGGCCGGCGGAGGTGGAGGTGCTCCTGGGCAACCCCGCCAAGGCGAAGGCGACCTTCGGCTGGGAGGCGAAGACGAGTCTGGAAGCGCTCATCACCGAGATGGTCGACGCCGACATCCGCCGCCTCAGCGCCAACGCCTGAGCGCCCGGGCTCGCCGCCGCCCGCCGGCGGGTCCATATGGCGGACATCTCATCCCGGAGATGCGCGCCGTGAAGACCTATCAGCTCTACATCGACGGTGAGCACGTCGATCCGGTCGAGGGCTCGTGGTTCGAGTCGATCGATCCCTATCGCGGCGAGGCCTGGGCCCGGATTCCGCGTGCCTCGCGGGCCGATGTCGACCGGGCAGTGGCGGCGGCCAAGCGCGCCATGTGGGAGGGGCCCTGGGCCACCATGACCGCTTCGGCCCGCGGGAAGGTGCTGCGCCGGATCGGGGACCTCGTCGAGCGGGAGGCCAAGGCGCTGGCCGAGGTCGAGGTCCGCGACAACGGCAAGCTTTTCGCCGAGATGTACGGCCAGACCCGCTACCAGCCGGAATGGTGGTGGTACTACGCTGGCCTCGCCGACAAGGTCGAGGGCGCCCAAGTGCCGATCGACAAGCCCGAGACCTTCGCGTTCACCCGGCATGAGCCGGTGGGCGTGGTCGGGGCGCTGACCGCCTGGAACTCACCCCTGCTGTTCGTGGCCTGGAAATGCGCCCCCGCGCTCGCGGCCGGCTGCGCGGTCGTGGTGAAGCCCTCGGAATTCGCGTCCGCCAGCACGCTGGAATTCGCACGGCTGACCAAGGAGGCCGGCCTTCCGGACGGAATGTTCAACGTCGTCACCGGATATGGCGGCGAGGCGGGGACCGCCATCGTGGAGCACCCGGACGTCGCGAAGATCACCTTCACGGGCTCTGACGTCACCGGCGCGAAGGTCTACGAAGCGGCCGCGCGCCAGATCAAGCGCGTCTCCCTCGAGCTTGGCGGCAAGTCACCCAACATCGTCTTCGCCGATGCCGACCTGAAGGCCGCCGCCGCGGGCGCGATCTCAGGCATTTTCGCGGCCACCGGGCAGACCTGCATCGCCGGCTCCAGGCTCCTGGTCCAGAACAGCATCCGCGAGGACTTCGTCACCCGCCTGATCGAGCTTGCCCGCACGGCCAAGCTCGGCGATCCCATGCAGGCCGACACCAACATCGGACCGATCACCACGCCGCCGCAATACGCGAAGGTGCTCGACTACATCGCGCTCGCCAAGAGCGAAGGCGCGCGCTGCGTGTTCGGCGGCAACCCGGCCACCGGGCCCGGGGTGATCGGCGGCCAGTTCGTCGAGCCGACGATCTTCACCGGCGTCACCAACGCCATGCGCATCGCCCAGGAGGAGGTGTTCGGCCCGGTCCTGTCGATCATCGGCTTCGACGACGAGGCGGAGGCGCTGAGGATCGGCAACGACGTAGTCTATGGGCTGGCGGCCGGCGTCTGGACCCAGGATATCGGCCGCGCGATGCGCATGTCCAAAGGTTTGCGGGCCGGCACCGTCTGGGTGAATACCTACCGGGCGGTCAGCTACATGATGCCGTTCGGCGGCATGAAGCGCTCCGGCATCGGCCGCGAGAGCGGTATCGAATCGATCCGGGAATTTCTGGAGACCAAGAGCGTCTGGATCTCGACCAGCCGGGACGCGCCGGAGAACCCGTTCGTCATGCGTTGACGCCGAGCGCCGCGTCACTCGGGGGCGACGCGGCCGTCGCTTTGGCCCTCACACCGCCTTCAGGAGCCATCGGAGCGGCAGCGCCACGGCGGTGAGGCCCGCGACGCCGCCGGCCCAGAGCGCGATGAACCAGCCAAGCCGATGCAGGGATGTGCGGGTTTTCGTCACCGAGGTCATGACCCGCCCTCCTAATGGTAGCCCGGGGCGCCGGCCGCGACCTTGCCTCGGAACAACCAGTATACGTAGCCGGTATAGACCAGCACCATCGGCACCAGCACGACCGCGCCGGCGAGCAGGAAGGCCTGGCTGCTCGGATGGGTGGCGGCGTCCCAGATGGTGATCGCCGGCGGGACGATCATCGGCCACAGGCTGATTCCGAGGCCGACATACGACAGCAGGAACAGACCGAGCGCGCAGAGGAACGGCATCACCTCGGCGCGCCGGTCGAGGGCTACGAAGAACCGCCAAGCCAGGAGCGCGACCAAAATCGGAACCGGCGCGGCGAGGACGAGGTTCGGCCAAGCGATCCAGCGGGCCCGGAAGGCCGCGCTCAGGAACGGCATGGCGGCGGAGACGATCACGATCGCCGCCAGGGTGACGTATCCGAGCCGCCGTGCAAGCCGGTAGGCTCGGAGCTGGAGTTCCCCCTCGGTCTTCCAGATCAGCCAGCACGCCCCGAGCAGGCCGTAGCCGGCGACCAGGGCGGCCCCGGTCAGCAGCGAGAACGGCGTCAGCCAGTTCCACCAGCCGCCCGCATAGGCGCGGCCCTCCACCCGGATGCCTTGGACCAGCGCACCGAGGCAGATACCCTGGCAGAAGGCCGCCACGTAGCTGCCCCACGAGAAGGACCGGTCCCACACAGCTTGCGACCGCAGGGTCGCGGCGCGGAAGCGCATCTCGAAGGCGACGCCGCGGAACACCAGGGCCAGCAGCATCAAGATCAGCGGCATGTAGAGCGCCGGCAGGATGGTCGCGTAGGCGAGCGGGAAGACCGCGAACAGCCCGCCGCCGCCGAGGATGAGCCAGGTCTCGTTGCCGTCCCAGACGGGGGCGACCGTGTTGACCATGACATCCCGCTCCGCCTTGCCGCGGACGGCCGGGAACAGGATACCGACCCCGAGGTCGAAACCGTCCATCACCACGTAGAGAAAGACGGCCGTCGCGATGAGCAGCGCCCAGATGAGCGTGAGATCGAGGGACATCGGGCTTACTCCGCGGGCTGGGCGAGGGGACGGCCGTCCGCCACCGCACCGGCGATGAGGACGGGCGCCGGGGTGATCCCTGCGGTGCGGATCGGCTGGTCGGTGGGCGGCCCCGGCTCGTGGGCGTGGGGCACTTGGTTGAACAGGTGCAGGAGGTACCAGATGCCCGCCCCGAACACCGCGAGGTAGACGATCGCGAAGGCGGCCAGCGAGGCGGCGACGGCCGGAGCGGCCACCGGCGAAACGCTGTCGGCGGTGCGCAGGACGCCGTAGACCGTGAAGGGCTGCCGGCCCGCCTCGGTCACCGTCCATCCGGCCGTGACCGCG
This sequence comes from Methylobacterium sp. PvR107, assembly GCF_017833295.1. Taxonomy (NCBI): domain Bacteria; kingdom Pseudomonadati; phylum Pseudomonadota; class Alphaproteobacteria; order Hyphomicrobiales; family Methylobacteriaceae; genus Methylobacterium; species Methylobacterium sp. PvR107. The sequence goes on from NZ_JAFIBW010000001.1 coordinate 4,937,178, forward strand.
ATCAGTCCCGAGGGTCCCATGCCCACCGCGAAGCGGTGCAGCCACGGGGATTCGTAAAGCCGGCCGTGCCGGCGCAGCCACAAAGCCGCGAGGCCGAGCGCGATCATCAGCAGGCCGAGGCCGACCATCACCCGGAAGGACCAGAACACCAGCGGCAGGTTCGTCGGCCAAGTCTCCCGCGGCATGTCCTTGAGGCCCCGGACCTCGCCGTCGAGATCGTGCGTCAGGTAGAGGCTGGCGAGACCGGGTATGCCGATCCGATCCCGCACCAGTCCGGCCTCCGCGTCGGGCCAACCGAACAGGATCGCGGGCGCGCGCCGCTCCGACTCGAAGTGCCCTTCCATGGCGGCGACCTTGGCCGGCTGATGCTGGTAGGAGTTGCCGCCGTGCAGGTCGCCGATGATCATCTGGGCCGGCGCGACGACGGCCGCCATCCACATGGCCATGGAGAACATGAGCCGGGCGCGGGGATTGGCACGGTCGCGCAACAGGTGCCACGCGCCCACCGCCCCGACGATCATCGCGGTGGTGAGATAGGCGCCCGTGACCGTATGGGCGAAGCGGTACGGGAAGGACGGGTTGAAGACGATCGCCCACCAATCGGCCGGGGCGAAGCGCCCGTCCGGACCGACCACGTGGCCTGTGGGCGTCTGCATCCAGGAATTGGCCGACAGGATCCAGAAGGCGGAGGTGAGCGTGCCGCCGGCCACCAGGCAGGTCGCCAGGAAGTGCAGGCGCTTGCCGACACGTTCCAGGCCGAACAGCATGACGCCGAGGAAGCCGGCCTCCAGGAAGAAGGCCGTGAGGACCTCGTAGCCGAGGAGAGGCCCGAGCACCGGCGCCGTGCGATCGGCGAAGACCGACCAGTTCGTGCCGAACTGGTAGCTCATGACCAGACCCGAGACGACGCCCATCGCGAAGGCGATGGCGAAGATCCGGAGCCAGTAGCGGTAGGTATCGAGGTAGACGGCCTTCCCGGTCCGCAGCCAGAAGCCTTCAAGCACCGCGAGATAGCTCGCGAGCCCGATGGTGAAGGCCGGGAACAGGAAGTGCCAGACGATCGTGAGCGCGAACTGGGCTCGCGCGAGGTTGACTGCACTGGGCAGTTCGAGGGCGGACATCGCGGTCTCCGGAGGAACGGACCCGCGACCTCTGACGCGCCCTGGGCGGCCGTTCCTTGATCCAGCGCAAAGCGTGCCGCTGCACGGGGGATTGCGCGACCGGCCTCGCCGTTTGCGCTGGATCAAGGCTTCGCCGAACGGCACCGCCGACATTGCCGCCCCGGGGCCGGACGACCGGTCCCGAGGAGGTCGCCGTGCGCTACGCCAACATTCTCGTATCGGTGGATTTCGCCGAGACCGCGCCCGACCGGATCCGCCTCGCGGCCGGCCTCGCGCGCCGCTTCGATGCGCATCTCACAGGGGCCGCCGCCGCGGCGGTGCCGGCGCGGCTCTTCGCGCACGACCTCGGGGATGCCGAGGCCCAGTACGACCGCTCAAGGAACGAGATCCTGCAGGAACTCGAACGGGCTCACGGGATCTTCGCCCGCTGTGCCGGCGAGGCCTCCCGGACCGAGTGGCGCGCCGCCACCGAACGGCCCTTCGTGCACATCATTAAACAGGGCCGGGCCGCAGACCTCCTCGTGATCGGACGCGCCGGCCTGGGCGACCTCGATCCGGATCCGCTCGGCGTCGCGCTCGGACCCGTCCTGATGGAGGCCGGCCGGCCCGTCCTGGTGGTCCCGCCCCGGGTGGCCGACCTGGTGGGACGGCGCATCGTCGTGGCGTGGAAGGATACGCCGGAGGCGCGCAGGGCCGTGTCCGGAAGCATGCCGTTCATCCGCTCGGCCGATCAGGTCTTCGTCGTCACGACAGGCGAGGGCGCCCGGTTCGACGGCGCACAGGATGTTGCCCGCCATCTGGACCGCCACGGTGCCTCGGTGACGAGCCACCTGCTGACGACGACCGTGAGCGACGGTGAGGAGATCCTCCGGTTCGCCCGCGAGCAGGAGGCCGACCTGATCGTCATGGGCGCCTACGGCCATTCCCGGCTCCGGGAATGGGCCTTCGGCGGCGCGACCCGCGATATCCTTCGAAGCACCGCGATCTGCTGCCTGATGGCGCACTGAGATGCGCCGCTCAGCTGGCGGCCAGCTGCTCCAGCCGGCCGGGATCGACGAGCCGCACGCCGCCTGGCACGATCAGGATGGCCCTTTCGCGATCCAGGCGGGTGAGCATCCGGCTCACGGTCTCGATGGTGAGCCCCAGATGGTCGGCGATGTCCTGGCGGCACATCGGCAGCTCCAGCGTCACCGACGTGAGCCCGATCCGGGCATAGCGCGCCCGCAGGCCGAGCAGGAAGGCGGCGACCTTTTCCTCGGCGGTCCGCCGCCCGAGGAGCATCATGTGATCCTGCGCCAGGGTGAGTTCGTAGCCCGCACGCTCGTGCAGGCGCCGCAGCAGGTGCGGTACGTCCTCCACGAGAGCCGTGAAGGCACGCCGGTCGAAGCGGCAGAGCGCCACCGGCGTGAGCGCTTCGGCCGTGACGGTGAAACGCTCCGGAAGAGCGAGGCCAACAAAGTCGCCGATGAGCGCAAAACCGATGACGTGGCGGCGCCCGTCGGGGAGCAGGCGGGACAGCCGGAGGGCCCCCTCAGTCACATTGTAGACGGCGTCGGCCCGATCCTCCTGACCGAACAGGATCTGACGCGGGTCGAGTACGATCCGGTGGCTGACCGCCTCCAGGCGCTCGAGCTCCTGACCGGTGAGAGCGGCGCAGACACTGACCCTGCGGACATCACAGGCGACGCAGCCGCCTTCGGACCGACCGTGCCGGCATGCCTGATTCGTTGCCGGATCGGTTCCGGCACTGGGCTCCGGACTCGCGGGCCGGACGGTCATTCCGAACTCCTGCGGGCCGCGGGATCGCAGCCGTGGCGCGCGAGAACGCCTGTCCGAAGCGCGCGCAGATGGACGCGCGCGGCATAGCAGATCGAGGTCCCGTGCGACAGCTACAGGTGGTAGCGACGCCAGGCCGTCTATTTCGAAAATTGCATGGTCGACATCCTGTCTGTGACCAGCCTGCACGGCATCCAGTCGTATTGCTGAACCGGCCGATGCGCGATCAGCGCCAGGGCGTCGTCGATGGCTCGGCGGCCCTGCAGCGTGGCATCCTGGTGGACGGTCACCGCCAAACGTTTGCGCTGCATGGCCAGCATGCCGTCCGCGGTCGCATCGATACCGCCGATCAGGATCCGCCCAGCGGGCAACCCGGCCGCTTCGACGGCCTCCGCGGCGCCGATCGCCATCGCGTCGTTGTTGGCGGCAATCGCATCGATGCCCATTCCCTGTGCGAGCCATCCGGAAACCAGCGTTCTTGCCGTTCCGCGATCCCAATCGGCGGCGCCTTCCGCAACGAGCTGAAGGCCCGGAACCTCGGCCATCACCGCCTTGACGCCTCGGGTGCGCAGGACGGAACCCGCTCGGGCGGGGTTTCCCGAGATGATCGCGAGGCGGCCGCTTCCGTTCATCATCTGGGCGAGCTTGCGCATCTGCAGGCGACCGGCCACGAGCTCGTTCGGGATCACGAGGGCGACCCGCCCCGCAAGCCAATCCTCGCGTGGCCCGTCGTTGACATAGACCAGCGGGATGTCGGCCTCCTGGGCGAGGCGGGTGATCGCGGCATTTGCGGCCGGCTCGACCGGCATGACCAGCAGCGCGTCGACTTTCGCGGCGATGAGGTCCCGGACCTGCGCGATCTGCTGCGCGCCTGCACCTTCGGGGGCATAGGCGAAGCGTACCAGGAGGCTTCGGGCTCTCGCGTGCTCCTCCAAGCTGTCGTGCAGCAGCTGCATCGACCCGACCGGCTGGGTCATCGCGATGCCGAGTGTGGTCGCGAGGGCATGATCCGCACCGCACGCGAGTGCAGCCAGGGCTGCCGCGCAGATCCGAGCCAGAACCCGGACATGGCGTGTTCGGCTCATGCGGCGGGATCCCTCATGGCTGGGCCTCGGCACCGCTCAGGCGGCCCGGATGGTGTCGAGGATGCAGGCAGCCTCGTCGCGCAGGCGCTCGGCGTCGCGCGAAAGCGCGCTCGCTTGGTCAAGCATCCCGATCGCAGCCGCGCCCGCGGTTTCTGCGGTCTCGACCATGCCGGCGATGTGTGCGCCGACCGCGTTGCTGCCCTGTGCGGCCCGTGCGATGTGCACGATCTCCCGGGTCGCGGCTCCCTGCTCCTCGACCAGAGCGGCGATCGATGCGGCGGCTTGGTTCATGTCGCCGGCCCGGGTGGTGATATCCGCAACGGCCGCGACCGCCTCGGCTGTGGAGCTCTGAATGACGGCGACGTGGCGGGTGATGTCGTCCGTCGCCTGCTTGGTCTGGCCTGCGAGGACCTTGACCTCGGCAGCCACGACCGCGAAGCCGCGCCCGGCCTCGCCGGCGCGCGCCGCCTCGATAGCGGCGTTCAAAGCGAGGAGATTGGTCTGCGCCGCGATCTTGGCGATGAGCCGGACGACATCCCCAATCCGTTCCGCGGCGCCGCTCAAAGCCTCGACGCGACCGGTCGCCCGCTCCGCCTCCATGGCGGCGCCGCTGGCCATGGCGGCCGTCATCTGAGCCTGGCGGCCGACCTCTTGAATCCAGCTGCCGAGTTCGTCGGCAGCGGCCGCGATCGTTTGGATCGTGGAGCCGGCTCGCTCGGCGGCGGCCTCTATCGTGCTCGTCCGGTTCACGGCCGCCCCCGCCGCACATCGCATCCGGTCGGCCGTCCCGCGCAGCTCGGCTGCAGCCAAGGCCACCGTCCCGACGATCTCGCCAACCGCGGACTCGAAATCCGCCGCCACCGCGTGCACCGCGATCCGGCGCTGCTGCTCAATTGTGGCGCGTGCCCGATCTGCCGCCGCCTCGCGCGTCCCGGCCTCCAGCACACGAGCCTTGACCGCCTGCAGCGCGCCCGCCATCGCGCCGAGTTCGTCCTGCCGCTCTCCCGCCGGGAGTGCCGCAGCGAGACGATCGGACGCCAAGCCCTGCATGGCGCGGGTCATCGCGGCAATCGGCGCAGCCACCCTGCGCAGGTTGAACCAGACGATCCCCCCCGTCAGGGCAGACGCCACGGCCACGGCCGCGGCAATTGCCAGCCGCGCGCTGGCGCCGACCGCGTCCGCCACCGCCGCCTGTTCGAACGCTCTGGCTTCGCGATAGGTCAGGGCGGTGTCGATCGCCTGCGCGAGAGCTGCCGAATCGCCTTGCAGCGCGCTCGTGATCACCGTGTCGGCGAGTTCCATCTCACCGGCCTCGTCCAGGGCGGCCGCTTCGGCCTCGACGGCGCGGAAATGCCGCCAGGCTTCGCGCAGCCCACGGGCGAGCCGCTGTTCCTCCGCTCCGGTCACCGTCGGCGCGTAGGCGCTCCAGGCCGCCGAGAACGCCGCCTGCACCTGGTCGCCTTGAGCGCGGTAGGTCCGGCGGCTCTCGTCCGACGGAGCAATGTGGGCCAGGACGTCGAGGGCGCGCAGCTCCTGGCTCAGCTGTTTCATCGTTCTTAGGATAGCCGCCACCCTCATTTCTCCGGCGACAGTGCGACTCACGTCGTTGATCAGGCCGATGCGGGCAATCGAGAACGCCCCGATCGCCACGGACAGACAAAACAGGACCACCGCAGACCCGATGATGATCGTTCGGAGGCTGGCGGACGATCTCCGCGCAAGTGCGGACCTAAACATCAGCATCCATGTTTTTCCAAGCGATTATATTGGGCAATTTAACCTTGCTCAAGGAAGAAATCAAATTTCCGATGATTATCAATACATCGTGGTAATGCAATAAGGGTCACATCGACCAATGCGCCGAGAGGATTTAATTGGCGAGCCCTGTCCTATGGAATGCAGAGTCGCGGGAGCTCGGCCGCCATTTGGAGCCGGTACGGGCTCAGGGCGCCGGACCGACCGACGACCTCATGGCCGACGTGCGTGACATGGGCCGGAGGGGAGGGGGCGCCGGCCTTCGATCGGTCAGTCGCGGCGGATGCGTCGGTTGACGCGTCGGGCGAGCCAATCGCCCGCAGTCTGGACCGCTTGGACAAGCAGAATCAAAACAATGACGACAGCGAGCATCATCTCGGGCCGGAAACGCTGGTAGCCGTAGCGGATCCCGAGATCCCCGAGGCCGCCGCCCCCGACAGCGCCGGCCATCGCGGAATAGCCGATGAGCGAGACGACAGCCAAGGTCAGCCCGAGCACGATGCCTGGCAGCGCCTCCGGGATCAGCACCTTGCGGATGATCTGTGCGGGGCTCGCTCCGAAGGCGCGGGCCGCCTCGACGAGCCCGTGATCCACCTCGCGGATCGCCGCCTCGACGAGGCGCGCGATGTAGGGGGCTGCGGCCACCGTGAGCGGAACAGCGGCGGCACCGGTCCCGAGCGACGTGCCGGCGACGAGGCGGGTGAACGGGATGATTGCCACGACCAGGATGATGAAGGGTGTTGAGCGCGTGGCGTTGACCGCGAGCCCCAGAGCCGCGTTCAGGGCCGGCGCGGCGAGGAGTTCACCTCGCCGGCTCGTCGCCAGGAACACGCCCAGCGGCAGGCCGATCAGGGTCCCGATGATTGCGGAGAGCGCCCCCATGATCAGGGTCTGGCGCGTGGCCTCGGATAGGAGCCCGAGATAGTCAGGCGACACAGGCGGCCTCCTCGACCGGATCGAGGTAGCCGAGGAGGTCTGCCGCCGTCCCCGCCGCGCTCAGGAATGCCTGCGCCCGGCCGACCACTTCCGGTCCTGGCGACAGCGCCACGACGAGCGTGCCGAACGGCTGGCCGCCGATCTCGTCCACGGTGCCGGCCAGGATCGCCGCCTCGATCCCGGTCTCGCGGGCCAGCCGTGCAACGAGCCCCGCATCGCCGCCGGGCCCCCTGAAGCGGAGCTGCAACAAAGGTGCGCCGCCCAGGCACGGCGCGGCGCTGATCCGCGCGGCGAGGCCCGGCGGCACGGCGGACCCGGTCTCCGTGGCCAACAGACGACGGGTGATGTCGGATCGCGGCCGGGTGAACACCTCGAAGGCCGAGCCAGCCTCGACGATGGCGCCGCCCTCGATCACCGCCACCGCATCGGCGACGGTCCGGATCACCGACATCTCATGGGTGATCAGGACGATGGTGAGCCCGAGCGTCGCGTTGATCCGCTTGAGCAACGCCAGGATCGACCGCGTGGTCTCCGGATCGAGCGCCGATGTGGCCTCGTCCGACAGCAGGACATCCGGCCCTGTCGCGAGCGCCCGCGCGATTCCGACCCGCTGCATCTGGCCGCCAGACAGCTCGGCCGGATACCGCGCGGCCTCGGCGTCGAGACCCACCAGCGCAAGAAGCTCCGCGACACGATCGCGGATCGCACCGCGTTTCCAACCCGCAAGTTCCAGAGGCAGGGCGATGTTGTCGGCGGCACTGCGCGAGGAGAGCAGGTTGAAATGCTGGAAGATCATGCCGACCCGGCTTCGCGTCCCGCGCATCTCCCGCTCGGTCAGCCGCGAGACCTCCACGTCACCGATGAAGACCCGTCCGCTACTGGGACGCTCCAGGCCGTTGATGAGCCGGATCAGCGTCGACTTTCCAGCGCCGGAGCGCCCGATGATCCCGTGAATCGAGCCCGCCTCAACGGCAAGGTCGACGCCGACGAGCGCCGCGATCGGGTCGGCATCGCCCGGGATCGGGTAGACCTTCGACACCTGCTCGAACCGGATGAGCTTTGCGCCGGCCTCGCGACAAGGCGACGGCGATACGGAGACGACCAATCGGAACTCCCTCTTAGGTACCCGCCGGCCCGCGACACGTGGAGAAGGTTGAGCTTTGTTTATCCGGGAGTCGCTTGCGCAGGGCCGAGGCAAGTACAGGCCAAAGCTTTCCGACACGTGATGTCGATCTCTCTCGTCGCCCCGGTGTTCGAAGAACAATCGTCTCGACGCAGATCGTGGCGCCTCTTGGGACCGCCTCCGATAGCGGGCACCCAAAGGGATCAGTGTCGCGCCACCGTCGAACCGATCCGAAGCCGAGCTGTCACGCGGCCCGTACCGGGATCACCGATCCCTTGTAACGGTCGTGGATGAAACGGGCGACGTCAGCCGAGGTCAGCAGTGACGCCAGTCGCTGGATCCGCTCATCCTTGGCGAGGGCCTGCGTCGTGACCAGGACGTTCGCGTACGGGTTGCCCTCGGCGCGTTCGAGTGCAAGCGCATCGCGAGCCGGAACGAGACCATATTCCAAGGCGTCGTTGCCGTTGATGACCGTGAGCGCGACATCGTCAAGAGAACGGGGCAGCTGCGACCGCGCGACCTCGATGAACCGCAAGTCTCGCGGGTTTTCGGCGATGTCCTGCAGGGTGGCGAAGGCCCCCGCATCGCTGGACCGAAGCCGGATCAGGCCATTCGCCTGGAGGAGCTTCAATCCGCGCGTGAAGTTGGTCACGTCGTTCGCGACGGCGACTTGGGCGCCCTTGGCCACCTCGGCCAGCGCCTTCACGCGCCGCGAGTAGATGCCGAGCGGCTCGACATGGACGGTGGCGACCACCGCCAACTGAACCCGCAGTTCAGCCTCCTCGGCGCGGAGATAGGGGACGTGCTGGAAGAAATTGGCATCGGCATCGCCGTCCCGCAGGAGCGCGTTGGGCCGGACGTCGCCGCTGATCTCGATCACCGTCAGGGGAAAGCCGGGCGCGAGCGCGCCGGTGACGTATTGTAGGATCTCCGCATGCGGCACCGAGGAGGCAATCACCCGCAAGGGGTCCGCTGCCAGTGCTCGGGTCGCCGACAGCGCCAGCGCGCCTGCCAGAACCGAGCGTCGCGTCGTCTTCATCGATACCTCGTTCGTGTCGGGAGCGGTGTCGGGGGTTCTGAGGCGGGCATACGGCCGGGTCGACCGGTCTCGCTGGCCGGTGCGGGTTCCGATGCCGAGGGGTGAGGACGCAGCTTCGCGCCCGGCGCGGCAGCCGACCGGGCTGGGCCATCGTGCCGAGGCTTTCGCGGCCGGTGATCGGGAGCGAAAGGCCCGATGCGGCTTCGAAGGACGGAACAGACACGCAATCCTCCACCCGGCGCCCGCGCCGATCCGCGATGGGAATGTGGTCAAGATAGGCCGTCTGGACGGGAATGTGCTCCCAATCTAGGCGGAATCGGCAGATAGCTTCGCTCCCGCCGGCCATGCTCGGAGCGGGAATCGATTGCCGATGCCTTAGCGTCAGGTGCGCAGCGGCCGGAGGGTCAGAAATGCTTCGACCCCGCCGAAGGCTCGTGGCCGAGGTCCAAGCTCAAAGCCGGCCGCGCAGCCGGGCCGCTCTCAGAGCGGCCGGCTCCGTCGCTCCTGCCGCGACAGAAGCCCGGCCAGGCCCATCCATGGACAGACGAACAGAATGAAGGCGAGGAGCCCCAAGACGGACCTCCCGGCAAACCGTGACTGACCTCAAAATGTCGATGGATTTCGTGAGATCCTGTCGATCCGCGAAGGCGCGGGCTTGGCGAGCCATGGCGATCAGCTCGCCGGAAATGAGGCCGCACGGCTGCAGCGCAGGGACCGGATCGATCGCCAGCGACGGCCGCGGTGCCGGAGGCAATGCCACAGCCCGTCCCGGCCAGAGCCGCTAGAGCCGCCCGGCCTTCCGCACGGTTTGACCCACCACGGGTTCAGTTCCCGCAAATCATCTGCGGCTTTTGGTAGGGGAGAGCCGCCCATGTGACCGCCTGTGCCGCGCAAACCGAAGGTGCCTTCGCGCAGGCCAAAATTTTGCTAAGCAGGCGTCCGGGCCGCAGAGCGACGGCACGCTTCCGAGAGCTGGAATGGGGAGATCCGCATCGTGAATCGGTGCGGAATCACGTGGCGTTGTCGGCTGCCGAGCCGCTCTCAACGGCTGCGCCTCATTCCGCTGACGCGGTCCGCGGCAACGCGGCCTCGCCGGCAACCTGCACCACGTCGCCGGAGCTCAGGAATTCCTGCGGGTTGTCGATCAGACGCTGTGCCAGGGTCACGCCGCCCTGAATCTCCACGTCGTTGCCGAGGTTGCGGCCGAGCTTGACCTTTCTCAGGGCGACCCGATGATCGTCCTGCACCTCCGCCACCTGGGTGCCGTTCTTGGTGAAGAGCAGCGCGGTCGTGGGGATCCGCAGGGTGTCCGGGTTCGACGGGATCTGGAAGTGCACCTCCACGAAGGCTCCCGGCCAGAGCGCGCCGTCGGGATTGTCGGCCTGCAGCTCGACCAGCCCCTTGCGTGAATCCTCCGCGACCGCGTTGGCCGTCGACGTCACCTCGGCGGAGAACGGGGAATCCTGTCCGGGAACGTGCAGGGACGCCTTCAGTCCCGGCTTCATGACCGCCAGGAATCCCTGCGGCACGTTCACGTAGACGCGCATCCGGTGGATGTCCGAGACGCGGTAGAGCGGCCGTCCCGACGTGCCGCCGGCGGTGAGGAGATCGCCGATATCGACGGCACGGGCGGTGACGATGCCGTCGAAGGGCGCCTTGATCTGCTTGAACCGCGTCAGCTCCTCCAGGCGGCTCACGACCGCCTGTTGGACAACGAGGTTGGCCTTGGCGACGGACAGCGCCGCCGCCCGCGAGGCCGCGGTGAAGCGGTCGGTATCGCCCCGCTCCTCGCTGGACCAGCCCTGGGTGACGAGGCGGGCGGTGCGCTTGTTGGTGGCGTCGCTGAGATCCGCGTTGGCCTGGGCCTGCTGGACGGCAGCCTGGAGCTGGACCAGGTTCGCCCGGGCTTCGGAGAGCTGCTGGTCGAGATCCGGCGCCGAGATGTCGGCCAGCACTTCGTCCTTCCGCACGCGGGCGCCGATATCCTTGTGCCACGCCGTCACGTAGCCGCTGGCGCGGGCATAGAGTGACCCGGTGTAATAGGCGTTGAGGGTGCCGGGCAGCGACAGCTCCTGATCGCGCGGGCCGCGCTTGGCCTGGACGACCCGGACGGTCGGAACGGCCTGACGTTCGGTCCAGGCCTCGATCTCCTGCATGCCCTTCGCGCGGTTGGCGATGCCGGTATAGGCCAGCGCGGCGGCGCCCGCCGCGACGCCGAGCAAAAGCACGACGACCTTGCGCTTGGACGGCGTTGGCGTCTCGACGGGGTCCATGTGTGATCCAGCTCAGACGGACGGAGAGGGAAGAGCACCGGGGAGCGACGCAGCTGCCGGGCCGCGCGCGCGGCCATGTACCATGGCAAAGACGACGGGGACGAAGAACAGCGTCGCCGTGGTGGCAAAGAGCAGGCCACCGATCACGGCGCGGCCGAGGGGTGCGTTCTGCCCCGGCTCGATCGCCATCGGGAGCATGCCGATGACCATGGCGAGCGCCGTCATGATCACCGGCCGCAGCCGCGTCGCGCCCGCCGCCAACGCGGCGTCGAGGGCGCTCAGGCCCTCTGCGAGCTGCTCCCGGGCGAAGCTGATCACCAGAATCGAGTTGGCGGTCGCGACGCCCATGCACATGATCGCGCCGGTCAGCGCCGGGACGGAGACGTGCGTCTGCGTGACGAACAGCATCCAGACGATCCCGGCGAGCGCGGCCGGCAGCGCCATGATGATCACGAACGGATCGAGCCAGGATTGGAAGTTGATTACGATCAGCAGGTAGATGAGCACGATCGAGAAGCCGAGCCCGATCAGCAGCTGCTGGTAGGCGTTCGACATGGTGACGACCTGACCGCGCACCGCCACGGTCGAGCCCTTCGGCACCGTACCCTTCGTCTCGTCGATGAGCGCCTGGATATCCGCGGCCGTGCCGCCGAGGTCGCGGCTCTGCGCGGCGGCGAGGATATTGACCGTGCCCATGACGTTGTAGTGCGTCACCACCGCGCTCAGCGGCTCGGGCGAGATGGTCGAGAGGCCGCCGAGGAGCTGCTCCGAGCGGGCGGCGGTGATCGGCAGGTTGTTGAGATCGCCGAGCGTGTCGATGGAATATTGTGGCGTCTGGACCGAGACCGGGTAGGAGACGCCGTTGCGCGGGTCGAGCCAGTAGGTCGGCGCCGTCTGCGTGCTGCCCGAGAGGCTCGCCTGGACGCTGGTCGCCGCGTCGCCTTCGGTCAGGCCGACGACGCCGGCCAGGGCGCGGTTGAAGTCGACCCGAAGCGCCGGACCCTTCGACTGCTCTTGGATCCGCGCATCGGCGACGCCGGCGACCCGCCGGATCCGCGACAGCAGCGTGTACGCGTAGGCGCGGTTGCCCTCGATGTCGTGGCCCGCGATCTGCACGTCGAGGGCCGCCGGCGAGCCGAAATTGAGGATCTGGCTGACGATGTCGGCCGGCAGGAACGAGAAGGTCACGCCGGGAAATTCCCGCGGCAGGCGGCTGCGCAGATCGCGGGTGATGGCGTCGGCGGCAACCTCGCCCTCGGCCAGGGTCACCAGCATGTCGGCGTCGAACGTGCCGATCGTGCCGCTGTTGCCGTAGGAGATGTTGATGCCGCTGATCGGCAGGCCGATGTTGTTGACGACGCTGGTGACGCGGCCTGGCGGAAGCAGGGCGCGGACACGGTTCTCGATCCGTCCGGTCAGCGCCGTCATCTCCTCGATGCGCGTGCCGGTGGGAGCGCGGACATGCATCCGCAGGGCGTCGGATTCGATTGACGGGAAGAAGTCCCGGCCGAGATAGGGCAGCAGACCGAAGGACAGGCCGACGACGAGCAGGAACCCGCCCGCGAACAGGCCTCGGTTCGCGAGGGCGAGCGCCAGCAGGCCGAGATAGCCGCGGCGCAGGCTCTCGAACCGCCGCTCGAACCCCTGCTGGAACCGCCCGAAGAAACCACGTCGCGCGTGTGCCTCGGCCCCGTGGGCGTGTTCCGTCAGGAGAT